>NZ_JBVJIJ010000013.1:271168-317396 GCF_055586325.1 Dactylosporangium sp. NPDC051087 | reverse complement strand
GACATCCTCGCGTTCCTCATCCTGACCGTCGCCGTCGCGCTCACCGGCGGGCTGTGGCCCGCGCTGCTCGCCGCCGTCGGCAGCTTCCTGCTGCTGAACTACTTCTTCACCCCGCCGCTGCACCGCTTCACCGTCGCCGAGCGGGAGAACCTGTTCGCGTTGCTGGCGTTCGTCCTGGTGGCCGTCGCGGTGTCCACGGTCGTCGACCTCGCGGCCAGGCGTACCAGGGAGGCGGCCGCGGCGCGCACGGAGGCGCAGACCCTGTCGACCCTGGCCGGGAGTGTCCTGCACGGCGACCGGCCGTTGCCGGCCCTTCTCGAACGGGTCCGTGAGTCGTTCGGCCTGACCAGCGTGACCCTGCTGCAGCGGGACACCGACGAGGACCGTGACACCGGCGCGTGGCGGGTCGCCGCGAACGCCGGCGGCCGGCCGTGCGCGTCGCCCGCCGACGGGGAGAGCGAGGTCCCGATCGACGAGGAACTGTCCCTGGTGCTGCGCGGCCCGACCCTGGCCGCCGCCGACCGGCGCCTCATCGAAGCGTTCGCCGCACACGCCGCCATCGCACTACGCCAGCAACAACTCACCGAACAAGCCGCCGAAGCCCGCAACCTCACCGAAATCGACAAAGTCCGCACCGCCCTGCTGTCCGCCGTCAGCCACGACCTACGCACCCCACTCGCCTCCGCCAAAGCCGCCGTCGGCAGCCTCCGCAGCCACGACGTCGAATTCACCACCGACGACCGCGACGAACTCCTCGCCACCGCCGAAGAATCCCTCGACCGGCTCAACCGCCTCGTCGACAACCTCCTCGACATGAGCCGCCTGCAAGCCGGCGCCCTCGGCATGCACCCGCAGCAGCTCAACGTCGCCGACGCCGTCACCAACAGCATCGCCGACCTCGGCGACCCCGCCGACGGCGTCCGCGTCAACATCCCCGACGACCTGCCCGACGCGCACGCCGACCCGGCCCTGCTGGAACGCATCATCGTCAACCTCCTCGCCAACGCCCTGCGCCACAGCCCCACCGGACAACCACCCCTCATCACCGCCAGCACACACGCCGGCCACGTCCAAATCCGCGTCATCGACCACGGACCCGGCATCCCCACCACCGACCACGACCGCATCTTCCAACCCTTCCAACGCCTCGGCGACCACGACAACACCACCGGCGTCGGACTCGGCCTCGCCCTCTCCCGCGGCCTCGCCGAAGCCATGCACGGCCACCTCGAACCCGAACACACCCCCGGCGGCGGACTCACCATGACCCTCACCCTGCGCACCGCGGACCTCGACGAGCAGGCCGATGCCGCGCTGCTCCGGCACATCGACGAGTTCCCTCACGCGCGCGGCCCGGCGGAAGGCAGCACATGACCCGCGTCCTCATCGTCGACGACGAGCCCCAGATCGTGCGTGCCCTGCGGATCAACCTGCAGGCCCGCCACTACGACGTCGTCACCGCCGCCGACGGTACCCACGCGATCACCGCCGTGGAGACCGAACATCCCGACGTCGTCGTGCTCGACCTCGGCCTGCCCGACATCGACGGTGTCGAGGTCATCCGGGCGCTGCGCGCGTGGACGCCGGTGCCGGTCATCGTGCTGTCCGGCCGGCGCGGCAGCACCGACAAGATCGACGCCCTCGACGCCGGCGCCGACGACCACGTCACCAAACCCTTCGACATCGGCGAGTTCCTCGCCCGGCTCCGCGCGGTCACCCGCCGCCACGGCACCGCCGACGACGTGGCCCAGGTCCGCATCGGCCGGTACACCGTCGACCTGACCACCCTCGACGCCCGCCGCGACGACGGGGAACGCCGGCACCTGACCCGCACCGAATGGCGGCTCCTGGACCTCCTCGCGCACCACCCGGGCCGGCTCATCGGCCACCGGGAGCTGCTCCGGCACGTGTGGGGCCCCACGTACGTCAACGAGGTCCACTACCTGCGCCAGTTCGTCGCGCAGCTGCGCCGCAAGCTCGAGGACGACCCCGCCCGGCCGCGGCACCTGCTCACCGAACCCGGCATGGGCTACCGCTTCCAGCCCTGACGGGCGCCGCGCGTATCGGAACCGTCAAGGCGCGTAGGGATCGCGTATGGACCCCTTGGCCCGCCCGGCCCGCGGTGCCAGCGTGGAGCCATGACCACCCACCTCGTCGTCCGCCGGGCGGACCTGACCCCTGTGCCGCACGCGGCCCGCCGCCACCGCCCGCCGCGGAGGGCAGGACGATGACCCTCGCCGAGATCATCCCGTCGTTGCGGGCGTCGTTGCGGGCGTCGCTCGACGGCGGCGTCTGGCCGGCCGGCGCGCGCTGGGCCGGCGACGGCGACCTCGTCGTCGGCGGCGTCGGCCTGACCGGGCTCGCCGCCGCCCACGGCGCGCCGGCCTACGTCGTCGACGAGGCCGACGTGCGGCTGCGCTGCCGGCAGTACCTCGCCGCCTTCGGCACCGCACGGGTCGCCTACACCGCCAAGGCCCTGCTCAGTGTCGGCGTCGCCCGGTGGATCGCCGAGGAAGGCCTGGGCCTGTACGCCGGCTCCGCCGGTGAGCTGCGGGTCGCGCGGGCGGCGGGCTTCCCGATGGACCGGGTCGTGCTGTACGGCAGCGCCAAGACCCCGGAGGACCTCGACGCCGCCTACGCCGCCGGGGTCGGCACGATCGTCGTGGAGTCCCTGTCGGAGATCACCCGGCTCGCCGCGTCCGCACCGGCCGGGCAGCGGGTGCTGCTGCGGGTGCTCGCCGGACCGGAGCCGGCCGGCGGCTCCGACCACCGGTTCGGTCTCCGGATCGGCACCGGTGAGGCCGAGACCGCGGTCGCCCGCATCGCCGGGCAGCGGGGCCTGCGGCTCGCCGGGTTCGACTGTTCGGTCGGGCATCAGGTCGGCCGGTTCAGCGTGTACGAGCGGGAGGTGCGCCGCGTCGTCGAGTTCTGCGCCGCGACGCACGCCCGCCACGGCGTGGGCGTGGCACAGGTCAACCTCGGCGGCGGGCACGCGGTCGCCTACCGCGGCGCCGACCTCGGCTTCGCCCTCGACGCGTTCGCCTCCCGCATCCGCGCGGTCCTGCGCCTCGAGCTCGGCCGGCACCGGCTCGCCGAGCCCGCGCTGACCGTGTCGCCGGGACGGGCCGTCGTGGCCCGCGCCGGGCTCACCCTGTACCGCGTCATGTCGGTGGTCCGCGGCCAGGACGGCCGCCGGGTCGTCGCCGTCGACGGCGGCATGTCCGACTGCCCGTCCGCGGCGTTGTGCGGGGGCGCCCACACCGCCGCGCTCATCGGCCGGGCCGGCCGGGCCGGTCTGGCGCCGGCGACCGTCGTCGGGCGGCACAACGACGTCGACGACGTGGTCGTGCCCGCCCTGCGGCTGCCCGCCGACGTGCGCCCGGGCGACCTCCTCGCGGTCGCCGGCACCGGCGCCTACCACCACTCCCGGGCCTGCAACTACCACCTCGTCGGCCGGCCGCCGCTGATCGCCGTCGCCGGCGGGCACGCCCGCACCCTGGTGCGCCGCGAGTCGATCGCCGACCTGCTGTCCCGCGACGCCGACCACGGCGGGGACTGACGCGGCGCGGCGGCATCGCGGATCTTGTCGCGTTCTTAACGCCGCCGGGCGCGCCAACCGATCGGCACCGGGTGACGATGGATCCGGCAGGCGTCGACGGCGGAGGGAACCTCGGTGGTGCAGGCGGAGGGAACCTCGGTGCGGCGGCCCGCGCGACAGCAGACGTCCCGGCGCGGGCTCCGTGGGTGGTTGCTGGAGGACCTCAACGCCGAGCAGTCCGGTGGCGGCCCGCACGCCAGGCCGCACCCCGCGCACCAGCGGCCGTGGTGGCAGGTGATGTGCCTGACCGGCCTGGACTACTTCTCCACGCTGGGCTACCAGCCGGGCATCGCCGCGCTCGCCGCGGGCGCGGTCTCGCCCCTGGCCACCCTGATCCTGGTGCTGCTGACGCTGCTCGGCGCGCTGCCCGTCTACCGGCGGGTCGCCCGGGAGAGCCCGCACGGGCAGGGCTCCATCGCCATGCTGGAGCGGATCCTGCCCCGGTGGACCGGCAAGCTGTTCGTCCTGGCGCTGCTGGGTTTCGCCGCCACCGACTTCATCATTACCATCACGCTGTCCGCCGCCGACGCGACCGCCCACGTGCTGGAGAACCCGTACCTTCCGCGGAGCCTGCACGGCGAGCAGGTGGTCGTGACGCTGGTCCTGATCGCCCTGCTCGGTGCCGTGTTCCTGCGCGGTTTCAAGGAGGCGATCGGGATCGCGGTCGGGATCGTCGTGGTGTACCTGACGCTGAACGCGGTGGTCGTCGCGGTCGCCCTGCAGCACGTCGCCGCGCACCCGCACGTGGTCGCCGACTGGCGGGCGCTGCTGAGCACCGAACATCCGGACGTCTTCGGCATCGTGCTGGTGGCGCTGCTCGTCTTCCCGAAGCTCGCGCTCGGCCTGTCCGGGTTCGAGACCGGCGTCGCGGTCATGCCGCTGGTCAAGGGGGACCCCGGCGACGACCCGGAGGAGCCCCGCGCCCGGATCCGCGGCGCGCACCGGCTCCTGACCACCGCCGCCGTGATCATGAGCGTGTTCCTGGTGGCCAGCAGCTTCGTCACCACGCTGCTCATCCCGCAGTCCGAGTTCGAGGAGGGCGGCAGGGCCTACGGGCGGGCCCTGGCGTACCTGGCCCACTCGTACCTCGGCAACGGCTTCGGCACCGTGTACGACATCAGCACCGTGCTCATCCTGTGGTTCGCCGGCGCGTCGGCGATGGCCGGCCTGCTGAACCTGGTGCCGCAGTACCTGCCGCGCTACGGCATGGCGCCCAGGTGGACCCGGGCGGTGCGCCCCCTCGTCATCGTGTTCACCCTGATCGCGTTCCTCATCACCGTCGTCTTCGCCGCCGACGTGAACGCCCAGGGCGGCGCCTACGCCACCGGCGTCCTCGTCCTGATCACCTCGGCCGCGGTCGCGGTCACCATGTCGGCCCGCCGGCGCGGGCACCGCAGGACGGCGGTCGCCTTCGCCGTCGTCACGGCCGTCTTCGCGTACACCACCGTCGACAACGTCATCGAACGCCCTGACGGCGTCAAGATCGCCTCGCTGTTCATCCTCGCGATCGTGGCCACGTCGCTGCTGTCGCGCATCCTGCGCGTCACCGAGCTGCGGGTCACCGAGGTCCGGCTCGACCCGCTCGCGCGGCGCTTCGTCGAGGAGGCGGCCGAGGAGGGCGAGATCCGCATCATCGCCAACGAGCCCGACGCCCGCGACGAGGCCGAGTACCGGGACAAGGAGTTCGAGCAGCGCAAGCACAACCACATCCCGGCCCGGTCCTGGCCGCTGTTCCTCGAGGTGACCGTCGCCGACCCGTCCGACTTCGAAGCGGCGCTGCACGTCACCGGCGAGGAACGCTTCGGGTACCGCATCCTGAGAGTGAGCGGTCCGACCATCGCCAACGCGATCGCCGCCCTGCTGCTGCACCTGCGCGACGAGACCGGCGACCTGCCCCACATCTACTTCAACTGGACCGAGGGCAACCCGGTCGTGTACCTGCTGCGCTTCCTGTTCCTCGGCGACGGCGAGATCGCCCCGGTCACCCGGGAGGTCCTGCGCGAGGCCGAACCCGACCCGGAGCGCCGCCCGCTGGTCCACGTCGGCTGACGCCCGCGAGGAGGATGTCCCCGCTATCGGCCGGCGACCCGGGACGGTTCGAAGGTGGGACGGGCGAACGCGGCGTACCGGCCGGCCGCCGTGACCGTCCGGGTCCCGGCCGGGTGCGGGCTGGACGCCGTGGTCTCGGTGGGGTCCCAGTTCCCGGCGTCGGTGACGTTGTCGCCCACGACATGGATCAGCGTCGCGGGCATCGCCAGCGGGCCGCCCAGGACGATGCCCTCCTCGATGCTCGCCGAGCAGTCCGCGAGGTACTGCGCGGGCCGCGCGTGCAACGCGTTCGGCGAGCTGATCAGCAGCGGCCCGCCGGCCCGGCCGACCATCGCGCCGCCGGTGAGGGCGTCGTACCAGTTCGCGTTCGTGGCGACCGCCGCGACCGCCGGGGAGGTGAAGAACGACTTCGCCACGAGCGCGGCGGTGTGCTCGGCGTCGGTGCCGACCAGGCTGATGGCCCGCAGGCGCTCCCACGCCGGCCAGCCCGGCAGCTGCCCCGCGCGGACGGCGGCCTCCACCGCCCGGGACGCCCAGCCGCCGACGAGCACGAGGATCCCCGCCTCCGGGTCGAACCGGCGCAGGTACCCGAGGGTCTCGGCGGGCAGCCGGTCGCCGTCGCAGAACACGAGCGTCGAGCCGTCGAGCGCGCCGACGCCGGTGCCCGCGGCGAGCGCGTCGGGGTACATGTGGGCGGTCGCGACGGTCACCAGGACCGGGTCGGGTTCCTTCTCGTCGGCGATGCGCACCGCGGTGGCGAACTCGTTCGCGCCGTCGAGGCGGACCGCGTCGTACCCGGCGGCGACGAGCGCGGTGACGATGTGCTGCGGCAGGGCCAGCGGGCCGCCGAGGACGTACACCCGGCCGCGGGCCGACGGGCTGGTCGGCAGCACCCGCCTGATCTCGGCGAGGACCGCCGGGTTGAGCCCGGCCGGTTCGGTGATCAGCAGCGGGGCGTCGCGGCTGATCGCGAGGGCCGAGCCGCCGAGCGCGTCGTAGTACTGGTCGCTGCGCGACAGCACGACCGCACCGGCGGCACCGTCGGCGAAGGAGTACCGCGACGCGGCGACCGCGGTCTCGATGTGGTTCGCGCCCCACACCCGCCGGACGGTGTTGCGGCGGCCCGGCTGCCAGCTCGGCGCGGACCCGAGGGTCATTCTGCCGGCCGGCCAACCGGAGATGAGGATCTGGTTGACCTCGTCCAGCGCTCCCGGAGCGGCGTTGGACCGGCACATCAGCGACCTGCCGTCCGGCGACCACGCCGGCTCCTGGTTGACCTGACCGTGCTCGGCGGCGTTGGTCAGCTGCGTCTGGCCGGTGCCGTCGGCGGCGGCCCGCCAGATCTGCAGGTCGGTCTGGTCGGCGCCGGCCCGCACGAACAGCAGCTCGGTGCCGTCGGGTGAGAAGCACGCCTGCCGGGCGTTGGCGATCAGCAGCCTCGACTCCCGCTCGCTGACCCATTGGCGCAGGTCGCGCTGGGCGCCGGGGACACCGCGGTCGAACACGACCTGCCCGGTGACCGACACCGCCGGGTACTCGTCGGTGCCGGGATGCGGCTCGGACAGGAACACGTCGCCGAGGATCGAGCCGCCCTCGGAGGCGATGATGCGCAGCCGCCCTTCGGACTGGTAGATGACGAACCGGCCGTCCTCGGTGAACGCCGGCTGCAGGAACCGGCGCGGGTCGCTGCCCACCTCGACCGCCGGCCGGGAGTCGGTCCGCATCGACCACAGCTTGTCGCCGGCGGCGCACACGAAACGGCTGCCGTCCGGCGACCAGGTCGCGGCGAACGCCTCCGACGGGACGGTGTACAGGTTCCGGCCGAGGATGTGCAGGTACATCAGCCCGTTGCGGTGGTAGGTCGTGCCGCGCTGCGGGCCGGGGAAGGTGGCGCGGGCGGGTGCGGCACCGGCCAGGACCGGGACGGCCACCCCGACCGCGGCGGCGGCGGACGTGCGCAGAAGCGCTCGGCGGGAAATCACCCGCCGGAGTGTAAGGAAACGCGTCGATCCCCGCTGTCCCGTCTCCCGGGCCGCCGGTCCGGTGGTACGGCGGCGCTCACCGGGCGTTCACCCGCAGGACCGGTGGGCGTCGCCGGGGGCTGCGAGCGTCATGGCGCATGTCCCAACGCAAGATTTCCGCCGCGCTCGTGACCCTGGCGGTGACCGCCGCCGGGCTGGTCCCCGGCACCACGGCAGGCGCACATTCGAATCGTTCCGACGCGTGGAGCCGGCAGGCCACGTATCCCGTCTTCCAGAACCGGCCGGCCGGCGAGGACGCCGCCGCCGCGACCGCGGCCGAGATCTCCGCCGTCACCGGCGACGGGCGGACGCTGATCTACACCGACGCGCTCGCCGGGCGGATCGGGTTCCTCGACATCTCCGACGAGCGCCGCCCGAAGGGCCTCGGCACCCTCGCGGTGGCCGGGGAGCCGACGTCGGTGACCGTCCGCGGCCGGTACGCCCTCGTCGTCGTCGACACCAGTGCGAGCTTCACCGACCCGTCCGGGGTGCTGCAGGTGGTCCGGATCGCCGACCGCACGGTCGTGCGCACCATCGACCTCGGCGGGCAGCCCGACTCGATCGCGCTCAGCGGCACCGGGCGGTACGCGGCGATCGCCATCGAGAACGAACGCGACGAGGACGTGAACGGCGGCGACCTGCCGCAGGCGCCCGGCGGGTACCTGCAGATCGTCGACCTGCCGTCGGACGACCCGGCCCGGTGGTCGGTGCGCAGGGTGGCGCTGCCCGAGGACGTGCTCGCCGCCGCCGGGATCACCGCGCCCGGGGACCCGGAGCCGGAGTACGTCTCGATCAACTCCCGCGACCAGCTCGTCGTGACGCTGCAGGAGAACAACGGCCTGGTCGTCGTCGACCTGCGCACCGGCCGGCTGGTGAAGGCGTTCAGCGCCGGCACCGCCACGGTCACGGGCATCGACGTCGCCGACGACGGCAGGATCGACCTGAGCGGCCAGATCACCGGCAAGCCCCGCGAGCCCGACGCCGTCGGCTGGGTCGACGACCGGTACGTCGCCACCGCCAACGAGGGCGACTGGAAGGGCGGCACCCGCGGCTGGACGGTCTTCGACACGTGGACCGGCCGGGTCGTCTGGGACGCCGGCAACACGTTCGAGCGGCTCGCCGTCACGTACGGGCTGCACAACGACGACCGCGCGGGCAAGAAGGGCACCGAGCCGGAGGGGCTCGCCATCGCGACGTTCCGCGGCACCCGCTACGCGTTCGTCGGCTCGGAGCGCAGCAACTTCGTCGCCGTCTACGACCTGAGCAACCCGGCCCGGCCGGTCTTCCGGCAGATCCTGCCGACGACCAACGGGCCCGAGGGGCTGCTGCCGATCCCGTCGCGCGGCCTGCTCGCCGTGTCCAGCGAGGAGGACGACGCGTCGGTCAACGTCCGCTCCAGCGTGTCGCTGTTCGAGCTGGGCCGCGACAAGCCCGGCTTCCCGACCGTGACCAGCCCGGCCGGCATCGGCTGGGGCGCGCTCGGCGCGCTGTCGCCGGTGCCCGGCAAGCCGTCGAAGCTGTACACGGTGACGGACGCGGCCAACACGCCGACCCGGATCCTCACCCTCGACACCCGCGCCACGCCGGCCGAGATCACCGCCGAGCTGACGGTGACCGACGCGGCCGGCGCCCCCGTCGGCTACGACGCCGAGGGCATCTCCGCCCGCCCGCAGGGCGGCTTCTGGCTCGGTGTGGAGGGCGCCACCGGCGACGGCAACAAGCTCGTCCGCCTGGACGCCGCGGGCCGCACCGTGGAGACGGTGCCGCTGCCGGCGGCGGTCGCCGCGGGCCTGGCCAAGCAGGGCATCGAGGGGGTCTCCGCGACCACCGACCGGGCCGGCGAGCACGTCTGGGTGGCGCTGCAGCGGGAGCTGAGCACCGACCCCCGCGGCGTGGTCCGCATCGGCCGGTACGACGTCGCCACCAAGGCCTGGGTGTGGTTCGGCTACCAGCTGGAGACCACGACCACGCCGGGTGACTGGATCGGCCTGTCCGAGATCGTCGCCGTCGACGAGCACACCCTCGCGGTCATCGAGCGCGACAAGCTCAACGGCCCCAACGCGCGGATCAAGCGGGTCTACACGGTCACCGTCCCCGGGCGGGACCCGGCCGCGGGCACGCTGCCGGTGCTGCGCAAGCGCCTGGCGGTCGACGTGCTGCCGGCGCTGCGCGCCGACAACGGCTGGACCCAGGAGAAGCTGGAGGGCCTGACCATCGGCGGCGACGGCCAGGTCTACGCGATCACCGACAACGACGGCGTCCAGGACGCCACCGGCGAGACCGTCCTGCTGCGCCTCGGCCCGGCCCGCAAGGTCTTCTGACCGGCCCGCCGGACGGGGGCCCGGGCGTCACGGCCGGGCCCCCGTCCGACGTAGATTGCTGTTCCGTGTCCATCTTCACCGCTCTCGAGCAGTACCGGCCCGGCGACGCCGAGGAGGCGTCCGACCTCGCCCGGGTCCGCGCGCTGCGCACCGCCGCCGACGCGTTCGGCCGCACGGCCCCGCTGCACATCACCGGCTCCGCCCTCGTCGTGCACCCACCGTCCCGGCGGGTCCTGCTGCGCTGGCACGTGCGGCAGTCCGCGTGGCTGCACGTCGGCGGCCACGTCGACCCGGGCGAGGACGACCCGCTCGTGACCGCGCTGCGCGAGGCGGCCGAGGAGACCGGCCTGCGCGACCTGACCCCGTGGCCGGACCCCTCGATCCTGCACGTCGTCGTGGTGCCGGTGACCGCCAACGACCGCGAGCCCGCCCACGAGCACGCCGACGTCCGGTACGTGCTGGCGACCGCCACCCCGGACGACGCCCGCCCGGAGAACCCGGCGGCACTGCTGCGCTGGCTGACGATCCCCGCGGCGCACGACCTGACGACAGAGGTCAACATGCACGAGTCCCTCGACCGGCTGGAACGGCTCCTGCCGTCCGGCGCTCGCTCGGCCTGACCCCGCCGTGCTGTCCGCCGGTGACTAGACTTGCCGCTTCGGCACCGGCGGGGAGGTTGCGTGACACGAGCGGCGGCGGGCGTTGCCGACGCACTGTGCGAGCGCATCGTCGCGGGACGGCTGCGGCCCGGCGGGACCGTGCCGTCCGGCGCGGACGTCGCGCGCGAGCTCGGTGTCGCCGTGGGTGCCGCCGAGCGGGCACTGGCGATGCTGCGGCAGGACGGTCTCGTCGAGGACGCGCCCGGCGGGACGGGACTGGTCGTCAGCGGGCAGGCGCCCGCGATCGCGTCCGGGTGGCGGGCCGACGCCAGGCGGCGCGGCCCTGCCCGGCCCGACGCGGAGATCCGGGCGCGGGCCGTGCGCGCGGCGATCGAGCTCGCCGACGCCGACGGGCTCGCCGCGACGTCCATGCGGCGCATCGGCGCCCAGCTCGACACGGACGTCGTGACGCTGCGCCGGTACGTCGGCGAGCGGGACCGGCTGGCGGTCCTGATGGCCGACGCGGTCTTCGCGGAGCACCCGCCGCCGGAGCCCGCCGGGGACTGGCGGGCACAGCTGGAGGCGCTGTGCCGGGTGCAGCTGCGCATGTACCGCCGGCACCCGTGGCTCGCCGAAGCCGTGTCCTTCAAGCAGCCGCGGCTCGGCCCGCACCTGGCCGGGCACCTGGAGTGGGCGGTGCGCGCGCTGGCCGGCGAGGACCGGCAGACCGCGCGGCGGCTCGCCACGACCGCCGCGAACTTCGTGCGCGGCCACGCGACCGGCCCGGCGCACGAGGAGCTGTTCGAGTTCGGCCTGCGGCACCTGCTCGACGGGTTCGCGGCGGCGGCCGGTGGGAGGCGGCGGTGACCCTGGTGGCGGCGGACATCGTCGCGATGCTGCGGCAACGCATCATCGACGGCGGGCTGGAGCCGGACGACGACCTGTCGTTCAAGGACATCATGCGCGAGTGGGACGTCTCGATGCACATCGCCTTCAGGGCGCTGCGGATGATGCGGGACGAGGGCCTCGCCGAGAAGGTGAGCGGCTTCCACGGGATGGTGGTGACCGCGGACGCCCTCGACGTCGCGCTGGACTGGCGGCCCGCGCCGCCGCCCGGCCCGGGGAACACCGCCCGGGTGGTCCGCGCCGCGATCGACCTGGCCGACGCCGAGGGCCTCGCGGGCGTCTCGATGCGCCTGGTCGGGGAGCGCCTCGGCCTCGCTGTCATGACGGTCCACAAGCGCGTGGGCAGCCGCGCCGCCCTGGAGACCATGATGGCCGACGCGGTCTTCGCCGACCACCCGCCGCCGGCGGCCTCCGGGGACTGGCGGGCGGACCTCGGGTCGCTGTGCCGCACGCAGTGGCAGCTGTACGGCCGGCACCCCTGGCTCGCCGGGACCGTGTCGTTCGAGCCGTCCCCGCTGACCCCGCACGTGGCCGCCCACACGGCATGGGCGGCGCGCACGATGACCGGCCACGGCCTGCCGCCGGAGACCGCGGCCCTGGTCGCCGCGACCGCCGCCGGCTTCGTCCGCGGCACCGCGCTGGCGGCCGAGGACACCGACCTGTTCGAGTTCGGCCTCCGGCTCCTCCTCGACGGCTTCGCCCCGCCAGCCCCGTAGCGCCGCCGGCGACCCCTACAGGGTGGTCTCGCCGTTGAGGCCGAAGAAGTCGTGCCATTTGGCGCCGCCGAGGAAGGCGGTGCCGGTGGAGAGGCCGACGTACACGTCGTTGGTGGTGCCCTTGGTGAAGACGATGATGTCGTCCTTGCCGTCGCCGTTGACGTCACCCAGGTAGGGGAACTCGCCGGTGAGGCAGAAGAAGTCGTTCCATTTGACGGTGGTGCCGGCGAAGCCGGTGCCGGTGGAGACGGCGGCGTAGACGTCGGCGTCGGCGTTGCAGGTGAAGGTGACGATGTCGGCCTTGCCGTCGCCGTTGACGTCGCCGACCCGCGGCTGCTCGCTGCCCACGGCGAACAGGTCGTGCCACAGGGCGGCCGGTCCGAACGACGTCCCGGTCGACCTCGCCACGTGGACGTCGGCGGAGCTGCCCTGGGTGAACGTGATGATGTCGGCCCTGCCGTCGCCGTCGGCGTCCCCGACCGCCGGGTACTCCCCGGCCGGGGCGAAGAACTCGTGCCATTTGGCGGCCGGCGCGAACGACGTACCGGTGGACAGGGCGACGTAGACGTCGGCGGCGGCGTCGTGGGTGAAGGTGATGATGTCGTCCTTGCCGTCACCGTTCACGTCACCCACGGCCGGGACCTCCGCGCCGGGGGCGAACCAGTCGTGCCACTTCACGCCCGCCCCGAACGACGTGCCGTTGGACAGCCCGACGTACACGTCGCCGAGAGTGCCACCGGTGAACACGACGATGTCGTCCTTGCCGTCACCGTTGAAGTCGCCGGTCAGCGGGGTCTCACCGGTGAGGCCGAAGAAGTCGTTCCACTTCACCGAGGTACCGGCGAACGCACCGCCGGTCGACGCCGCCACGTACACGTCGTTGAGGGTGCCCTTCGTGAACGTGACGATGTCCGCCCTGCCGTCGCCGGTGAAGTCGGTCGGTGAACCCGCGTGATACTCGCCGCCGACCGGCGGGGGCGGCGTGCTGCCCGGGGTGCCGATGACGAGGCTCTTCATGTAGCGGACGCCGGGCTGGGTGATGGCGGTGCTGCGGTACAGGCCGGTCTTCAGGTAGCTCGACTGTCCTGAGTAGAGCGTCCCGGCGCCGGTGGGGTGTGCGCCGGACACCGTCTGCGTGCCGTTGTACCAGGCGTCCATCACACCCGCGTTCGCGTTCGCGGAGAACGTGATCCGGACCGTGATCGTGATCGGCCGGCCCGTGACGGCGTCGCCGATGTCGTAGTGCCAGGCGCCGTTGTTGCCGCCGAGGATGTACTTCCCGCGGCCGATCTTGATCTCGACCGGCGGTGAGCCGGTGGACGCGTTCTTGAACTGCATGACGACCTGCCAGTCGCCGGTGGCGGTCGGGAAGCCGGCCTGCAGGTAGTCGGTGAACCGGACGATGTAGGTCTGCCCCTCGGTGATGTTCTGCGCCGCGGTGGGCTGCGACTCGTTGCGCTGCTGGCCGCCGCCGAGGGCGAAACGGGCGGCCCTGCCCTGCCCGTCGGGCGAGTTCTGGATCGTCGGGCGCTGCACGACGCCCTGCGGCTGGTCGTTCCACGGCGTGCTCAGCCAGCCGGCCCAGCCGTTGCCGAAGTCGGTCGACCAGACGACGTTCATGCCCGGCTCGGGCGCCGCGGCGGCCGGACCGGCCACCAGGGTCGTGCCGGCCGCGGCCAGCAGGGCGGCCACCAGCAGGGGGCGAAGCAACGGGCGCATGGCGACTCCAGTGACGTCCATCGACATGACGAGAGGCCGAGCGTACGCGAGAAATCGATTTCCCGCGAGGGTTCTCCGTAACTTCTTTCCGTCAATCACTGACACTCGGCAAGCTATTGACAGTTGGCGATTTCCGGCGGTTCACTGGCGCCACCGTCCACGGTCGACAGGAGCCCGCGCATGTCCCGTGTCCAGCGACTGCTCGTCGCCCTCCTCACCTTTGCCGCGTCCACGATCACCGCCGTGCTGGTCACGGCCTCCCCCGCGGCGGCCGCGCCGCTGTTCAAGGCGCCGTTCCCCTGCGGGCAGCGCTGGACCTACGACCATCACAGCGCCGAGGTGCGCCAGGCCCTCGACTTCGTCCGCACCGACGGCACCACCAACGGCACGCCGCAGGTCGCCACGGCGGCCGGGGTCGTGCATCGCCTGTCGCAGCCCGGCGGCGCCGGCAACTACGTCTCCATCGACCACGGCGGCGGCTGGACGACGTACCACTTCCACCTGAGCGCCTACTCGGTGCCCGACGGCGCGTACGTGCAACAGGGCCAGCAGATCGGGATCACCGGCAGTACCGGCAACTCCTCGGGCCCGCACCTGCACTACGAGCAGCTGTTCAACGGCGTGGGGCAGGTCATCTCGATCAACGGTGTCTCGCTCGCGCCGTATCCGGGGCAGTACAACCAGAAGTTCCTGGTCAGCGACAACTGCGGGCAGGGGTCGGGCGACCGCTACCTGGCCGGGTCGCCGACCGACTTCACCGGCGACGGCAAGGACGACGTGGTGGCCTTCAACCGGGGCACCCTGAACGACGTGTACGTGGCTGCGTCGACCGGCGGCGCGTTCGCCGGTACGTCGGTGAAGTGGAACGACTTCTTCGGCCTGAACGGCGAGGCGCTGCTGACCGGCGACTTCAACGGTGACGGCAAGGACGACATCATCGCCTTCACCGGCGGCACCCTCGGCGACGTGTACGTGGGACTGTCCAACGGTTCCAGCTTCGGGCCGGGCGCGAAATGGCACGACTGGTTCGCCCCCGGCACAGAGGTCCCGGCCGTGGGTGACGTGAACGGTGACGGCAAGGACGACATCATCACCTTCACCCACGACGCCGCCGCCGACGTCTACGTCGCCCTGTCCACCGGGACGAGCTTCGGCCCCGGCGTGAAGTGGCACGAGTTCTTCTCGATCCCCGGCGAGTACCCGGCGGTCGGCGACGTCGACGGCGACGGCAAGGCCGACATCATCACCTTCACCCAGGGCCCGGCATCCGCCGCCGACGTGATCGTCGCCCTGTCCAACGGCTCCTCGTTCGGGGCCGCACAGAAGTGGCACGACCTCTTCGCCGTCGGCGCCGAACAACCCCGCGTCGGCGACGTCAACGGCGACGGCAAGGCCGACATCGTCACCTTCACCTGCAACGCCGACGCCGACGTCTACGCCGCCGTCTCCACCGGCACCGGCTTCGCCGGCACCACCGTCAAATGGAACGACTTCTTCTGCCTCACCGGCGAGTTCCCCTACCTGGGTGACGTCAACGGCGACGGCAAGGACGACATCATCGTCTTCACCAAGGGCACCACCAACGACGTGTACGTCGGCCTCTCCACCGGCACCGCCTTCCTCGGCGGCGCCAAATGGCACGACTTCTTCGGCCTCAACGGCGAGACCACCCTGTGACGACCGGGCGCGGGCGGTGGCCGGGCGGCGTCAGCCGATGAGCTGCCAGGTCACGTCGGCGTCGAAGCCGGCGACGGCGTCGGAGGGGCTGCCGCCCCCCGGCGCCGCGATGAAGCCGGCCGAGTTGTAGTGCCGCACGTACCGGTCGGGGAAGTTCCACGAGCGGAGCCTGACGCCCGCGGCGACCGTCTCGGGGCAGAAGGTGGCGTCGGCGCGGTAGAGGGCGGTGTCGGCGGACGGGTCGAGGTGCAGCTCGAGGTTGCGGTGGCGCAGGTAGGCGCCGGGCGCGTCGGTCGCGGCGAACGACACGCACGCCGGGTCGGCGAGGCCCGCGCGGACGGTGAACGTGGCCGGGCCGGTGGCGGTGACCACGGCGTCGCCGGTGTGCCGCAGGTACCGGTCGGTGAAGCCCGGCGTGGTCGCCCGCAGCGCCACGGTCCGGCCCGCCGCCAGCGCGGCGGGCCGGTCCACGACGGGCGTGAACGGGAAGCGTTGCGCCGCCGCGCCGTTGCAGTCCCACAGCTGCAGGCGGGTGCCGTTGGCCGTGTTGCCGCCGGGGGCGTCGAGGCAGCGGCCGGAGTTGGGGTTGAGGAGGCTGCCGTCGGCGCGGCGCAGCCACTGCTGGGCGGGTGAGCCGTTGCAGTCCCAGATCTGCAGCGGGGTGCCGGCGGCGGTCGCGGCGCCGGGCACGTCCAGGCAGCGGCCGCGGGCCTCCAGGGAGCCGTCGGGGCGCAGCGTCCAGCGTTGCACGGGCGCGTCGTTGCACTGCCACGTCTGCACCGCGTTGCCGTTGGCGGTGCCGCCCGCGGCGACGTCGGCGCAGGCGCCGCCGCCGGTGGTGAGCCGGCCGGCACGGGCCGAGGACGGCGGCAGGAGCGCCTCGCCGTAGCTCGCCAGGCAGCCGGAGCCGGTGTCGTCGGTGGTCACCTGCAGCACGCCGGTGCCGTCGACGGTCGGCACGACGACGGGGCTGTAGTTCGGGCAGACGGCGGTGCGGGCGCCGGGGACCGCGACGGGCACGGCGGTGACGTACCAGCCGCGGGCGTTGTCGAGGCTGGTGAACATGGCGCGGCCGTTGACCGCCGCGTCGGTGCCGTCGGCGTTGCGGACCCGCTGCGCGATGAGCAGCACCCGGCCGGTGGCGGTCGTGGCGAGGGTCGGGGTGGCGGTCAGGTAGCGGCCGTCGGCGGCGGTGACGACCGGGTCGAGCCGCGCCGGGTCGCCCCAGGTGGTCCCGTCGGCGGAGGTACGGGAGCGGACCGCGCAGTCGTACTGCCCGCCGAAGCCGCACACCTCGTACGCGAGGAGCCAGCGGCCGTCGGGCAGCCGCCGCACCGCGGGCATGCCGGGCCGGTGCCCGGGCTGCGGGCCGGTGACGACCGGGACGCGCGGCGTCCAGTTCACGCCGTCGCCGGAGGTCGCCTGGACGATGACCTGGCTGCGGCCGGGCTGGCTCTCGTCGGCGAAGTGCGCGACGAGCCGGCCGGTCGCGTCGAGGAACAGCTCCGGCTCCCACAGCCCGCCGCCGTTGCCTGAGCGGGCGATCGTCGACAGGAGCCGCCAGCTACGCCCGGTGTCGTTGCTGGCCCAGAGCCGGATCGCCATCCGCCGCTCGGTGCCGCCGTCCTGGCCTGCGGCGCCGGCCCACAGCAGGGTCCCGGCGGGCAGGCCGCCGACGGCCCGGGGCAGCTCGAACAGGGTCGTGCAGCACAGGCCCTGCCGGGCGTCGGGGTCGGCGACCGTGCCGACCCGCTGGAAGCCGCCGCCGTCGCGGACGCTCTCGTAGATCGCGCCGACCGGGCCGCCGGGCGGGAACTGGGTCATCGTGAGCAGCACCCGGCCGTCGCCGAGCCGGACCGCGCGGGGGTACATCGCTCCCCCGCCGTCGACGGGCCGGCCGGTGCCCGCGTCCGCGGCGGGGGCCGGCGCGACGAGCGCCACCACGGGTGCCACCACGAAGGCCACGACCGCGAGGACCACCGCATCACGAACTCGTCTCATGGTGACCCAGGCTGCGGCCGCAACCCTCCGGATATCCATCGTTTTCGAAATACCAGGTTTATGAACACGCGTTGAGATCGCCCGGCCGGAACCCTTGCCGCCGAATCTCAACGCGTGTTTATATTTTTGTGGAACGCAGAGAGATGGAGCCGACCATGAAGATGTACATGCCGTCGCAGCCGCTGCAGCCGGGCGACCGGTACGGGATCCTGAGCGGGTTCGAGCCGGGCACCCGCACCCTGGCGGCGGGTTTCCGGATCGCGCCGCCGTTCCGGCCGATCCCGGTCGACATCGTCCTGGACAAGGACGTCGCGGTGACGCTGCGGGACGGCGTCACGATCTACGTGGACGTGCTGCGGCCCGCCGGGACCGAGCCGGTGCCCGTGATCGTGGCGTGGAGCCCGTACGGCAAGGGCCAGGGCACCTCGGCCAGCGTCATGGGCGTGTTCGGGCTGGTCGGCCTCGACAACGGGATCATGTCGGGGCTGGCGAAGTTCGAGGCACCGGACCCGGCGTACTGGTGCGCGCGGGGCTACGCGATCTGCAACCCCGACGTCCGCGGCGTCGCGAACAGCGAGGGCGACAGCGTCCTGTGGGATCGGCAGGAGGGCCGCGACTGCTACGACCTCATCGAATGGCTCGCCGGGCAGGAGTGGTGCACCGGCAAGGTCGCGATGAGCGGCACCTCCTACCTCGCCGCGTCCCAGTGGTTCACCGCCGCCGAGCAGCCGCCGCACCTCGTCGCGATCAACCCGTGGGAGGGCGTCAGCGACGTGTACCGCGACCTGGTGCTGCGCGGCGGCATGCCCGACACCGGGTTCGCCCGCCAGTTGCGCGACTTCAGCTTCTGGGGGCTCGGCCAGAAGGAGGACATCCTCGCGGAGGCCGAGGGGCACCCGCTCATGGACGCGCTGTGGGCGGACAAGATCCCCGACTTCGACCGGATCACCGTCCCGGCGTACGTCGTGGCCAGCTACTCCAACACGCTGCACACCGCGGGCACGTTCCGCGCGTGGCGGCGCATGGCCTCGGCCGACAAGTGGCTGCGCGTGCACAACACGCAGGAGTGGCCGGACTACTACGACGACGCGAACGTCGAGGACCTGCGCCGGTTCTTCGACCACTACCTCAAGGGCGTCGACAACGGCTGGCAGGAGACGCCGCGCGTGCGGTACTCGCTGCTCGACCTGCGCGGCGGCGACCGGGTGAACGTGGCCGCGGACGCGTTCCCGCCGGCCGGCGTCACACCGGCGAGGTTCTACCTGGACGGCCGCACCCGCGGCCTCGTCACGTCCGCGCCGGCGGATGACGTACCGGCGGCGTACACCATCGGCGCGAACCCCGACGTGGTCTCGTTCGTGACCCGCTTCGAGGAGGAGACCGTCCTCGTCGGCTACCCGAAGGCGCACCTGTGGGTCGAGGCCCGCGGCGCCGACGACATGGACCTGTTCGTGCTCGTGCAGAAGCTCGACGCGTACGGCACGCCGCTGCAGGCGTTCACCACCCCCAACCAGGGCGCGATGATGCAGGACCTCACCGAGCGGGGCGCCACGATCCTGCGGTACAAGGGATCCGACGGCCGCCTGCGGATCTCCCTGCGGCACCTCGACGAGACGCAGTCCTCAGCCGACGTCCCGGTGCACAGCTTCGACCGGGTGGAGAAGCTCGCCCCCGGCGAGATCGTCGAGGTCGAGATCGACCTGCTGCCGATCGGCCTGCTCTTCCACCCGGGCGAGCAGCTCCGCGTCGTGATCAGCGGCCGGAACCCGCTCGGGCCGATGATGCCGCGGCTGGTCGAATACACCCCCGCCAACAGCGGGCAGCACGTCATCCACACCGGCGGCGGGCACGCCTCCTACCTGCGGCTGCCGCTCCAGGCGCGGTAGTCGCGCCGCGGGTGCGTCTCACAGACCGACGGCGGCGGCGCTCGCCTCCCAGAGCCTGGCCGCCGCCGCCGGGTCGGCGGCGTGCGGCGCGGGCCTGGTCAGCTTGTGACCGACGTAGTAGCCGCCGTCGGTCAGCTCCGCCGCCGGCACCGTGCCGAGCCAGACCAGCAGCGCGCCGGCCTTCTGCGGGGTGGTCAGGAACGGCGCGAACCGGTAGACGAGCCGCACCGGGCCCTCCCCGAAGTTCGTCCGCACGACACCCGGGTGGAACGACACGCTGGTGACGTCCGGCCAGCGGCGGGCGGCCTCCGCGGCGAACAGGATGTTGGCGGACTTCGCCGCCCCGTACGCCCTGCCCCACCGGTAGGTGCCCGGGTCGCCGGTGAAGTCGTCCGGGTCCGGCCGGCCCTGCGTGTGCACCCGCGACGCGGTGGACACCACCCGCCTGAGCCGGCCCCGCAACAGCCCGGTGAGCAGGAACGGGGCGAGATGGTTACCCTGGATCGTCGCCTCGAAGCCGTCCACCGTCCGCCGGTAGCCGCCGATCATGCCGCCGGCGTTGCTGGCCAGCACGTCGATCACCGGACACGTGTCCGCGAGATACCCGGCGAGGTCCCGCACCTCGGCGAGCCGCTCGAAGTCGGCCCGGAAGCGGCCCGGCTCACGGCCGCCGCCGGCGGCCCGCACCGCCTCCACCGCCGCGTCGAGGCGCTCCTCGGTCCGCCCGACGAGCACCACCTGGTCGCCTTGCGCGGCGAACTGCACCGCCGCCGCCAACCCCACCCCGGAACTCGCCCCGGTGACCACCACAGTGCGACCCATCGATGCAGTATCCCACCGCACCCGCCCTCCGGCTGATCGCGGGTTGCTGAGGGCGGGGGGCGGTACCGTCACGGCTGGACATCCGATGCCCGCCCGGTGCCGGGCGGGCGCGAGCAGCTGACAGGGAGCCGATGGACGGGTCGTGGAGCGCGGGGGCGCCGGGTCATCGTGGCGCCGGCGGCGGCCCGCCGGACGTGCGGGCGGCGCCCGGACCGGTGGACACGGCGGACCGGATCGTGGAGTGGATCTCGGCGCGGCCGTTCTGCGCCGTGGAGGCCGGGCTGTCCGAGGAGGAGCTCCGGCGGGCCGAGGAGACCTTCGGTGTGCGCTTCCCGCCGTTGTGGCGCACGGTGCTCGGCCGGGCGCACCCGATCCCGGTGTTCGTCGCGCCGCAGCCGTGGCGGCGGCCCGTGTCGCACTTCTCGGACTGGCGGCTGCGGGACGAGACACAGACCCGGCTCCTGATCGGCGCCCCGGTCGACGGGCTGGTGTTCGACGTGGAGGAGAACGGCTTCTGGTGGCACGCGTGGGGTGCGCCGCCACGGGAGGCCACGGATCGGATCGCCGTCGCGCGGCGTGCACTGGCGCGCGTGCCGCCGCTGATCCCGCTCTTCGGCTACCTGTACATCGCCGCCACCGACGCCTCGCCCGTGTTCCGCCTCGTCCAGGCCGACTGCCAGGTCGTCGCCGTGACACTGGCCGACCTTCCCGACGAGCGGGGGCAGGGGACCGTGCCGACCGGTCAGTGGCCCATCGGGCAGATCCCGTTCTGGAGCGAGCTGCACGCGTACAGCCAGCTGCGGGACCACGACGACCGCTTCGCCGGGCTCGGCACCGGCGGCTTCGGGCACTGAGGCACCGGGCGGCCACCTGTGCGGCCACCAGGGCGGCCACCGGGCTGCCGGAGCCGCCGGCGGGCGGCTCCCCCCGTTCAGCCCGGTGGCCGGACGGCCGGCCGGACGCCGGCACCGCGAAACGCCGGGACCGCGAGTGCGGTGGCGTCGCCCGGCCGGGACCGCCGGGGCCACCATCGCAGCCTCCCCCAAGGCCGTATGCGCGATGTGCCGCGGTGCCGTGCGTCCGGTCGGGTTTCCTCCCTTCCGTGAAAGATCACGCTGGGCCCTCGGCGGGTTGACCGGTAGGTTGTGCGGCGCCGGACAAACAACGCCGGACAATAGACGAGCAGTGGTGGGGTGACCGTGGGGCGGCCCGAGAAGCCCGTCGATCCGCAGGCGGGGCCGGTGCAGCGGCTCGCGTGGCAGCTGCGGCAGCTGCGGGAGCAGGCCGGCGGGCCCGGCTACCGGGTCCTGGCGCGGCGGGCGCACTTCTCCGCGAGCACCCTCGCCGAGGCGGCGAAGGGCGACCGGCTGCCGTCGCGGGAGGTCACCGTCGCCTACGCCGTCGCGTGCGGCGGGGACGCCGTCGAGTGGGCGGCCCGCTGGGCCGCGGCCGAGGAGGCCCTGGCCCGGACCGAAGGGCCCGCCGAGGCGCCCCTGGAGCCGGTGCCGTATCTCGGGCTCACCGCGTACCGGGCGGAGGAGGCCGGCTGGTTCTTCGGCCGGGACGCGCTCGCCGACCGCCTCCTCGCCAAGGTGCGGCGGGCGCCGCTCGTCGCGGTCCTCGGGGCGTCCGGCAGCGGCAAGTCCTCGCTGCTCGGCGCCGGGCTGATCGGGGCACTCACCGACGACCCGGGGTGGCGCACGATGCTGCTCACCCCCGGCGCGCAGCCGCTGGACGCGTTGTCCGGCGAGATCGCGAAGCTGTCCGGCGCCGACCGGCACCGGCTCCGCGACGACCTCGAGCGGGACCCGGCCGCCGCCGACACCGCCATCCGCGGCGCGCTCGCCGGCGGGCCGCCCGGCGCGCGGGCGCTGCTCGTCGTCGACCAGTTCGAGGAGCTGTACACCACCTGCACCGACCGCGACGCCCGGCGGGCGTTCGTCGGCGCGCTCCTCGACGTGAGCCAGGGGCCGGACCGGCGGACCACGGTCGTGCTCGGTCTGCGCGCCGACTTCCTCGGCCGGCTCGCCCAGCACGCCGACCTCCTCGCCGCGCTCGGCGACGACGGCACCGTCCTCGTCGGGCCCGTCGGCGGCGCGGACCTGCGCGAGATCGTGACCCGGCCGGCGGCGCGGGCCGGGCTGACCGTCGACCCGGACCTCCTCGCGACGATCCTCGCCGACGTCGGCGACGAGCCGGGCACGCTGCCGCTGGTGTCGCACGCGCTGCTGGCCACCTGGCAGCGGCGCACCGGATCCGCGTTGACGCTGCGGGAGTACCAGGCGATCGGCGGCGTCCACGGCGCGATCGCGCAGACCGCCGAGCGGGTCCACGCCGCCTTCGACGACACCGAGCGGCGGGCCGCCCGGCGGATCTTCGTGCGGCTGACCGCGCTCGGCGACGGCACCGAGGACACCCGCCGGCGGATCGGCCGGGACGAGCTGGAAGGGGTCGCCGACGAGGCGGTCACCGGCCGGGTCCTGCAGGATCTCGCCGACGCCCGGCTGGTCGTCCTCGGCGACGGTACTGTCGAGGTCGCCCACGAGGCGCTCATCCGGGGCTGGCCCAGGCTGCACCGCTGGCTCACCGACGACCGCGCCGACCTGGCCGGACACCGGCGGCTGACGGAAGCGGCGCAGACCTGGGCGGCATTGGAGGGCGACACCGGCGCCCTCTACCGGGGCGCGCAGCTCGTCGCCGCCCGCGGGCTCGCCGAGGACCGGGCCGGCGAGCTGAACCGGCTCGAGCGGCAGTTCCTGCGCGCCAGCAACGCGTGGGCCGAGACCGAGCAGCGCACCGCCCGGAAACGGGCCCGGCTGCTGCGGCGGCTCGTCGCCGGGGTCGCGGCGCTGCTGGTCCTCGCGCTGCTCGGCGGTGGCATCGCCGTGCGGCAGCGGCAGGACGCCCGGCGGCAGGAGGCGGCGGCGCTGGCCGGGGAGCTGGCGCTGCGGGCCCGGTCGCTGCTGGACACCGACCCCGGGCTCGCCGGGCTCCTCGCCGTCGAGGCGGCGCGGCTGCACCCGGACGTGGAGACCCTGGGCAGCGTGCTCAGCGCCGCCGCCGCACCCCGCCGGACCGAGCTCAACACCGGCGGCCCGCCCATCGCCGCCGTCGCGTTCGCCCCGACCCGGCCGCTGCTCGCCGCGTCCGCCAACGACGGCACCGTCGGGCTCTGGGATCCCGTCACCGGGCAACGCGTCGCGACCCTGGCCGGGCATCCGGTCCGGGCCGCCGGGGTCGCCTTCAACGCCGACGGGTCCAGGCTCGCGACGGCGGGCTTCGACGGCACCAATGGATCCGTCGCCGTCTGGGACACCACGACCCGGCAGGAGCTGGCCAGGTTCGCCGAGGAGGGCATGACCTCCGCGCTCGCGTTCAGCCCCGACGGCGGCAAGGTGGCGGTCGGCGTGCCCGGCGGCATCGCCGTCCACGACCTGCGCACCGCACAACGCACCGTCCTCGGTGGACGGTCGGCGGGCGTGGCGTCGCTCAGCTTCAGCGCCGACGGCCGGTGGCTCGCCGCGACCGACGGCACCGGCCGGCTCTGGGACCTCGCCGGCACCCCCAGCGCGGTCGACCTGCCGGGCGGCCCGGTCGCCCAGCTCGTCTTCGCCACGACCGGCACCGTCCTCGCCGGCTCCGCCGAGACCGACGGCGTGCGCCTCTGGGACGTCGCCGGCGGCACCCCGAAGCCGCTGCCGCCGCTGCCCGCCGACGGCCGCACCTCCTGGACGATCTCCGCCCCGTCGGACGGGCGGCTCGCCGTCGCCGACGAGAACGGCGCCGTCACCGTCTGGGACCTCGGCACCCGCCTGCCGCTGCGCACGTACCAGGACCGGGGCCGCACCGAAACCGTGTCGGTGGCGTTGAGCGCCGACGGGACGATGCTCGCGTCCGCCGGGTTCAACGGTGTCATCGTCGTGCGGGACCTGACCGCCGCCGCGTTCGGCGGCGCCACCGCACCGGTGCGGGACCTCGCCGTCAGCCCCGACGGCGGGACCGTCGCGGCGGCCGGCGGCGACGGCGTGGTCCGGCTCTGGCAGGCCGACGGCCGCCCCCTCGCCACCCTCGCCGGGCACCCCGACGAGGTCGCCGCCGTCGCCTTCGACCCGACCGGCCGGCGGCTCGCCGCGGTGACCCGGACCAGCGTCGTCACCGTCTGGGACGTCGCCGGCGGCGGGCACGCCGCACCACCGTTCGCGGCCCGGTCCGGCGGCCCGACGACGGACGTCGCGTTCGACCCCGGCGGCGGGCTGCTCGCCACCGCCACGTTCGCGCCGGTCGTGTGGGACGTGCGGCAGCCGGACCGGCCGGTGGACGTGACGGCGAAGTTCCCGAGCCGCATCGTCACCTCCCTCGCCTTCACCCCCGACGGGCGGCGGCTGCTCGGCGCGAGCGTCGGCGGCTACGTCAACACGTGGGACGCGGCCACCGGCGAGCAGCTCGCCCGGGTCAACACCGGCCAGCGGGCGGTGCAGTCGATCGCCGTCACCCCCGACGGGTCGCGCTACGCCACCGCCGGCGACAGCCGGACCGTGAAGCTGTGGGACGCGTCCACCGGGCAGCAGGTCGCCGAGCTCGCCGGGCACACCGCACCCGTGCAGGTGGTCGCGTTCAGCCGGGACGGGCGGCTCCTCGCGTCCGCCGGCGACGACCGGACCGTCATCGTCTGGGACGTCGCCGGGCACCGGCCGGTGGCCCGGCTCAGCGGCCACGCCGCCCGGATCCGCGGCCTCGGCTTCACCACCGGCGGGCTGATCTCCGGCGGCGACGACGGCCGCCTGATCGCCTGGACCCTCGACGCGCGGGCGGCGCAGCAGCGCATCTGCGCGGCCGGCCGGGTCCTCACCCGGGCGGAGTGGTCCGCGAACCTCGGCGACCGCCCCTACCGCCCGGCCTGCACCGCGCGCCGGTAGGCGCCGTGCGGCCGGTTCCGGGGTCAGCGGAAGCTCGTGCCGACCCCGGCGCGGAAGACATCGCCGCAGAGGGCGAGGAGGACCCCGGCGGTCCGGTGCCGAGGTCCATGGACAGGCGATACAGCTGGTCGCCGGGGAACACCACGTGCCCGTCGTGCTTCATCGCGTGCCCGGCGAGCCGATAGACGGTGGCGAGCTTGCCGGTCCACGCCGCGACGCCAGGAAGGAACGCCTGGAACCGGTGGCCCCGGGGCCGCTGACGGCGGGTGCCCGGGGCCGGCGGGCGGGTCAGACCGTCGCGGGCTTCCAGGTGAACAGGTCGTTCGGCACGCCAGGGTTCTGGCACCGGTACAGGACCAGGTCGGCGCCGTTGGCGGTGGAGTTGCCCTGGACGTTGAGGCGCATCCGCACGTCCGCGATGCTCACGATCTGGTAGTAGTCGACGCTGCCCTGCAGCATCAGGAACGGCTTCCACTGGTCGTTCTTGACGCTGTTGCTGGCGCCGCACGTGTACTCGACGATCTTGGTGTTGTTCTCCAGCACGTTGCCCTTGATGTTGGCGCACTTGTTGGACAGCTTGTTGCGCAGCCGGAAGAAGCCGTTGGACAGGTGCACCCACTCCCAGCGCAGGTGCAGCGGTGTGACGCCGGTGGGGCAGGTCCAGATGTCGATCTGGGTGTTGTTGTTCGGGTTGGCGCCGTTCACCTCGACGCACTTGCTCGCCACGCTCAGGGGCGTGATCACCCAGGGACCGTCCACGACCTCGGCCGACGCGGCGGTGGGGGTGACCAGCAGGGCCCGGCGGCGGTCAACGCCACCACGGCCGCCCGGAACAACGTGTGGAACTTCGGCACAGCACTCCTCGGGGGTGCCTCGGCGCCCCGCGCGCCGAGGGCGTCTCCGTCCGCGGCGGCTGCCCGCGGATCGCATCGAGTATCCCAGATGCGTGTGGACCACCCGTCTGACCGTTCAGCGCCGATGCGGACTGAAAAAGGCGAATTCATTGATCCGTCCGGACCCTGGGGCGATCATCCGAAAGGTCCTTTCCGAGGGCCAGGGCCTGGATCTCGTCGAGGGTGTCCGGGATCTCGGCGCCGGCCGCGGCGTCCGGCAGGTCGTCCTCCATCCGGCGCAGGGGGCGGTAGGCGAGGCCGAGCGCGCCCCACACCACGAGCAGCAGCCCGCACGCGACGAGGATCAGCGCGGTGCCCCTCCCCCCGCCGCCGCCCACCGCCCAGCGCAGGGACGGCGCGAGGCGGGTGACGGCGCCGGTGAGCGGCGGGGCGGCCAGGAACGCGAGCGGGGTCATCGCGACCGCGAGCATCTGGTTGGTGGCGAGGACCCGGCCCTGCAGGTCCAGGCCGACCTTGACCTGGATGATGGCGAGCCAGTGCGCGTTGAGGACGGTCAGCGACGCGTACCAGACGAGACTGCCGGCGGCGGCGACCACGGTCGACGGGCGCAGCCCGACGAGGACCGCGCCGGCGCCGACGCCGATGACGAAGCCGACCATGCCGGTGGCGCGGCGTTCGGCGCCGCCCCACAGGACCATGGCGAGGGCGCCGAGGCCCGCGCCGACGCCGCTGCACGTGGTGACGACGCTGACCGCGGTGGTGCCGCCGAAGCCGTACACGGTGGGGACGGTGACCGCGAGGGCGAGCATCGCCAGGAAGTTCTCCACGACGAAGAAGCCGATCATGATCATGAGGGGGCGGCGCCGGGTCAGGAACCGCCAGCCGCCGGCGATCGCGCGGGTGAACGTCTCCTCGCGGCGGCGGAACAGCCGGTCGGGCAGGCGCACGGCGAGGAGCGTGCCGACGCCGGCGAGCAGCGACACGACGTCGACGGCGACGACCCACGGCATGCCGAGCGCGGTGATCAGGGCGCCGCCGGCGAGCGGGGCGATGAGCATGCCGATGCCGGGGCCCAGGCCGGCGATCGCGTTCGCCTGGCCCAGGTACGGCTTCGGCACCAGCTGGGCGACGGCGGCGAGGTACGCGGGCCGGTGGAACGCGGTGATGGTGGACAGCAGACCCGCGAGCAGCCCGACGCTCCAGATCTCGAGCCTGCCGAGGGTCAGGAGGGTGACGACGACGGTCATGACGGCGGCGCCGGCGCCGTTGCAGGCGAGCATGACGCGGCGCCGGTCGAAGCGGTCGGCGACGGCACCGCCGAGCGGCAGGACGACGATCGCGGGCAGCAGCGCCAGCATGGTGACGAGCGCGTAGTCGGCGACCCGGCCGTGCTGCTGGTAGGCCCACACCCCGAGGGCGAACGAGCTGAGCGCCGCACCGATCAGCGACGCGGTCTGCCCGGCCGCCATGAGACCGAAGTCGCGCAGGTCGCGGCGGGCCCGCCCGCCGGTGACGGCGGTGCTCACCGGCGCCGGCGGCCGCCCCGCCCGCCAGGCCTCGACCGCGCCGGCGATGTGCCCGGCGGCGGCCGCGGCCTGATGTTTGAGGAAGTAGTGCCCGGCGCGCGGGAGGACGGCGAGGGCGACACGGTCGGCGAACGCGCCCCATTCCGTGTACCGCTCCTCGTACAGCTCCGTGGACCGGTCCCGGGCGCCGATGAGGCACAGCACGGGCGCGCGGAGCCGCCGCCGGTCGGGGGCGGTGAGCTCGCGGGTGAACCAGGTCTGCGCCTCGTCGACGTCGTGCCGCAGGCCGCGCAGGATCACGTCCGTGTCGACGCCGGTCTCGTCGTCGAGGCCGCCGAGGGTCCGCAGGAAGTCGCGGTACGCCCGGTCGGACGTCCACCAGGTCGCCGGGACCCGCCGGTGCAGCCAGGCGGTGACCCGGCCGGGGAGGCGGGCGGCGGGGAAGCTGCCGCCGACGACGAGCCCGGCGACGTCGCGGCCCTCCGCCTCCAGGCGCAGCGCGACCTCGGTGGCGGCGGCGGAGCCGACGCAGTGCCCGTAGACCAGGACCGGCCCGGCGGGCAGGTCCGCGACGACCCGCTCGGCGAGGTCCGCCAGGGGCAGCGCCGGCTCGCCGGGCCTGGCCGGGTCGTGCCCGGGCAGCTCCACGGCGAGGACCGCGGCGCCCGGCAGCAGCCGCGCGAGCTCGGTCGCGAGGGGGCCGTACGCGGCGGCTGACCCTCCGCCGTACGGGATGCAGACGACCTGCATCGTGGCGGTGGCGGGACCGGCGAGCCGGTGCAGGAGCCCCGCCGCCCCGGTGCCGCCGTCGAGGAACGCGGCGAGCTCCCGGACCGTGGGGCGGGTGAACAGGTCGATGACCCGCAACCCGGGGTCGATGGCGCGGACCGCTCGGACGGCCTTGAACGAGTCGCCGCCGAGGGCGAAGAAGTCGTCGTCGAGCCCGACCTCCACCCCGTCGAGGACCTCGGCCCAGGCGGCGGCGACCCGCTCCTGCGCCGGCGTCTCCGGCGCGGCGCGGGTGGCGGCGCCCGGCGGGGCGGGCGCGGGAAGGGCGGCCCGGTCGACCTTGCCGTTGGCGGTCAGCGGCAGCCGGTCCAGGACGACGAACGCGGACGGGACCATGTAGTCGGGCAGCCGCTCCCGCAGCGCCGCCCGGACCTGGGCGGGGTCGGCGGTGGCGGGGGTGATCCAGGCGGCGAGCCGCCGGGTGTGCGCCTCCCCGACGGGCAGGACGACGGCCTCGGCGACACCCGCGGCGGCCCGGACGGCGGTGGCGACCTCGTTGAGCTCGACCCGGAAACCGCGGATCTTCACCTGGTCGTCGACGCGGCCGAGGACGTGGACGAGCCCGTGCGCGTCGACGCGGACCCGGTCGCCGGACCGGTACCAGCCGCCGGTGAACCGGTCGTCGCGGCCGTGCAGGTAGCCGCGGGCGACGCTCGGCCCGCCGATGCGCAGCTCGCCCGGCACGCCCGGCGGCACCGGGCGGCCGGCCTGGTCGGTGACCACGCAGTCGACGTTCGCGAACGGCCGCCCGATGGGGGCGTTGCCGTGACGGCGGCCGGCGGGGATCTCGCGGACGTCGCAGCCGAAGACGGACACCGTGGTCTCCGTCGGCCCGTAGTGGACCTGGACCTCCAGCGCGGGCCGGACCCGTTCGACCCGGTCGATGAGCTCCCACGGGCACGGCTCCCCGGCCAGGACGAGCAGCTTGCGCGGCAGGAGCGCGGCGAGGTCCCCGTGGGCGGCGAGGAGCTCCAGGTGACTCGGCACGAGCTTCATCGCGTCGACCGGGTGCGCGGCCAGGTAGGCGGCGAACGCGTCCGGGTCGGTGGCGGTCTCCCGGTCGACGAGGTGCACGGTGCCGCCCGTGGTCAGCGCCCCGAACAGGTTCGTCATGCCGAGGTCGGCGGCGTGCGTGGACACCAGCGCGTAGGAGGCGTGCCGCCCGGTCCGGTCGGCGACGGCGCGCAGGTAGTGCGCGATGTGCCGGTGCTCGACGGCGACGCCCTTCGGCCGGCCGGTCGAGCCTGACGTGAAGATCACGTACGCGAGGTGGGTCATCGGCACGCGGACCGGCGCGGCGGGCGCACCGGTGACGTCCGCGACGACGACCGCCTCCCGCCCCGGGACCCGGTGCGCGAACGCGGCCTCGGTGAGCACGACCCGGGCCCCGGCGGCGTCGAGGATGTCCGCGACCCGGCCGTCGGGGTAGCCGGGGTCGACCGGCAGGTAGGCGCCGCCGGCCTTCAGCACGCCGAGCACCGCGACCGGCAGGGCGGTCCCGCGTTCGGTGAGGACGGCGACGGGCTCCTCGGGGCGCACCCCGGCCGCCAGGAGCCGCGCGGCGACGACCGCGGCGCGCCGGTCCAGGTCCGCGTAGGTCAGCCGGCCGTCGGCGGCGACCACGGCCGGCGCGTCCGGGGTCAGCGCCGCGTGCCGGGAGATCAGCTCGTGCAGCGGAAGGTCCAGGAGGTACGACACCCGCGGGCCGCCGGGTCCGGGCCCGGCGGCGGGTTCGGTGCCGGTTTCGAGGGGCAGCTCGCCGACGGGCCGGTCGGGTTCGGCGACGAGCCCGGTCAGCAGCGCCACGAACCACCCGGCCAGCCGCCGGGCGGTGTCGTCGTCGAACAGCTCCGTGCGGTACACGAGCGAGCCGCGGTAGCCGTCGCCGTGCCGGGACAGCCCGAGGTTGAGGTCGTACTTGGTGGTGCGGATCGGCAGGTCCACCACCTCGGCGGTGAGGTGCGGCAGCCACGCCGCCGGCGGGTCCTCCTGCTCCAGGACGTTGAGCAGCACCTGGAAGACCGGGGTGGTCGCGAGGTTGCGCTCCGGCTGGAGCCGCTCCACGATCCGCTCGAACGGCACCTCGGCGTGCGCGAGGGCGTCGATCGCCGTCTCCCGGGCCCTGCCGAGCAGCTCCCGGCCGGTGGGGTCGCCGGAGCAGTCGGTGCGCAGGACGAGCGTTCCGATGAAGCAGCCGACCATCCGTTCGGCGTCGGGATGCTGCCGGCCCGCCGCGGGCACCCCGACCGGGACGTCGCCGGTGCCGCAGATCCTGGCCAGCAGCGCCTGCCAGGCGGTGAGCAGCACCATGAACGGGGTGGCGCCGCACCCGGCGGCGAGGTCCGCGATCCGGGCGGTGAGGCCGGCGGGCACGGTCACCGGGACCTGCCCGGCCGCCGCGCCGGCGATCGCGGGGCGGGGCCGGTCGGTCGGCAGGTCCAGGACCGGCGCGAGGCCGCGCAGCCCCTCCACCCACCGGTCGACGTCCACTGTGGACGGTTTGCGGCCGGTCTGCCAGCGGGCGTAGTCGGCGTACTGCACCGCGGGCGCCGCGGGCGATGGCCGTCCCCCGGCCCGGGCGGCGTACAGGTCGGCGAGGTCGCGCAGGGCGAGGCCGACGGACCAGGCGTCGAACGCGATGTGGTGCACGACGAGCAGCAGCAGGTGCTCGCCGAGGCCGGTGCGGTGGATGAGCGCCCGCATCGGCGGCTCCTCGGCGAGCCGGAACGGCCGGTCCCGGAACGCGTCGAGGGAACCCGCGGTCTCGACGGGCACGTCCCCGGCGGCGCCGACCACGGCCACCGGGACGCCGTCGTGGTCGGTGAACCGGCTGCGCAGCACGTGGTGGCGGGTGGCCAGGTCACGGACCGCGGCGGTGAGCGCGGCGGTGTCGAGGTCGCCGGTGAGCCGGACGGCGGCGGTCACGTGGTAGGCGACGCTGTCCGGTTCGAGGTGGTGCATGAACCACAGGCGCGCCTGCGCCGGTGACAGCGGCGCCGGCGCGTCCGGGTCGCCGGTGGGGATGCCGGCGGTGGCGCGCGCGGCGGCGCGGCGGGCCCCGGCGAGGCGCTGCTGGATCAGCGACCGCTGGCTGTCGGTGACCGTCACGCCTGCGTCACCTCGGCCAGCAGCAGCGCCTCGATGGCGACGGCGAAGCCGGCGAGGACCGGCTGCTCGAACTGCAGCCGCACCGGCACCGGCAGGTCGAGGGCGTCGCGGAGCCTGCCGACGACGAGGGTCGCGGACAGCGAGTGCCCGCCGAGGGCGAAGAAGTTGTCGTGCACGGACAGGTCGTCGCGGTGCAGGACGGCGCCCCACACCTCGGCGACGAGCTGCTCCGCCTCGCTGCGCGGCGCGACCCGCTCCCGCTCGCCGTCGCCGGGCTCGGGCAGCGCGGTGCGGTCGACCTTGCCGGATCCGTTGACGGGCAACGCGGGCAGCGTCATCCACCGGCGCGGCACCATGTGCCCGGGCAGCACGGCCCGCAGCCGGGTCTCCAGGTCCGGCGGCTCCAGGACCGTCCCCGGCCGTGGCACCACGTAGCCGACGAGGTGCGCGTCGCCGCCGTGCCCGCCGAAGACGGCGACCACGGCCTCGGCGACGCCCGGCACGGTCCGCAGCCGGGACTCGATCTCGCCGAGCTCGATGCGGTGGCCGCGCACCTTCACCTGGTGGTCGCGGCGGCCCAGGAATTCGAGGGTTCCGCCGGTACGCCAGCGGACCAGGTCACCGGTGCGGTAGCAGCGCCGCCCGGGCCGCACCGGATCCGGGACGAACGCGGCGTGCGTCAGGTCGGGCCGGCCGTGGTAGCCGCGGGCCACGCCGGCACCGCCGATCCACAGCTCGCCGACGGTGCCGGGCAGTGCGAGCCGGCCGTCGCCGTCCATCACGTACACCCATTCGCCGGCCATCGGGGTGCCGATCGGGACGGTGTCACCGACCGGCGGGGTCACGTGGTGCATGGTGGACGTGACCGCGGTCTCGGTGGGGCCGTAGCCGTTCCAGAACTCGGCCAGCCTGGCCGTGAGCTCCCGGGCGAGGGGCGGGTCGACGGCCTCGCCGATCGCGACGGCCCGCACGTGCGGCGCCCGCCAGCCGGCGGCGACCAGCATCCGGAACGTGGTCGGCGTCGCGGTCATCACGGTCACCCCGGCGTCGGCGATCCGCTGCGCGACGAGGTGCCCGTCGACGGCGACGTCCCGGTCCAGCAGCGCGAGCCGCAGCCCCTGCCCGAGACCGGTCCACAGCTCCAGGCCGGCGACGTCGAAGGACAGGGCGGTGAGGCCGAGCATCACGTCGGCCGGGGTGACCGGCATCAGCGCGCAGTGGGCGGCGGTGAACGCGGCGAGGCTGCCGTGGGTGAGCTCGACGCCCTTGGGACGGCCGGTCGAGCCCGACGTGTAGATGACGTACGCGAGGTCGCCGGCCCCGACCGCCGGCAGCTCCCCCGCCGTCGTGGACAGCGCGTCGTCCAGGTCGACGACGGTGGCGCCGGTGCCGTCGGCGACGCGTCGCGCCACGTCGAGGGTGCCGGCGGCGGCGAGGACGACGCGGGCGCCGCAGTCACCGAGCTGGTCCCGCAGCCGCGGCACGGGATGGTCGGCCTCGAGCGGCACGTACGCGGACCCGGCCCGCCACACGCCGAGCAGCGCGGCGGGCAGGTGCCGGTCGCGGGGCAGGCAGATCCCGACCGGCGCGCCGGGCCCTGCGCCGAGGTCGCGCAGCGCGGTCGCGATCCGGGCGGCGGCGGAGGTCAGCCCGGCGTAGGTGAGGGTGCCGTCGCGGGCGTCGACGGCGACCGCGTCGGGGCGGGCGGCGGCCCGGGCGAGGACCGCGTCGAGGACCGTGGCGGGGGCACCGGCGGGCAGGTCCGGGCCGGTGCCCAGGGCGACCAGCTCGGCCCGCTCGCCGGCGTCGAGGAGGTCGAGCCGGGACAGGGGCAGGTCCGGTCCGGTGAGGATGCCGTCGAGGAGGGCGAGCAGCCAGCGCGCCCACCGCCGCACCGTCGAGGCGTCGAAGAGGTCCCTGCGGTAGCTGATGCAGCCGTCGTACCCGCCGGCGCGGCCGGTCAGGGACAGGCTGACGTCGAACTTGTTCGAGTCCAGCGGCGAGTCGAGGCGTTCGGCGTGGACGCCGGGCAGGACCGGGTCGCGCTGCGGTGTCTCGAGCAGGAACAGCATCGACTGGAAGACCGGGGTCGTCGCCGTGGACCGTTGCGGTGCGAGGGCCTCGACGACCGCTTCGAAGGGCGCGGCGGCGTGCGCGAACGCCTCGAGGGTGCTGTCGCGGACCCGGTCGAGCAGCTGCCGGCCGGTGGGGTCGCCGGACAGGTCGGTGCGCATGACGAGGGTGTTGATGCAGCAGCCGACGACGCCCTCGGTCGCGCGGTGGTGGCGGCCGGACTCGGGGACGCCGACGGCGACGTCGTCGCTGCCGCACAGCCGCCCGAGCAGCGCCTGCCAGGCCGCCGACAGCACCATGAACGGGGTGGCGTTCGCGGCGCGGGCGGTGTCGCGGATCCGTGCCGCCAGGGCCGGCGGGACGGTGACGGGCTCGTAGCCGCCGGTCCAGTCGGCGACCGCTGGGTAGGGCCGGTCGACGGGCAGCGCGAGGGCCGGGGCGAGCCCGGCGAGCCGCCGCACCCACCAGCCGACGTGGTCGCCGGCGGGCCGGCCGGCCTGCCATTCGGTGACGTCGGCGTACTGCAGCCGCGGCGGCGCGGGCGGTGCGGCCAGGCCGAGCCGGGCGGCGTACCGGCGGCCGAGCTCGTCGAGCATCAGGTCCTGCGACCACGCGTCGGTGGCGATGTGGTGCACGGTCAGCGCGAGCACGTGCACGTCGGGCGCGACGCGGAACAGCACGGCCCGCGCCGGCGGCTCGGTCTCCAGGTCGAACGGCCGGTGCACCTCGGCCCGTAACGCCTCGGCCAGGCGCCGCTCCGCCGGGGCCGTCCCGATGGGGTCCGCCCCGGTGGGGTCCGTCCCGGCGAGGTCGACGACGGACAGCTGGACGCGGTCGGCGGGAACGGCGACCGCGACCGGTTCCGCGTTCGCGCCGGGCGGCACGATGACGCTGCGCAGGACCTCGTGGGCGGCGCAGACGTCGCGGAGCGCGGCGAGGAGCGCGTCCGCGTCGAGCGGGCCGGTGAGGCGCAGGACGGCGGGCACGTGGTAGATCGACGTGTTGGTCTCGAACTGGGCGTTGAACCACAGCCGGCGCTGCGCCGGCGACAGCGGCTGCGGTGCGGACGGGTCGGCCCGGCGCGGGATCTCCGCGTCGGCCCCTTCCCGGTTGGCGGCGCGGGCGGCGGCGACCCGCCGCTCCATGAGCTCCCGGAGGGCGTCCCGGGTGTTGGTGTCCCGGGCAGTGGTGTCCCGGGCAGTGGTGTCCCGGGCAGTGGTGTCCCGGGCAGTGGTGTCTCGGTCAGACAAGGTCATAGTCATTCCCCGGATGGTTGTGGCCGGGTGCGGCCACGATGTCGTCCATGACAAGGCGTTCCAGGTGTTCGGCGAAGTCGGCGAGGACCGGGTGGTCGAACAGCAGCCGCACCGGCACGGCGCAGCCGAGCGTGTCGCGGAGCCGGCCGGCGACCCGGGTCGCGGCGAGGGAGTGCCCGCCGAGGCCGAAGAAGCTGTCGCCGGCGCCGATCCGGCCGGTGGTGAGGATCTGCGCCCACACGTCGGCGACGAGCTCCTCCATCACCGACCCGACCGGCCGGTGCGGCCGGTCCGCGCCGGGGTCGGGCAGGGCGGCGAGCGCGGCCAGGTCGACCTTGCCGCTGGGCAGGGCAGGCAGCGCGTCGAGGACCACCCAGCGGTGCGGCACCAGGTGCCCGGGGAGCCGGTCCCGCAGGTACGCGGCGGCGTCGTCCCCGGTGACCGGCCCGGTGACGTACCCGACCAGGTGCGCCTCCGCGCCGGCGCCGCGCACGGTGACGACGGCGTGCCCGACGGCCGGGTGACCGCGCAGCGCGGCCTCGATCTCGCCGAGCTCGACGCGGTACCCGCGGATCTTCAGCTGCTGGTCGCGTCTGCCGCGGAACACGAGGTCCCCGCCGGGCAGCCGGTGGACGAGGTCGCCGGTGCGGTAGCAGCGGCCGCCGGGCACGAACGGGTCGGCGACGAACGCGGCCGCGGTCAGCTCCGGCCGGCGGTGGTAGCCGAGCGCGGGTCCGGCGCCGCCGATCCACAGCTCACCGGTGACGCCGGGCGGGGTGAGGCGGTGCAGGGGGTCCATCACGTAGGCCCGCTCCCCCGGCAGCGGATGCCCGATCGGCACACCACCGTCCACGTCGGACACTTCGGGGACCCGGTGGGCGGTGGACAGGACGGTGGCCTCGGTCGGGCCGTACACGTTCCACAGCTGCGCGACCCGGGGCAGCAGGTCACGGGCGAGGGCCGCGTCGAGGGCCTCGCCACCGGCCCACACGCGCAGGTCGCGGCTGCCCGTCCAGCCGGACGCGAGGAGGGTCCGCAGCATGGTCGGCGGCACGTTCATCACGGTGACGTCGTGTGCGGCGAGCCGCTCACCGAGGCGGTGCCCGTCGACGGCGGCGTCCCGGTCCACGACCACGCAGCAGGCGCCGGCGGCGAGGGCGGCCCAGATCTCGGCGCAGGAGGTGTCGAAGCTCAGGGTGGCGACCGCCAGCATCCGGTCCCCCGGCCCGACGCCGGGCTCCAGGCGCAGCGCCTCGGTGAGCGCCGCCAGCCCGCCCTGGGCGACCGCGACCCCCTTGGGGGTGCCCGTCGAGCCGGACGTGTACAGCAGGTACGCGAGGTCGTCAGGGCCGACCGCCGGCAGCTCGGCCGGCTGCACGGCGGCGAGGTCGAGATTGAGCCCGCCCGCGGCGGCCGTCGCGGTGCGGCACAGGACGGTCGTGACCCCGCCGTCGGCGGCGAGCCACGCGCGGCGTTCCGCCGGCAGGTCCGGCTCCAGGGGCAGGTAGGCGGCGCCGGCCCGCCACACGCCGAGCAGGGCCGCGGGGAGCCGGTGGTCGCGGGGCAGGCACACGCCGACCACGTCGCCGCGGCGCGTGCCGTGCGCGACCAGCACCGCGGCGACGGCGGCCGAGGCGTCCCACAGCTGCCGGTACGTCATCCGCCCGCCGTCGCCGAGCACGGCGACGTCGTCGGGGCGCTGCCGCAGGACGGCGTCGACGACGGTGGCGGGGGCGGCCGCCGGCAGGGGCGGGCCGGCGGCGAGCCGCAGCAGGTCCGCCGTCTCGGCAGCGGTGGCCAGGGGCACCCGCGACAGGGGCCGGTCCGGGTCGGCGGTCACCTCGGCGAGGACCCGCAGGAGCCGGTCGGCGAACCCGGCCGCCCACGCCGGGTCGACGAGGTCCAGGTCGTGCTCCACCTGCAGCTCGACGCCGGCGGCGGTCTCGTTGACGAAGACGGTGAGCGGGTTCTGGGCGCCGCCGCAGCCGAGCTCGCCGAGCAGCTCCAGGCGCACCCCGCCGCGCTCGACCCGCACCGGCATGCCGGCGGGCTGCGCGGACAGCACCACCGGCGTGAGCATCGCGCCGCGCGGCTGCGTGCCGACCGCCCGGAACAGGTCCTCCGTGGACGGGCGGGGCAGGTCCTGCGCCCTCGCCGTGGCGGCCGCGGCGGCGGCGACCGTGGCGCGGACGGTGGCCCCGGGGTCGAGGCGCAGCCGGATCGGCAGGACGTCGACGAGCGGGCCGATGACCCGGTCGAGCTCGGGTGCGCCGCGGCGGGCGACGACCGCGCCGACGAGGACGTCCGCGCGGGCCGTGTACCCGGCGAGGAGCAGGCCCAGCGCGGTCAGCCAGCCCGCGAACGGCACGCCGGCGAGGTCCGGCGGCACCCGGCGGGTGAGGCGCCCGCCGCGGAACCCGGCGGTGCCGGTGAACAGCTCGCTCGGCGGTGCCGCGCCGGCCAGTTCCGCCGCCCACGCGTCGCCGGCGTCGGCGCCGCTCATGAGGGCGAGGTCGCCGACCTGTACCGGCGCAGGAGGCACCGAACCGGGCGCGGCGAGCTCCGCGGCGAGCTCGGTGAGGAAGACACCGGTGGACCAGCCGTCGAATGCCAGGTGGTCGGTGACGACGGTCAGCTCCGACACGTCCGGCGCGCGGCGGACCAGCCCGGCGCGCAGCAGCGGCCCGCCGCCCGTCAGGTCGAACGCGTGCCGCCCGGCGGGGGCGTGCTCGGCGACGGTCACCGCGGTGCCGGGGCGGACGACCGACACCGGGACGCCGTCGCGCTCCACGATCCGGCTCCGCAGCACCTCGTGCCGCTCGACCATGGCGGTCAGCGCGGCCCGCAGCGCGGCGGTCCCGACGGGGCCGGTGAGACGGACCCGGAACGCCACCGTCGTCACCGCCGGCACGGGGCTGACCTGCCGCAACGTCCAGAGCTCCCGCTGGGTCGGGGTCAGCGGGTAGCCGGTCGCCCCCTCGTGCCGCACCGGTGCGCGGCCGGCGGGTGCCGCCCCCTTTCCGACGAGGGCGGCGAGCGCGGCGACGGTCGGCTCGGCCAGGAACCCGGCGAGGGCGACGGTGGTGCCGAACTCGCGGCCGGCGAGGGCGCAGACGCGGGCGGCGGCGAGGGAGTGCCCGCCCAGGTCGCCGAAGTGGTCGTCGACGCCGACCGCCGCGATGTCCAGGACGTCGCCGACGATCGCGGCGAGCCTGGCCTCCACCGGGGTACGCGGCGCCGCGTAGCCGGAGTCCGCCGTGCGACGGGCCGGCAGCGGGGGCAGCGCCGCGCGGTCGACCTTGCCGTTCGGGCCGAGCGGCAGGCCGCCGGTGATGCCGAACCGGGTCGGGACCAGGTGCTCCGGCACCCGGTCGCGGAGCCAGGCGCGCAGGGACCGCTCGTCCACGCCGGTCGCCTCGACGTGCCCGACCAGGTACGACCCGCCGTCGGGGTCGCGCGCCGCGAGCACGCACGCGCGGCGGACGGACGGGTGGCGGGCCAGGACCGCCTCGACCTCGCCGGGCTCGACCCGGTAGCCGCGGATCTTCACCTGGTCGTCGGCGCGGCCGGCGAAGCGCAGCACGCCGGCGTCGGCGCGGACGAGGTCGCCGGAGCGGTACCAGCCCGCTTCGAAACCGCCGCGCTCCCCGTTCAGGTAGCCGCGGGCGACGACCGGGCCGCCGATCCACAGCTCGCCGAGGTCACCGTCGGGCACCCGGGCGCCGGCGGCGTCGCGGACCTCCAGCACCGCGCCGGCGACCGGGCGGCCGATCGGCGGCTCGCCCGCGTCGTCGCGGCCGACCTCGGCGGCCGCGCAGGTGGTGGTGCACTCGGTCGGGCCGTACAGGTTGAGCACCCGGCGGACGCCCGGGTTCGCGTAGATGCGGTCGACGAGCGCCCGGGTCAGCGGCTCACCACCGGCGAACACCGCCCGCACGCCCGGCGGCAGCGGGTCGCGGAGCAGGGCGGCGAGGGCGGACGGGACCCCGTACACCGTCGTCACCTCGTCGCGCGCCGGCAGTTCCGGCAGGGCGAGGAGGTTCTCGGCGAGGATCACGGTGCCGCCGGTGACGACCGGCAGGAACAGCTGGCTGATCGACGGGTCGAAGCAGATCGACGCGGTGGCGAGCATCCCGCCGAGCTCCTCGGCCGGGTACGCGGCCGCCTCCCAGCGCAGCAGGTTCATCGTGTTGCGGTGCTCGACGACGACACCCTTCGGCTTGCCGGTCGAGCCCGACGTGTAGATGACGTACGCCGGGTCGCTGCCGTCGCCGTCCACGTCGAGGGGTCCGGTGTCGCCGTGCGCGGGGAGGTCCCGGGGGCTGACGACGAGCTTCGTCCCGGCGTCGGCGGCGATGTACTCGAGGCGCTCCGCCGGGTACGCCGGGTCCATCGGCACGTACGCGGCGCCGGACTTCAGCACGCCGAGCAGCGTGGGCAGCAGGTGCTCGTCCCGGCCGACGCACACCCCGACGAGGTCGCCGCGGCCGGCGCCGCGCCCGCGCAGCCACCGGGCGACCCGGTTCGCGCGGGCGTCGAGGTCCGCGTACCGCATCCTGACCCGCCCGGCGATCACCGCCACCCGGTCCGGGGTCCGTCGTGCCTGCTCCTCGAACGCGACATGCACACGATCGGACACGCGCAGGCCCTCCCCCGGTAAACGTTCGTTCAGGAAATCATGCCGCATCTATCTCCGGGGCGAAACCGCAGTGACGATCATCGGTTTTTGTCCGGCGTGTGCCGGCTCACCCCGGAAACGCCGCATGGGTCCGGAGCTCCGCGCGGCCCGAGCCGCGCCGCGGGCGGGCGGGCATTGATCTCATTCGCCTGCGACAATGACCGGCGACAATGTGTCGGTCAGGGTCGCGGGGGGCGATATGGATCAGTGGAACGACGTCCGGGAGCTGTGGGACGGGGCGTTGCTGCCGGTGCCGGGGGACGCGGTGCCGGCGCTCGCGTCGCAGCGGTCGCGGGCGTTTCTCACCCAGGCGGGGCTGCCGGTCGAGCATCCCCTGGACCTGGTCTTCTACCGCGACGCCCGGCTCAGCGCCGGAGCCGTCCGCGGCGGCACCACGTTCTTCGCGTTCGGCGAGGACGGCGGGGTGGTGCTGCTCGCGACCGAGGCGGGCCACGACGCGGTGGTCAACGTCCAGCCGGACGGGCCGTTCATGTTCGTCAACTCCTCCATCGCCGACTTCGTCTACTGCTACGGCGTGCTCGCGCGGCGCGTCGACGACATCCTCGACCTGCCGTTCGAGGAGCGCGGGCCGCTCGTCGGGGAGGTCCGTGACCTGATCGCCGCCCGCGATCCGGCGGCCCTCGACCCCGACGGCCGGCTCAGCTGGTGGGACGCGCTGCTGCGGACCTACGAGGAGGAGTCCGGATGAGCTGGTGGCGCAGGCTCACGACGCTCCTGGCCGCGCTCGTCCTGGTGACGGGCGGGGCGACCGGGGCCGCCCCGGCGCTCGCCGAGGTCGTCAACGGTTACAACCTGCACCAGGTGTACTGGGGCGTCACCGACCTCGGTGAGCTGATCCTCGACTACCGGATCCGGCACCCGGAGGTCACCGGCCTGACCAACGTCGCGGTGTTCGAGCTGCGCAGGGCCGACGGGACCGTCGAGTACTACGCGGCGGCCAGCGTCGGGCAGGTGAAGAAGGAGCTCGCCGTCGGTGTCGTCGACAAGTGGGTCGTGCAGGACGGCAAACCGGTGTTCGCCGGCAGCGCCACCGTCGCGGCGATGGGCAACAAGCACTCCGAGCAGGTCGTCCGCGCCCACCTCAGCGACGCCGACGCCAGGCTGGTGCGGCGTGGCGAGTCGGAGCTCAAACCGTGCCAGCAGCCGTCGAACAACTGCCGGGCGCGGCTGCGCGAGGAGTGGTTCGCCGCGCTCGACGACATGAACTACACCTACGACTACTACGACGTCGTCGGCTCGTACGAGGCGGCGGAAGGCAAGTGGAAGCCGAGCACCAACAACAAGGCCGGGGTCGAGGAGAAGAACGAGCGCTACAAGCAGTGGGTGAAGGACGGCCGGCCGAAGAGCGGGCGGCGGTACGTCAACGAGGCCTTCACCACGCCCGGCAGCCCGGCGGCGGCGCAGTCCGGGGTCATCGGCGCGCTGACCGGCGCCCAGGAGAACGGCGGCATCGACTTCAGCTCGCTCGAGCTGCGGTATCTCGCCGAGGCGCCACCGGGCGGCGAGCAGGGCATCCGATTCTCGTTCAGCGGCAACCCGTCGACCGGGCCGCCGAAGGTCGACGTCGGGCAGGAGGTCACGCTCCAGGCGTCCGACGCGTTCTTCGTGTGGCTGGGCCTCAACCGCTCCCAGTTCTGGGTCAACCTCAACCCCGACGAGCCGGACCGGATCATCGACCCGAAGCTCGGCGCCACCGACGTCGGCCGGATCATGCTCGAGGCCGACCTGCGGATGAAGCAGTCGGTGGCGAAGTTCATCCACCCCGACACGCCCGCCGGGGCCCGCTACTGGGACTCGCTGCAGGGCGACACCAAGTGCGTCAGCATGCGGCAGTGGATCGTGCCCGGTCCGGTGACGGTCCGGGAGGACCAGCAGCAGCTGTACATCCTCGACACGCCGCTCGAGGTGAAGATGGAGTCGGACGTCACGAAGGCGAAAGGGGTCGGCGGGATCGGCGGCTGCGGCGCCCAGTCCGCCGCCGACACCAGGCACAACGAGGACGTCTACCGCACGACGATCCTGCCGCAGGTGCAGCAGGCGGTGAACACCGCGCCGGAGTACGCCGAGCTGCGCCGGGTCTACCTGAGCCGGGTCGCCGCGGAATGGTTCCGCCGGCGCAACGCCAACCAGGACAACGCCTACGCGAGCCTGATCGGCAGCGGCGACGTGACCGCCTGGCCGGCCCGCCGGCAGTGGCAGCCACGGCAGGTGTTCGACGCGTACGTGGAGTCCTACACCAAGGGCGAGTTCAACGTCACGCACAAGACCCGCAAGGGCGGCTACGAGTACACCAACACCTACGTCTACGGTGGCGTCGACTTCGGTACCGTCGCCTACTCGGGCCTGGACACGGCCGCGTTCGGCGCGAAGTACCAGGGGCTGCCGGACCAGGTGAGCCGGTCGCTTCGGCAGCCGACGGCGGACAGCGGCGGCCGGCTCTGGTTCGGTGCCGCCGCACAGCCCCGGCCGTACGAGCCGCCCGACGACGACGGCACGGGCCTGCGGGCGTCGACGATCGTGGCGGCGGCGCTCGTCGCCACCGGCATCGCGGTCGTCGCCGGCCTGGTGATCCTGGCGGTCGTGCTGAACGGCCGGGCCCGGCGGCGGCGGGCGAAGGCGGCGATCCCGCCCTGGCCGCCGATGAACTGGCCGCCCGTGAACTGACCGGCCGCCTGAACGTCGCATCGGGTGGCGTATCGGCAATGCGACAGACGATCCTCGATTTGACGTCGCGTTCACGGCCAATTCATGAATCGCCCCGTGAAAAGCGTTGCGCGGAGCGACATGCCGCTTTTGCACATATCGACCGTTTGCAATGTACTGCTTGGCTGCGGCCATGGACCGAAAACGGAGCATCCACCCGCTCGTGCTGTGCGCCGTCCTGGCGCTCATGGGCGCCTGCACCCCGGAAGGCGGCCCCGGCGGACACCGCGACGCCGTCAAGGTCGCCGTCCCGCAGGACACCGACCGCGGCAGCGTCGTCGTCACCGGCGAGACGTTCGCCCGCGGCGCCGTCCGCGTCGACGGCGGTGTCCTGCCCGCGACCACCTTCGCCGGACCGGACGGGAGGTTCGCCGTCGAGGTGCTGCTGCACCCGCAGCGCGGCAACCGCCTCGACGTGCGGGCCTGGGACGCCACCGGGCGCACCGGCACGGCCCGCGCCCAGGTCCGGCAGCGGATCGCCGCGAACGCCGCCGGACAGGTCACCGGCCGGGTCGTCGACCCCGTGACCAAGGCGCCCGTCAGCGGCGCGGTCGTGCGGTACGGCACCCGGACGGCGACGACCGGCGGCGACGGCGGCTACGTCCTGCGCGGCCTGCCCGAGGGCGGCGTCGCCCTCGTCGGCGGGGCCGCGGGCAGGCTCAGCGCCCTCAGCGTGGCCCGCGCCGGCGGGCCCGCCCCAGACCTCGCCGTGCAGCAGCTCGCCGCGCCCGTGCGGATCGGGCCCGACGGCGCCGCGTTCAGCGGCCCCGGCTGGCGGGTCGAGGTCCCGCGCGGCGCGGTCAGCCGCCCCACCGACCTGAGGATCACGCCGCTGCTGTACAGCGGCGCCAAGGACGTCCTCGGGTCGCCGATCATCGACCTGTCGCCGGACGGGCTGCGCTTCGCCAGGCCGATCACCGTCACCGTCGACCCGTCCGTCGCCGGCCTGGACCCGGCCACCGCCCGGATCGTCGGCGTCGACCCGGACGGCCCGTCCGCCACGGTGATCCCGTCCCGGGTCGAGGGCCGGCAGCGGGTCTTCCAGCTGTCCGCGCTCGACGGCGAGGAGATCCGCACCGAGCCCGAGCCCGGCGTCCTCAACCAGTGGGGCGGCCCGTCGGCGTACTGCACGCCGTTCGCGTCCTCCGCCGACGCCGACCGGGCCGTCGCCTACCTGCGCGCGACGCTGCTGCCGTTCCTCGGCGGCGTCATCGGCGCGACGTCCCGCGACCTGTGGACGAAGTACCTGCTCGGCGGCGTCCCGAGCACGGCCCGCGAGAGCGTCACGGACGCCGCCGCGATCCGCCAGTTCCGCTGGAACGCCCCGACCATCGAGGCCCGCGACAAGGTCGTGGACCAGCTCGTCGCCGCGCTCGGCGCCCCGCCGCCGCTGGCCGCGCCCGCCACCCCGACCACCCGGCAGGTGTCGGACTACCCGCCGATCGGCCGCGGCGCCGACGTCAACTTCTCCTGGCCCTACGACGTGCCGGGCAACATCGCCGGCGCGGTCGGCGGGGTGCGGCTGCCGTCCGGGTACGTGCCCGACGACCGCACCTTCACCGGACCCCTGCAGTTCGTGCCGGCCGCCGACGCCAAGGGCGTGCGCACGAAGGTCGAGCTCGTCGCCGACCTGACCATGACCGTGCACGACTCGATCGACCTGTGCGACGGCGACCCCGGCGCCTGGCTGGAGACCAACGCGACCATCCCGCTGAGCCGGCTGGAGGCCACCGCACTGCCCGGCGGCACCGGCACCTACGCCAAGCCGGTCCTGTTCGAGGCCGTCGTCCCGCTCAAGGACGACGTGCTGCAGCCGAAACGGCGCGACATCACCGCGCTGTACCCCACCAACGACAGGGACGGCGACGGCGTCCCCGACGCGCAGCCGTGGAACGGCGCCACGTTCGCCCTCGACAACTGCCCGGCGATCGCCAACCCGGGCCAGGCCGACAGCGACGGCGACGGCGCCGGGGACGCCTGCGACGAGCCCGACGACCCGGACAACCCGGACGACGGCGGGCTGCCGCCGGGCGGCACCGGTCCCCCGCCCGGCGGGGACGGCGGCACCACGGACGACGGCGGTGAGGGCGGCGGCCGCGGCACCGGCGGCTTCTACGGCGACCCGCACCTGGTCAGCTTCGACGGCGGCTCGTTCGGCTTCCACGCCGCCGGCGACTACGTCCTCGCCGAGTCCACCGTGGACGCCTTCGCCGTGCACGGCCGCTTCGTGCGCCGGCCCGGCACCACGGCGATCAGCCTCAACCGGGCGATCGCGGCGCGGGTCGGCCCGTCGGTGATCGCGTTCGGCGACACCGCGACCGGCGAGCGTTTCGACCCGCTCGTCGCGACGCTCGACGGGCAGCCGGTCCCGCTCACCGCGGGCATGCGCCGGGACCTGCCCGGCGGCGCGGTGCTCACCTTCACCACGGCCGGCGGCGCCGTCGTCGCCTGGCCCGACGGCACGAGGCTCGCCGCGGGCCGGTGGACCGGCGACAACATGTTCGTCACGCTCGCCGAGGCGAGATACGGCAAGGTCCGCGGCGTCCTCGGCGACGCCGACGGCGACCCGCGCGACGACCTCACCGCCCGCGACGGCACGCCGGTGCGCGACATCCGCGACCGGGCGCAGCTGTACGGGTCGTTCGCCGCGAGCTGGCGGGTCACCGGCCAGGACTCCCTGCTGCGCAGCGTCCTGCCGGCGGACCGGGTCACCCCCGCCGACCCGGTCGACCAGGCGTCGGTGGCGGCGCTGCCGGCCGCGGCCCGCGCGCACGCCGAAACCGTCTGCCGGGACCTGCGCCCCGGCGCCGGGCTCGAGCAGTGCCTCCTGGACGTGGGGCTCACCGGCGACGACACGTTCGCCGCCGACGCCGCCGTCGTCGCGAACCGGCTGCGGTCCACAGTGGACCTCGCCGCCCTCGCCGGCACCGTGGAGACCACGACGGCGCTCACGCTCGGGCAGCGGGTCACCGGGTCCCTGGACGCGGCGTTCGCCGTCGACGTCTACACCGTCACCCTCCAGGCCGGTGACTCGATCCAGGTGTCGACGTCCGGCGTGTGCCCGGGCGACGGGACGTTCGCCGTCACCCTGGTCGCGCCGAGCGGCCGGGCCGTCGGGCGGACCAGGGGCGAGGGCTGCGGCACGATGGGCTTCACGCGGCTGCGCGAGACCGGCCGGTACGAGCTGCGCGTCACCGACGACGGCGGCTTCACGGGGCGGTACGAGCTGCGGGCCGACGGCAGGCAGCTGGACCTGACCTGCAACGCCACCGAGGTCGCCCCGAACGACGACCAGTCCGGACCGGAGGTCGAGCTGCCGTTCGACCTGAACTTCCACGGCCGGACGTTCGGGTCGCTGTGGGTCAACAACAACGGCAACGTCACCTTCGACGGGCCGCTGTCGACGTTCACGGCGGTGCCGATGGACACCGTGCGCACCCCGATCGTCGCCGCGTGGTTCGCCGACGTCGACACCCGCGCCGCCGGTTCGCAGCCGGTCCGCTACGGCGCCGGCACCGTCGACGGCCGGCGCGCGTTCTGCGTCGACTACGACCGGGTCGGCTACTACGACCGCCACGACGACAAGCTGAACGCGTTCCAGCTGTACCTCGTCGACCGTGGCGACGTCGCACCCGGCGCGTTCGACATCGTGCTGCGGTACACCCGCCTCGAATGGGACAAGGGCGACCTCAGCTCGGTGACCGCCGGCGTCGGCTACGCCAACGGCACGGGCGCCGCCGGGACGTTCGCCGAGCTGCCGGGGTCCCGCACGCCGGGCGCCCTGCTCGACGCGGCACCGACGGGCCTGACCCGCACGTCGACGAACAGCACCCAGCCGGGCGTGCACATCCTGCCGATCCGGCCGTAACCGGTGCGCCGGGGGGGGGGGGGGGGGGGGGGGGGGGGGGGGGGGGGGGTGGAGGGGGGGGGGGGGGGGGGGGGGGGGGGGGGGGGGGGGGGAGGGGGGGGCGGGGGGGGGGGGGTGGGGG
>NZ_JBVJIJ010000013.1:195955-271159 GCF_055586325.1 Dactylosporangium sp. NPDC051087 | reverse complement strand
CCTTCTCTTTCTATTGTTTATGCGCCAACATGATCCCCCACCCCCACAACACTTACCCCCCCCCCCCCGCAAACAACCCCCCCCCCCCCCCCCCCCCCCCGGCCCAGGGTGAGCCGGATCGCGTCGAGCCGCTCCGACGGGGTGTCGGACCAGGCGCCGCCGTCGAGGTCGCCGGGGGCGGTGACGCCGGCGCGGGCGAAGGCGGCCGCGACCCGCGCGGCGAGGTCGGCGGCGGCGTCCCCGCCGGGCACCGTGTCGACCCGGTCGCCGAACTGGTCGGACCAGCCGAACCTGGCCGTCACCCGGGTGGCGGTGAACGTGCCGTCCGCGACCATGTCGCCGCCCGCGCGCAGCAGCCGCCAGTGCGCGCTGCTGGCGTACGGCTGCAGCAGCGGCAACGCGTCGCACCACGACGCGAACAGGGCGCGCAGCTCGCCGAGCGTCCCGTCCAGCGTCTCCGACCGCGAGTGCGGGTAGGTCATCATCCCGTTCAGGGCCCCGGCCTCCGGCGCCTCGACGTCGGGTTCGGTGAACCACAGCTCGGCCGGGGCCCAGTCGTCGGGCGACATCATCCACTTCTGGTTGTTGTGGATGACGGTCTCGCGGGGGCCGGTCGGCTCGACCCGCAGCCGGACGGTCCTGCCCCACAGTGCGGTGAGGGTGTGCGTGGTGTGCTCGCCGCGCCAGCGCGCGAACGGTGCCCGGCCCTCGTCGCCGACGATCGGCGGATGCCCGAGGACCGCGACCGCGGCGGCGAGCGCCCGGCGGAAGTCCTCGGCGACGCCGGCCTCCCCGGCCGCCCGGCGCACACTCAGCGAGCTGATCTCGCCGTGCCCGCGCCGCCCCGCGTCGTAGCGCTCGGCCGCGACCCGCTCGCCGGTGGCGGTCAGGAAGTCCTCGCCCTCCTGCCGCCAGCCCTGCTCGGGGACCAGCCGCCCGAAGTCGAGGTCCGACCAGGCGCCGAGCCCGCCGGCGAGCACCGTGCACAGCTGCCGCCACTGCGGTGCCGGCGCCGGCAGCCGCGTGGCGGGGTCCGGGTCGTCCGCGGGTTCCTGCCCGTCCCCGGCGGCGATCGTGCGCAGCCGCGGCGCCCGCATGCCGTTGTTGTCGAAGGAGGTGTACGTGAGCCGCGCCGGCTCGGCGACGCCGTGCACGTCGCGCAGCGTCCGGACGATGACGCCGGCGAGCTCGCGGGCGGCGGCCGGGGCGACCGGCGCCGGGACCTCCGGCCGGCCGAGCGTCGGCGCGTCCTGCTCCGGCCGCCACCCGAGCGCCGCGAGCCCGCCGGCGACGTGCGGGGCGGGGCCGGTGAGCGCGAACACCGACGGCCCGGGAAGGAGCATGCCGTGGCTGAAGCGGATGAACTGCACGTAGACGTCGTCGCTCGCGGTGAGCGTGATCGCCGCCTCGGGCCGCAGCTGCCCGATCGCGTCCGTGAGCTCGTCCTCGACGTCCGTCCATGCCACCCGCGCCATCACGCACTCCCCCGCCGTCCGAGCAAACCGGCAGCGAGCATAGACCCCTCAGGACAGGTTCGGCAGGAACAACGACAGGGTCTCCACGGTCCCCCACAGGCAGGCGAGCAGGACCGGCAGGCCGACGAACCACGCCTGCAGGCCGCCCCAGCGCTGGCGGGCCCAGGTGAGGCCGAGCGCGGCGAACAGGAACAGCTGCAGCCAGAACACCAGCGGCACGAGGGCGTCCGGGTCGGCCTGCATCGCCTTCTCGGCGACCGGCACCGACGCGGGCCGGCCCGGCAGGCCGGGCTGCACGTCGCCGCTCTTGAGCACCGCGTCGACGTAGACGACCCGGTTCGGCGACCAGCCGCTGCGCCACCCGTCGGCCTCCGCCGTGACCAGGGTGAGCCGGGCGCCGCCGGCGGCCAGCGGGGCCGGCAGCGGGTCCTTCTCCCGGCGGACGCCGGTCACCTCGTACTGCATGATGCCGAGACCGGTGGTGACGGTGAGCTTCTCGCCGGCCTGCAGCTCGGTGATCCGCCGGAACGGGCCGCCGAACGAGGCGGCGTGCCCGTAGATGACGGACGTGCCGGGCTGGCCGGGCAGGGCGGTGTCCCGGCGGTGCCCCGGACCGTCGCGCATCACCCCCGACGAGGTGCCCTCGACGACGACCTGGCGCAGGCCGATGCCGGGCGCCTCGATGACCGCGACCGCGGTGCCGGTCTCGATCTCCCCGCCGATCGGCGCGGTCGCCAGGGCCACCTTCTCCCGGAAGCCGTTGTACAGCTGCTGCTGGGTGCGGGACTGCTGCACGGCGCTCACGCCGAGCGCGTACGCGACGAGCCAGCCGGACAGCAGCGCGAGGGTCAGCAGCGACCGGACGGCGATCGTGACCGCCGCCGGCACCGGCACCTTCGTCAGCTTGACCGGCTCCGGCAGGTCGTCGAAGTCGTCGTCGTCGAAGTCGTCATCGTCGGCGGCGAGGTGCCGCGGCGGGTTCACTACAGCGGTCATGTCGCCTTCCACCAGGTCACGACGAACGTCACGACGCGGGTCACCGAGCCGATCAGCAGGGCGGCGAGCGCGATCACCACGGCGATCGGCAGCGCCCACGCGGCGAGCGCGGACGACAGCCCGGCGGTGAACCCGGACGCCCGCGGCTCGGCCGCCGGCGGTGCGGGCGTGGACGCCGACGGCGCGGCGCCGGACGGACGCGAGCCCGCGGCCGGCACGGTCGCGCCGCTGCCGGCGCCGCCGCCGCTGCCGGTCCCGCCGGTGCCGCCGGTCGTGGGCGGCGGTGTCGTGGGCGCGTTGCCGCCCCCGATCAGCGGCACCGTGCCGGCCTGCGCCTGCACCGCGTCGGCGGCGCGCAGCGTGTAGGCGACGAAGTCGCCGAGCCCGTTCGCGGCGGTCATCGGCAGGTAGCCGGGCGGCAGCTGGCCGTTGCCGAGGCCCTGGATCTGGCCGTCGGCGGCGGCGAACCGCAGCAGCTGGGCGAGCTTCTTCCCGTCGTCCGCGCCGATGTTGCCGGTCGGGATGGTGGCGTAGACGGGCATGGTGCCCGGGTAGGCGCCCCCGGCGTCGGCGCCGACCAGCTTGTCGTACTGCATCAGCCAGGTGTTGGTCGCGGTGTCCTGCTTGGCGAACTTCATCGCCAGCCGCATCGAGTCCTCGGTCGGCTCGACGAAGGTGCGCCCCTGCCGCCCGGTGATCCGCTCGCTCGCCGGCACCGTCGAGTGCGACTGCAGCGCCGCCTTGTTGAGCTGGAAGAAGTCCGCGTCGGCGAGGCTGGTGACGCCGAGCATGAAGCGGCCGCGGAACTCCTGCCGGCCGATCGCGCCCATGTTGACGCCCATCGGCAGGCCGTCCGCGCCGCGCAGCAGCACGCAGTTGACGTGCGCGTTGGACAGCGCGTACTGCACCCGCTGGGCGATGTTGCCCATGTCCTGCACCGGCGCGGAGAGCAGCGGCAGGTACGGGATCTGCGCCAGGTCGTCGGTGAACTCGGGCTCCGAGCAGCCGGTGTACGGCGTGAAGTGCTCGGACACGAAGGAGTCCAGCAGCGGCCAGCTCGTCCTGGGCAGCGCGATGCCTTTGTACTGCGGGTTCACCACCATGTTCCACGGGTCGGGGGTGCCGTCGAGGAACGCCCGCGCCTCCGGGTCGGCGTCGAGGTAGGCCGACAGCGCGTACATGACGTCGGAGTTGCCGGACAGCGCCAGCAGCGCCGAGGAGCTCAGCACGCTGGCGAACGCGTCGCCGACGGCCGGGTTGAGCGCCTTGAACTCCGGGTCCATCGACACGGTCAGCGGGTTGCCCGCCATCGCCTTGTACGGGTCGTCGTCCGCCGCCTTGCCGTAGGCGCCGCGCAGGTCGCTCTTCGTCGGGTAGGACTCGCTGAGCATCTTCGCCAGCAGCCGCGGGTTGAGCTTGAGGTCCTTGTACTCGTTGCCGGCCGCGTCGTCCATGACGTAGCTGATCGCGAAGCCGGTGACCCCGATCGGCGCGCTGACCGTCGGTATCGGGTACGGCTCCGCCGGTGGGCTGCTGACGAGTGCCGCCTTGGCGCCGCTGGCGACCAGCGCGGACTTCGCCTGGGGCTCGCCGAGCCGCACGTGGCGGAACTTGAAGCGGGCCGGGTCGGTGCAGAACGCCGTCGACCACTGGTCGGTCGCCTGGATCATCAGTTCGGAGCCGAACAGGTCCAGGGGCGCGGTGGAGTCGGTGAGCGCGCACAGGTTCCCGGGCGGGCCGAAGGACAGCGGCACGGTGATCCGGTTGCGCCAGTTGGAGGCGCTCCACCAGAACTTCCCGGTCACCGCGACGTCGACCTGGTCGGGGTCGTTGTTGTCGTAGAACTCCCCGACGCCTTTGCGCCCGGTCTTCTTGCACTTCTCGCCCGAGAACCGGACGTCCACGGCTGTCGGCCGGTCGGCGGCGGGCAGGTCCTTGGCCTGCAGGTCGCAGCTCACGCCGATGATGGGCAGCACGACCAGGGTGCACACGACGGTCATCGAGCAGCCCAGCGACTGGTTGTACTCGTCGGTGGTGACGACGAACTTGATGCTGCCGGCGCCGTCGGCGTTGCTGGACGCGTACGTGGTGTTGTTCGGGGTGGCGTCCTTGTCCTCGACGTTGACCATGTCGGGGGCGAGGACCGGGCCGCAGGACTCGTTCTCCCGCCGGTTGAGCGGGTAGTAGACGGTGTTCTGCGGCGCCGGGCCGACGAACGGCACGAACCGCGACGGCAACGTGACGTCGGACAGGTCGCAGGTCGGCGGCAGCGACGCCGGCACGCCGACACCGGCCCTGCGGTTGGCGGCGCTCTCGTACTGGTCCAGCCGCCACGGCGGGAACTGCAGTGTCGGGTCGGTGTACCGGCGCTCCTCGACGCTCTGCGTCCAGCAGGTCGACGGGTCGAGCGGGCGTTCCCGGGTGTCGGCGCCCCGGCACTGCATGACGACGACCGGGTACTCCTGCAGCGGCGCCTGCACGCTGTTGGGGTTGCTGGACGTGGCGAGCGTCGGATGCGCGCCGGTCCAGCTCACCCCGATCTGCTGCCGGTTGCGCAGGTTGCTGACCTGGGTGACCTTCGCGGTGACGGTGTAGGACTGCAGCGTGACGGGCGTGCCGTCGGCCTCGATGTGCGTGCGGGCCATCGTCTTGGACCCGGTGAACTCGGGCAGGACCTCGTCGGTCGGCGCCGTGAACCCGGACGCGGGCAGGACGAGCCCCGCGCAGACGAGCACCACGGCGAACGCGGCGACGCGGCGGCGCCTCACGACTCCTCCCGGCGGCGGCGCAGCCAGCGGCCGAAGACCGCGGGGCCGAAGACGACGAACAGCAGCAGGACCGCCGCGGCCGGGCCGAGCACCTTCATGTGCTTGCCCGTCTTGAACGCCGCCAGGTCGTTGGGCACGCCGACGGCGTTGACGTCCCCGCCGCCCGAGCCGCCGCCGGTGCCACCGCTGATGACCTCGCCGGTGTCGGGGTCGATCACCGCGCCGGCCGGCGCGGAGCCCGACGCCGACGGGTTGGCGGCGGTACCGGGGCCGTTCCCGCTGCCGGTGCCGTTGGTGCCGGTGTTCGTGCCGGTGTTGCCGGTGCCGGTCGGGGAGCCGTTGCCGGTGCACGGCCCGCTGCCGCGCTTCGCGCAGTCCGGCGGGTTGGGCGCGATGTCCGCCAGGTGGTTGCCGTTCGGGTCGTCGGGCTTGAACGTCGGGTTGTTGCACGTGTTGACCGGCTGCGCGGAGAAGGTGACCGCCGGGTCGATGTCCTTGAGCTTCTGCAGCTGGTCGAAGCCCGCCCGCACCAGGTTGACCGGCAGCGGCGAGTAGCCGGCGACGCCCATCGAGGCCTGCCCGGTGCAGATCGAGTACTTCATGAAGTCGACCAGGGTCTGGCGCTTCTCGCTGTTCATCTTGGCGTCGTTGCCGACGGGAAGGATCATGTACGAGTAGGACGACATCGCGTACGTGCGCTTGTCCGGGTTCACGTACACCCGGTCCAGCTTCTGCAGCAGGTACTTCAGCGGGTCCGACTTGTCCATGTTGATGTCGGCGACGCGCAGCGCGACGGCGACGTTGAAGTCGGTCGGCTTGGTGAAGTACCCGGCCTGGTTCTCCAGCTCCACGACCGGGTAGCCGGCGCCGAGGGCGTAGGAGTACTCGTCGTAGCCGATGGCGCCGTTGCTGGAGCCGGCGGTGACGGTGTTGATGACCGAGTCGGAGCCGTTGACCGAGATCACCTTGTTGCGGGTGCCGCTCTTCGGGGTCGTCGGGAAGTACTCGGTGAACTCCGTCATGCCGCTGTACGTGCGCCACAGGTCCGGGTACTGCTTGGCGAGGTACGAGGTGAACTGGGCCGTGGAGCCGGAGCCCTCGGAGTGCACGACGACGATGATCGGCAGCGACGGCAGCTTCCGGCCGTTGTTGTCGGCGGTGATCTGCGCGTCGTTCCAGTTGGTGATCTGCCCCAGGAAGATCTTCGCCAGCGACAGCCCGGACAGCCGGATGTTGCGCACCAGCTGGCCACCGACTCGGACCTGGTAGACGAACGAGGTGCCGCCGGCGACGATCGGCAGGTAGGCGAACGGCCGGCCCTGCGCGTCGTCGCGCTGCCCGGTCGTCGGGTCGGTGCCGCGGAAGCCGATGTCGGAGATCGCGAAGTCGTTGGCGACGGCGGCGAAGTCCTTGCGGCCGGTCGCCGAGCCGGTCGCGGTGAAGTCGACCTGCAGGTTCTGCTTCCGGACGTCGGCCACCCACTGGTTGAGCGCGTTGGCGCTCCAGGACGACCCGGTGCCGGTGATGCGGGCGTGGCCGGCCGCCGCGGCCGGGGTGGCCGGCGCGACCAGGCTCAGGACCAGCGCCAGCACGGCCGCCGTTGCGGCCGCCCGGGCGGTCCGCCGGCCGGCGGTGACAGGAGTCTGCACGATTGTTCCTCGTCCAATTCGGTGACGGTCGGTGGTCGGGAGCATCGGGGTCACACCTTCGGCCGGGCGAGCCAGCGGGCCACGGCGAAGAGGATCAGCACCACCGTGAGCAGGACGGCCGCGGCGCCGAACCCACGGTCGATGAACGCGTCCTGTCCACTTCGGACACCGACGAAGATGTACAGCGGCAGCGAGTTCATCGTGTTCTCGATCGGGTTGAAGTTGAGGAACGTCGACGCGCCCGAGACGATCAGCACCGGCGCGGTCTCGCCGATGCCGCGGGCGACGCCGAGGATGACCGCGGTGGCCAGCCCCGGGCGGGCCGTCGGCAGCACGACGTGGCGGACCACCTGCCACTGCGACGCGCCGAGCGCCAGGCCCGCCTCGCGCAGGCCGCCGGGGACGACCCGCAGCACCACGTCGGACGTCCGGGCGATGATCGGCACCATGGTCACGGCGATCGCCAGGCCGGCGGCGAGGCCCGACTTCGGGAAGCCGAAGGCGACCACGAGCGTGGTGTAGACGAACAGGCCGGCGAGGATGTCCGGGACCGCGGTCATCGCCTCGACGATCGTCCGCACGAACCTGGACAGCCGCCCGCCGACCTCGACCATGTAGACCGCGGTCACCAGGCCGAGCGGCAGGGAGATCACCAGCGCGATGCCGACCTCGATGAACGAGCCGACGAGCGCGTGCAGGATGCCGCCCTCGTCCAGCGGCGCGGTCGGCCGCACCCCGCTCATGTCCTTGATCAGGAAGTTCAGGTGCAGCGCCACCGGCAGGCCGCGGATGTAGGTGTAGAACACGGTCGACAGCAGCGCGACGGCGACGACGGCCGCGCCCGCCTGGACCATGGCGCCGGCCAGCCGGTCGACGACGACGGGCCGCGGGCTGGACAGGCTGGTGACGGTCGCGTACATCAGCAGGAACACGACGTACCAGACGATGATGAAGCCGAGCGTCCCGGAGAACGGCAGGATCTTGCCGTAGAGGACCCAGGTCAGCGCGAGCGAGCCGGCCGCCGCGCCGATCAGGCTGAGCTTGTCGTCCAGCGTGCGCGCCCGCAACCGGCGGGGGCGCTCGGGTGGCTGCGGAGCTTTCGCGGTGGTCGCGGCGTCCGGTGTGCGGGTCGCGGTGCTCGTCATGGTCACGCTCCTGCCCTGCCTAGATCTCGGTGGACGCGCCGCTGCGGCCGCGGCTGACGATGATCGCGGCGAACGTGTTCACGACGACCGTGATGACGAACAGGACGAAGCCCGCCGCGAGCAGCGCCGCGAGCTGGGCCGAGGTCGCCTCGCCGAAGCGGTTGGCGATGAGCGACGACACGGTGATCGTGCCGTTCTCCAGCACCCGGATCTTGAGGTCGAACGCGAAGCTGATGGTCATCAGCACGGCGACGGTCTCGCCGAGCGCCCGGCCGAGCCCGAGCATCGTGCCGCCGACGATGCCGCCCCGGCCGAACGGCAGCACGACGGTGCGGATCATGCCCCAGCGGGTCGCGCCGAGCGCGAGGGCCGCCTCCCGCTCGCCGACCGGCGCCTGGGCGAACACGTCCTGCATCACCGCGGACGCGATCGGGATGACCATCATCGCCACGACCAGCCCGGCGGCGAACGCGGACTGGGTGTACTGCGACTGCGCCCAGACCGGCGCGTCCGGGTCCGTGTCCACCTCGAAGAACGGGATGAACCCGAGGTTCTGGTGCAGCCAGTGCGCGACCGGGATCAGCTGCGGGCCGAACAGGAAGACGCCCCACAGCCCGTAGATGATGCTCGGCACGGCCGCCATCAGGTCGACCATCGCCACCAGGGACTTGCGCAGCCCCGGCGTGGCGTACTCGGTGATGTACAGCGCGCACGACAGGGCGAGCGGGAACGCGGTGAACATCGCGATCAGGCTCACCAGCAGCGTGCCGAGCAGCACCGCCGACATGCCGACGGTGTCGCGCTCGGGCAGCCATTCGTTCTCGGTGAAGAACGCCCAGCCGTAGTGCTCCAGCGTCGGCACCGACTGCAGCGCCAGGAAGAAGCCGATCGCGCCGAAGATGACCGTGACCAGGATGGCGACGCCCCGCGACCCGCCGCGGAAGACCTGGTCCTGCAGCGATCGCGCCGACGCCAGGGACCGCGGCGCGTCCTCGGTGCCCTGCGGCAGCGGCGGCGTCATCCGAACCGGCCGTTGACGTAGTCGGAGGTGCGCTGGTCCACCGGCGCGCCGAACATCTGCTCGGTCTCGCCGCTCTCCACGATCGCGCCGGGGGTGCCGTGCTCGGCGAGGAAGAACGCGCACTGCTGCGAGACGCGGTGCGCCTGCTGCATGTTGTGCGTGACGATGACGATCGTGACCTCGGCGGCGAGCTCGGCGATCGTCTCCTCGATGACCCGGGTGGAGGTCGGGTCGAGCGCGGAGCACGGCTCGTCCATCAGCAGCACCCGCGGGCGGATGGCGAGGGACCGGGCGATGCACAGCCGCTGCTGCTGCCCGCCGGACAGCGCGCCGCCGGGCGAGCGCAGCCGGTCCTTGACCTCCCGCCACAGGCCGCCCTTGATGAGGCACTCCTCGACCAGGTCGTCCTTGTCGGAGCGGCGGACCTTCACGCCGGTGAGCTTGAGCCCGGCGACGACGTTGTCGTAGATGCTCATCGTCGGGAACGGGTTCGGCTTCTGGAACACCATGCCGATCTGGCGGCGGGCGTCGGTGAGGCGGCGGCCGGTGTCGTAGATGTCGACGCCGTCGAGCAGCACCTCGCCGGCGAGCTGCGCCGACGGCACCAGCTCGTGCATCCGGTTGAGGATCCGCAGGAACGTCGACTTGCCGCAGCCGGACGGGCCGATGAGCGCGGTGACCCGGCCGGGCTGCATCGTCAGCGACACCCGGTCCAGGACCTTGCGCGCGCCGAACCAGGCAGAGATCGCCCGCGCGTCGAGGGTGGCGAGCGGCAGCGCCGGCGCCATGGCCCGCGGCGCCTGGTGGCGCGGCTCCGGGACGAGCCCGTAGCCCTGCGGCACGGTGTCCTGGGTCAGCGTGTCCGGCTCCGGTTTCGCCCATCCCGGCGCGTACTGCGGCGGCTTTTGCCCGTGGGGGTAGGACTCCTCGGTCGGCGTGGTGGTCATTCGGCCACTTCCTCGGGGCGGGCGGTGGTGATGGTGACGGCGCGACGGCGCCGGCCGAGCAGGACCGCGGCGACACCCGCGCCGACCAGCAGCAGACCGCCGGCGGCGAGGGTCATCACGTCGGTGCCGGTCCGCGGCAGCGGGCCGCCGCCGCCACCACCGGTCGGCGACGGGCTGGGGCTGTTGCTGCCGCCGACCCGGACCTCGATCGGCACCCCGGCCGAGCCGTCCTCGCGGGCCATCGCGGCCGCGCCGAACGCGCCCGCCGCACGGAGCCCGCCGGGCGCGCCGAGCGCGCCGGCCGGGCCGGTGCGGACCACGCTCCAGGTGCCGCCGGTGACCTTGATGTCGGCGCTGGTGTAGCTGGTCGTCAGCGTCGCCTCGCCGGGCACGCCGAGGTAGATGCGCAGCTGGACGAGGCCGTTCCACTGGGTCGGGTACACCTCGAGGAACTCCGCGAGGGAGCCCGCCTCCGCGGGCGACACGACGGTCGGGTGGGCGGCGTCGGGGTAGGCGCTGGCGCCGGTCATGAACCGGCCGTGCCACTGCGCCGGGTCGGTGTCCTTGCGCGGCAGGAACGCCAGCAGCGTCGCCTTGCGGCCGTCCTTGTCGTAGGGCTCGGGCGCCCTGACCTGTCCGACGGCCTTCGCCACGAACGGCCGGTCGGTGGTCTTCCCGGACGTGACCGCCGTGCCGTCCTTGTCGTAGAACACGATCCCGCCGGTCGAGCGGCTGTCGGTGTACGGCACCGCCTCGGCGTGCGCGGCGGTGCAGGCGGTGGTCGTCGCCGCCAGTACCGACGCGGCGAACACGGACCGGAGCAGTCGTGGCGCCCGGGTCATGCGGACGCTCCGGCCTTCGACTCCTTGGCGGCGGCCTCCTTGGCGGCGGCTTCCCTCGCGGCGGCCTTGCGCTCGCGGCGGCGCTCCAGCGCGGCGGCGTCGGCGCGGGCCTGCCGGCGGCGCAGCAGCCAGCGGCGCACCAGGAAGCCGGCGCCGGTGCCGAGCAGCAGGATCGCGAGCAGCAGCAGCCACGGGAACGCCCAGATCGTCGTGTGCCCCTCGCCCCGGGGCACGGCCTGGCCGACGGGCTGCTCCGGGTCGCCGAACGGCTCCAGCTCGATCCGGACGGTCAGCGGTCCTGCGGGGAACACGCCGTCGACGTCGGCCTCGTGCGGCACCCGCTGCCCGGGCAGCAGCTCGGCCAGGTCGGGCAGCTTCTTCTCGGCGAGGGTGATGCCGGTGAGCGCGGACTTCACGACCAGCTTCGCGCGGCTCTGCAGCCGGATGTTGCCGGTGTTCTCCGCCGTGTAGGTGACGGACACCTTGCCGGTGCCGAAGGGGTTGGTCACGCCCGCGTAGCCGGCCTCGACCTTGGTCGCCGCGAGGACGGGCCGCAGCAGCCCGGCGATCCTGAGGTAGAGCCGCACCGCGACGCGGGTGTCGACCTTGACGTCGGTGCCGGTGGCGAGGGACACCACGACGCCGCCGGCGTGGTCGCCGGGGGTCGCGTTCGCCGGGACCGCGACCTTGAACGGCACGGCGACGGTGGCGCCGGCGTCGATGGTGATCGTCGAGGCCGGGAACTGCATCCACGAGCCGATGTCGACGGGCTTCTGTGCGGCCGGCAGCAGGTCGAACGCGCCGGTCGAGGTGTTGAACGCGTCGGTGCCGTAGATGACGAACGAGGCGGTGACCTTGCTGCTGTTGGTGACCAGCACCTTCTCCTCCACTGCCGCGCCGGGCGTGCCCTGCAGCGTGTAGTGGGTGCGCTTGTCCGGCTTGCCCTCGGGCGTGCCGGGCCGCAGCGACCAGGCGCGGTTGCCGTCGTCGGCGGGCCCGGCGGGCTCGGCGTGCGCGGCGCCGGGGGTCAGCAGCACGGCGATGGTGGCGGCCGCAGCGATCAGGCGTCTCATTCCAGGGTTCCCGTCCGTCGTCTTCGTTCGTCCTATGGCGCGCAGGCCGGCCCGGGATCGCCCGGGCCGACCTGGCGTTTCTTCGTTATGGCACCCGTCAGGGGCTGACCAGCGTCAGCGTGAGGGTGCTGGTGTAGAGACCGGTCGGGGAGGTGTCCGGGATCCGGAGCTCCAGAGCGGACGTGAGGTTCTTCGTGCCGAGCCCGTTGCCCGGGGCGGCCTTGGCGAACTGGCTGCTGGTCTGCAGACCGTTGCTGGTGGCCGTCTTGAGCTTCGAGTCGACCGCCGTGCCGGCGGCCACGGTGCCCTCGGCGTCGCCGCCGCTGGCAGCCGGGATCCAGCCGAGGTTGGCGGCGGGCACCACGGTCGGGCCGTTGTGGAAGTCGGCGGCCTGCCCGTTGAGGGTCCAGCCGTCCTGGGTGGGACGGGTGTCGTTGACCGAAACACCGGTCAAGTTGCCCGTGAACACCCAGGCGTGCCGGTGACCCGTCGGGTCGGTCGCCTGCGCGGGGTGACCGTTCGGGTCGTTCACCGGGATCTGGGTCAGGTGCACGGCGGTGCCCGCCGCGACCTGGAGGACCAGCGCACCCGCGAACGGGTCGGTGTCGTTCTGCGCGTCGAGCGGCACGGCCGCCGAGTTCGCACCGACCACCGCGTAGTTCAGGATCGCCGAGGACGACGACTGGAAGCCGCCGACGCTCGGGGTGAACGTCGCGATGAGCAGGTGGTTGCCCGTGGCCAGGGACTTCTGCAGCGTCGCCACACCGGTGGCGGCGTCGTAGGTGCCCGCGCCCAGGTCGGTGGCGCCGTCGAAGAAGTGGACCGAGCCGGCGGTGCCGACCGGGGCCACGCTCGCCGAGAGCGTCACGTCGAGGGAGCCACCGCTGCCGGCCGCGGTCCCGCTGGGCGGGTTCGTGGACAGCGTGGTGGTGGTCGGCGTGCCCGGAGCGTTCACGGTGAAGGGCAGCGCCGTGGAGGTGGAACCGGTGAAGGCGGAGGTGTCACTCGGGGAGAACACTGCGGTGAGCGAGTGACTGCCGACCGTGGGCGTGACGCTGATGGTCGCGTTGCCGGTGGCCGGGTTGTACGTGCCCGCACCGAGGTCCGTCGCGCCGTCGAAGAAGCGCACCGAACCGGCGGTGTTGGCCGGGGTGACGTTCGCGGTCAGGGTGACCGCGGTGCCACTGTTGACCGGGCCGGCCGGGCTGGCGGTCAGCGTGGTCGTGGTGGCCGTCGCCGAAGCCGGGTGGACGACCGTCCACGTGCCGGCGGCGGTGTCGACCTGGATGTCCACGCGGAAGTAGTTCACGTCCGGGGACTGGCCGGGAGCGGTCGTGATGAGCCGAAGCTGGTAGATGTTCGCCAGGTTCGCGGCCGTCTCGGTGTTGGGGTTGCTCGCGATGTAGGACGCGAGCGAGGTGCCGGCCGTGGCGCTGACGAGCGGGGTCGTCAGGGCGTTGAGCGGCGCCGGGGCGTTCGTGTTCGGGAAATTGGTGGTGTTGGTGACGACGGCCGAGAGGAACTGGTCGGTCGGCGTGGCCGCCTTCGGGGTGGCTACCCGGAGGAAGGCCCTCGTGTCCCCGGTGCGACCCGCGCCGGACGCCGCCGCGAACGCCACCATGGGGCTGGCGCTCAGGCTACCGCCGGTGATGACGGCGCCGCTGGCGTTGTACAGGGTGATGCTGCCGATCGCGTTGGGGTCGGGCTCGAAGCCCGGGGTCACCGCCGCGTGGGCGACACCTCCCCCCACCAGAACGCTGGCCGCGACAGCCAGGGCTGCCGCCCCGACCATCAGGGACCTTGAGCGAATCTTCAACTGGGACTCCAATTTCGAAGGGAATGGCATTGCCTGATCGCGCTGATCAGGCGGTGTGGCAGAGACCCGCGTCGGCGTACTGGTACGTGAAGCCGGCCGAGTCCTCGATCAGGGGCTGAGCGAGGAACGACTGCGACAGGAAGCCACCCGGTGCGAACAGCGCCTTGTTCCAGGAGCTGTTGATCTCGCTGTTGCGCACGATGAAGTAGACCGGGCGGGTCACGTCGAACGCGGAACCGCCGGACTGCAGGGTGATCGGGTCCTGCGCGGTGCCGTTGTTGAAGTACCCGTTGTGGATCATGACCAGGCGGGCGGTCGAGAACGGCGCGATGGCGTTCGCGTTGTTCTGGACGACCGACGGGTCGTGCTCCTCGGCGCGGACCAGACCCTCGGCGGTGGTGCGCACCTGGGCCTCGGTCAGACCGATCTGGGCGATGAAGAACTGCTCGGTGCCGGACGTGGCGGGCGGCAGGATCGGGACGATCGTGGCGCCCGGGTTCGGACCGTTGTAGCCGGTGACCTGACCCCAGGTGGTGATCTGCGGCGGGCTGCTGTAGATCTTCTTGAGGTCGGCGGCGCTGATGCCGCTGGTGCCGGCGTTCGTCGCGGTCAGCTTGGACACGGCGATCTTCAGACCGTCGAGGCCGAGCTGGTAGCAGCGCAGGCCACCCCAGCCGTTGGCGACCGCGCGGTCGTCCTCGGCCTTGGTGGGCTTGCGGGAGCTGCGGACGAACTGGACCTTCTTGGTGGCGCCGGTGTCGGTCTGCGTGAAGTACGTCAGACCACCGCCGGAGCCGTTCGGCCGGGTGACCGGGAAGTTGCCGCCGCGCAGCACGACGGTGGCACCCGCCGTGAGCTTGCCGCTGGCGTCGCCGGTCGCGTCGAAGCTGAACACCCGGGCGCCCGCGGCGTTGAAGCCGGGGTTGCCCTGGTAGTCGCCGTCGGCGAGGAAGTCGGCCGCGTACTGGATGGTGTCGGAACCGATACCCACGATGTCGGCGCCCTGCGCGGCGACATCCGCGTGAGCTGCGGTGGCCTGGGAGAACAGGAGCACCGCTACCCCCGCCACCCCCAGCCCGACCTTACTGATCTGTCGCATTCCATGACCTTTCCGCCTTGCACTCGAAGTTGAATGCGGCGCCGACTTTCGCAGTGACGAACTACTGCCGAGTAGTACATCAATGAACGACGGATGAATCGTGCCGACGCAATACTCATTACCTGAGTACGGGATGACCATTCGGCCCATTGCACATACACCGAACGACGTAATTCACCGTTTTGACCTGCACCACTTCGAAACAGTGAGCCTTTTACCGGTGAATGAAGAAATGCATCGCGAAATTGCTGCGCCAGACATGCAACAGATGAACAGCCGGCCGCGTCCCGGCCAATCGGGCGCAGGCCGCACAACGGGGCCGAGGGTGGCAGATCGTGTGAGGACGGTCGGCAAAACCGCCGGTGGTCGATGGGGTGGCGGATAGACTCGCCGCAGTCCTGCCATCCGGGAGGCCCCATGGTCACCGACCCGCAGATCCACGGTTACCGCGACCTCACCCTGATCAGTTCCCGGGGCGGTCAGGCGCACGTGTTCCGGGCGCGCAAGGCGACCATGGACGGCTCGGCCGTCGCCATCAAGGTCTACCGGCGGGATCTCGACGACGCCGACCGGCGGCGCTTCCTGCGCGAGGTCCAGGCGCTGCGCGCCCTGCAGGGCCGCTCACACGTGGTGCGCCTGCTGGAGGCCGACTTCACCGCCGACGGGCTCGGCTATGTCGTCATGGACCTTTACGACGGCTCGGTCGCGGACCGCCTCGCGGTGGACCGGACGCTGCCGGTGCGCGACGCGCTGCGCATCGGCGCGGAGGTCGCCCAGGCGCTCACCCACACGCACGAGGCCGCGGAGCGCATCCTGCACCGCGACATCAAGCCCGGCAACATCCTGCTGACCGCCGACGGCACCGCGGTGCTCTCCGACTTCGGCATCTCCGCGATCCACCGCGACGACGGCCGCTGCACCGCCACGGCCCGGCTGGGCACCCTCGGCTACACGGCGCCGGAGGTCCACGCCGGCCAGCCGGAGAGCGTCGCCTCGGACCTCTACTCCCTGGGCGCGACGCTGCACACGCTGCTGACCGGCGCGCCACCACGGCAGGGCCACGACCTGGACGCCGTCCCCGAGCCGGTCGCCTCGGTGCTGCGGCGGGCCCTGTCGCCCGACCCGGCCGGCCGGCAGGAGTCCGCCCGGCGGCTGCGCGAGGACCTGCTGCGCGCCGCGGACCTCGTCACCACCGCGTTCGCGGTCCCCGCGCCGGCCTCGACGAAGGTGCTGCCGGGCGAGGAGACCCGCACCGGGTCGGCGGCGGTCCGGCCGCGGCTGATCGAGCCGCCGACCACCGACCCGGACCTGGGCCGCAACATCGCCGCTGGGCTGACGGCGCTCGCCGGCGGCCTGGGCGTACTGGCGCTGCTGGACTGGCCCTGGTGGGGCAGTGCGCTGCTGCTCGCGGTGCCGCCCGGCGCGGCCGTGCTCGTGCGCCGGGCGCTCGGCACGGCGAAGCTGTTCGGCCCGGCCGCCGCGGCGACCCTCGTCTGCTACGCGGTGCCGTGCCTGCTCGCGCTGGCGCGCATCGGCGAGCACCCGCTTCCCGGCATCGCCATGCTGCTGTCCACCCTCGTCGCGTTCGGCGGGCAGGTCACCGCGACGCACGAGATCGAGCGCTACGCCTGGCAGGACATGGCCCAGTCCGAGACCGCGCGGGCCAACCTGGAGCGCGGGCAGCTGTTCGAGCGGTTCCGGGACCGGTACTGGCTCGACGACAGCCACCCGCCGGACTGGCTCGACGACGTGCTCGGCCCGCTGCCCGCCGCCCGGGCGATGCCCTGGCAGGGCGGGGCCGCGCGGTTCGTGGTGGTGTGCGACCGCAGCGTGGTGCTCCTCGCCGTGCTCGACGGCGTGCGCCCCGGCACGTACGAGCTGAACCGCGCCGACGGCCACCCCTGCCGGGTGTTCGCCGACGGGCGGCCCAACACCTCGGTCGACATCCGGCTCAAGGAGCTCGCCCGCAGGGTCGACGCGACCGGCTGGGGCACCGCCGGCGTCGGCGTGGGCTGCGTCGTGGTCCTCACCACCGACGGGGTGCACTCCGAGGGCATCCGGCTCGCGCCCGCGCAGTTCGCGTCGACGGGGCTCACCGTCGTCGTGGCACGGGACGCCGGTGCGGCGCTCGTGCGGCAGCTGGCCGGCGCCGATCCGCAGGTCATCGACCCTGTCCTGGTGCGGCTGGCAGGCGAGCGCGCGCAGCGCCCCTGACCCCCGGTCGATGTAACGAGACCCACACGTCTTGACACCGGGCGTCCCGCAACTATTCTATTCCTACCTACTAACTAGACAAGATAGGCAATGCCAGTACAGCGGGGGATCTGATCCGGTTGCACATCTCTGTCCGTGCCGACTACGCGATCCGGGCGATGCTCGCGATCGCCGCGGCGGAGCCGGGCCGCATCACGGCCTCGGAGCTGGCGCGGCACGAGCGGATGTCCATCGGTTCACTGCAGACGGTCCTTCTCGAACTTCGCCGCGTCGGGCTCGTGCACAGCCACCGCGGCACGGAGCGGGGATACGGCCTCGCCCGACCGGCGTCAGCCATCACGGTCGGCGAGATCCTCCGCGCCATGAACGGCGCACTGACCACCGTGCGGGGCCTGCCCACCGACCAGGCCACGTACGACGGGGTGGGGCGCGGGTTGCGCAAGGTCTGGCTGTCCGTCGACACCGCGGTCAACGCGATCGTCGACCAGGCCACCCTCGCCGACCTGCTCACCGACAACGACACCGAACGCACGATCCCCATGCGCACTGCCGACACCAGGAGGACAGGTTCCCCATGAAGCACCCCATCAGAGCGACCGCCGCTCTCATGCTCGCCGCCGGCCTCGTGCTGTCGGCGTGCGCGGGGACCACCAAGAAGGACGAGGCCGGGGCCAGCGGCTCGTCCACCACGCTCAACATCGTCGGCTTCGCCGTGCCCGAGGCCGCCAACAAGGCGATCGCCGCGGAGTGGAACAAGACCCCCGCCGGCAAGGGCGTGAAGTTCCAGACCTCCTACGGCGCCTCCGGCGACCAGAGCCGCGCGGTCGTCGCCGGCCTCAAGGCCGACTACGTGCACTTCTCGGTGTCCAGCGACGTGACCCGCCTGGTCGACGCCAAGCTGGTCGACCCGAGCTGGAACCAGGGCCCGAACAAGGGCATCGTGTCCTCCTCCGTCGTGGTCCTCGCGGTGCGCCCCGGCAACCCGAAGAACATCAAGGGCTGGGACGACCTGATCAAGCCCGGCATCGGCATCGTCACCCCGAACCCGGCCTCCTCCGGCGCGGCCCGCTGGAACGCCCTCGCCGCGTGGGGTCACATCACCGCCAACGGCGGCACCGACGCGCAGGCCGGCGAGTACCTCACCAAGCTCTTCGCCAACGTCGTCGCGCTGCCCGGCAGCGGCCGCGACGCCACCACCGCCTTCATCGGCGGCACCGGCGACGTCCTGCTCGCCTACGAGAACGAGGCGATCCTGGCCCGGCAGAGCGGCGAGAAGCTCGACTGGGTCTACCCGGACACCACGATCCTCATCGAGAACCCGGGCGCGATCCTCACCAACGCCGACCCGAAGGCGAAGGACTGGCTGGAGTTCGTGCTGAGCCCGGCCGGTCAGCGCCAGTTCGCGCTCAAGGGCTTCCGCCCCATCATCCAGGGCGTGGACACCAAGGGCGTCGAGGGCGCCATCGACCCGAACAGCCCGTTCCCCGCGCCGGCGAAGCTGCTCACCGTCGACAAGGACTTCGAGAGCTGGTCGAAGCTCTCCAAGAAGTTCTTCGACGAGAAAGAGGGCCTGATCGTCAAGATCATCGCCGCGTCGGGCAAATCCAAGTGACATCGGCGACCGCAAACCCGGGCCGGCCGGCGGGCAACCGCCGGCCGGCCTCGGCCGTGCCGCAGGGGCACCCCCTCACCCGCGTCTCCGGGCTCGGCCTCGGGGTCGCGATGCTGTGGTTCAGCCTCCTGGTGCTCATCCCGCTCGCCGCGGTCGTCGCCGTCGCCGGCTCGCAGGGCCTCGGCGGCTTCTGGGACGCGATCGTCGCCGAGCAGACCCTCGCCGCGATCGAGCTGACGATCTTCACCTCGATCGGCGTCACGCTCGTCAACGTGGTCATGGGCACGCTCATCGCCTGGGTCCTGGTCCGCGACCGCTTCTTCGGCAAGCGGGTCCTGGAGATCCTCGTCGACATCCCGTTCGCGCTGCCGACGATCGTCGCCGGTCTGGTGCTGCTGTCGCTGTACGGGCCGTACAGCCCCATCGGCGTGGACATCGCCAACACCCGGGTCGCGGTCTTCGTCGCGTTCCTGTTCGTGACGCTGCCGTTCATCGTGCGGACCGTGCAGCCCGTCCTCGCCGAGATCGACCGGGACGTCGAGGAGGCCGCCGCGTCGCTCGGCGCCAGCCGGTTCACGATCTTCCGGCGGGTCATCCTGCCCAGCCTCACCCCGGCGATCACCGCCGGGGCGGCGCTGTCCTTCGCCCGCGGCGTCAGCGAGTACGGCTCCCTGGTGCTGCTGTCGGGCAACCTGCCGATGCGCACCGAGGTCACCTCCGTGCGCATCTTCAGCAGCATCGAGAACGACCACCTGGAGAACGCGGCGGCGGTCGCCACGGTCCTGCTGGTGATCTCGTTCGCCGTCATCGTCGCGCTCGACGTGATCCAGCGAAGGACGGTCCGCCGTGGCTGACACCCTGGCCAAACCCGCGCCCGCGCGCAAGAGCCCCGGGAAGGCCTGGACCCGCCGCCGCGGGCCGGTCGCCCACCTCGTGCGGCTGATCGTGATCGTCTACCTGTTCTTCCTGGTCGCCTGGCCGGTGTACCTCGTGGGCCAGAACACCTTCAAGGACGGCTTCGACAACCTGCAGGGCATCCTCACCGACCCGGACATCGTGCACGCCCTGCACCTGTCGGTGGAGATCGCGATCATCTCCGTGATCATCAACACCGTCTTCGGCGTCGGCATCTCGATCCTGCTCGTGCGGTACCACTTCCCCGGCAAACGCCTGCTCAACGCCCTGCTCGACGTGCCGCTGTCGGTGTCGCCGGTCGTCGTCGGCCTGTCGCTGGTCCTGGTCTACGGCGGCCGCAACGGCTGGTTCGGCCCGACCCTGGAGAGCTGGGGGCTGCAGATCATCTTCGCCGAGGCCGGCATGGTGATGGCGACGGTCTTCGTCGCCCTGCCGCTGGTCATCCGCGAGGTCGTGCCGGTCCTGGAGGAGATCGGCGAGGAGCAGGAGCAGGCGGCCCGCAGCCTCGGCGCCAACGCCTGGCAGACCTTCGCCCGCGTCACCCTGCCCTCGATCAAGTGGGGCATCATCTACGGCGTCGTGCTGAGCCTGGCCCGCTCGCTCGGCGAGTTCGGCGCGGTGAAGATCGTGTCGGGCAACGTCCTCGGGGCCACCCGCACCGCACCCCTCGTCGTCGAGGAGAAGTACCTCAACTTCGACAAGGGCGGCGCCTACGCGACCGCGTTCCTCCTCGCCCTCGTCGCCGTGGCCAGCATCATCGTCGTATCCGTCCTCCGGCCGAAGGAAGACCGTTGAGCATCGAAATCGCAGGGGTCGGCAAGCGCTTCGGGGACTTCGTCGCGCTCGACAACGTGTCGGTGAGCATCCCGTCGGGCCGCCTCACGGCGCTGCTCGGCCCGTCCGGCGGCGGCAAGTCCACGCTGCTGCGCATCATCGCCGGGCTGGAGCGCGCCGACACCGGCCGGATCGAGATCGAGGGCGTCGACGCCACCGACCTGCCGCCGCAGAAGCGCAACGTCGGCTTCGTGTTCCAGCACTACGCCGCGTTCAAGCACATGTCGGTGCGCCGCAACGTCGCCTTCGGCCTGCAGATCCGCAAGCGGCCCAAGGACGAGATCGCGGCCCGCGTCGACGAGCTGCTCAAGCTCGTGCACCTGTCCCAGTTCGCCGACCGGCTGCCCGCCCAGCTGTCCGGCGGCCAGCGCCAGCGCATGGCCCTCGCCCGCGCCCTGGCGATCAAGCCGACGGTGCTGCTGCTCGACGAGCCGTTCGGCGCCCTGGACGCCAAGGTCCGCAAGGAGCTGCGCGACTGGCTGCGCCGCCTGCACGACGAGGTCGAGGTCACCACCGTCTTCGTCACCCACGACCAGGAGGAGGCCCTCGAGGTCGCCGACGAGATCGTCGTCATCAACGACGGCCGCATCGAGCAGATCGGCTCCCCCGACGACCTGTACGACCGCCCGGCCAACGACTTCGTCATGCGCTTCCTCGGCCCGGTCACCCAGCTCGGCGACCACCTGGTCCGCCCGCACGACCTGCAGATCGGCACCACCCCGGCGGGCCCGGACGACGTGACCGGCACGGTCACCCGCGTCACCCGGATCGGCTTCGAGATCCGCATCGACGTGACCACGGCCGCCGGTCAGGACGTCATCGTCACCGTGACCCGCAACGAGTTCCTCGCCCTGAACCTGGAGTCCGGCGCCACCGTGCACCTGCGGATCGCCCCCGGCAGCCCCACCACCGCCGTCGCCGCCGCCGCTCCCCCGGCCGACCTGGCCAAGGCCGGCGTCTAGGACCGCCGGCCGCGAGCGTCACCGGCACGGCGGCCCGGCAGACGAGAAGACCTCCGGCGAGGTGCGGCTGCGCCGCCGCACCGGACCGGAGGTCTCCGTGGCTTACCGCGGGGGTGCCCGGCGGCTAGGTCAGGACGTCGATGACGGCCCAGGTCAGGGCGAAGGTCGAGGCCGCGCCGACGGCCACCGCGAACCCCGCCCGCCCGCGTCCGTGCCCGCCGCGCCGGGCCTTGACGAACGCCCACACACCGAGCCCCAGCGCCACCGGGCCGAGCGGCCAGACGAGCCACGCGACCAGCGCGACGTAGCCGGCGACGATCGACTGCCACGACCGGCCGACCGGCACCACCCAGTGCACCGCGCTCGACGGCGACGACCCGTAGGCGGGCGCCGGCTGGTACACCGGCTGCTGCTGGTGGACCGGCGGCGGCTGGTACACCAGCTGCTGCGGCGGCCGCTGGTAGGTGTGCTGCTGATACGACATGCCTCAACTGTCCCCGCGACCGCCCGCCGCCGCTGTCCACCCGCCGGCCGTGACCTCGTCCCCGCACCGCCCGACGTGGGATCGTGGCGCGCGTGACGCGTGATCTCAGACCTCTCGCCGCCGCGGGCGCGGTCGCGGCCGTCTCGTGCGGGCTGCTCGCCGCGGCGGTCGGGCGGGGGTGGCTCGGCGCCGACGCCGGGCGTGGGGCGGAGTTCTGCGAGGCCGGCCGGGACTGGGTGGTCAGGCAGCCGGCCAACACGTTCAGCAACGCCGGGTTCGTCGTCGCGGGGCTGCTCATCGCCTGGCACGCCGGGGCGCGGCCCGACATCGGGGGCGGCGCGTCCGGGCCGCGGTGGCGGGCGGCGGCGCTCGCGTGCCTCGTGGTGCTGCTCGGGCCGGGCAGCGCCGCGATGCACGCGACGCAGAGCGCGCTCGGCGGGCACCTCGACCTGCTGAGCATGTATCTCGTCGCCGCGTTCGTCCTCGCGTACGCCGTCATGCGCCGGACCCGCGGCGGCACGCCGACCCTGGCGGCGGTGTTCGTGGGCGGGGTCGCGTGCTGCGAGGCGGCCGGGGCGTGGGACGCGCGGCTGCCCGTCGTCATGCACCCGGGCAACGCCGCGTTCGGGCTGCTGCTCGTCGCCGCCGTGGCCGTCGAGGTGGGCGTCATGCGGCGCGGCGGCGACGGCCGGCGCGCGTACGTGTACGGCGCGATCGCGGCGATCCTGGTCGCGTTCGGGATCTGGAACGCGGCGAAGGCCTGGCTGTGCGACCCGCGCTCGCTGGTCCAGGGGCACGCGGCCTGGCATCTGCTGTGCGCGCTGTCGGTGTACCTGCTGTACCGCTACTACGCGAGCGAGGACCGATCTTGTGGTGGGGCGGCCCGGCGCATATCGTGACGCCAGGACCCTGAGGGAAACGCTGTTTCCCAATTGAGGAGGCCGCGTGGGCGTCGAGACGGTGCGGGTTGAGGCGTTCGCGGGGCGGCCACCGGTCGCGGTCGACCCGGCGAGGACCGCGCCGCTGGGGTGGTGGCCGGCGATCTGCGTGGCGCTGGTCGCGTTCGTCGACCGGGTCGAGTACAACCTCCTCGCCGGGGTCGTGCCGCAGATCCAGGAGGAGTTCGGGCTCAGCGACAAGGCCGTCGGGGCGATCCCGACGGCCGGCGCCATCGCCGGGGTCGTGCTGCTGCTGCCGGCCGGGCGGCTCGCCGACACCGGCCGGCGCAACTGGATCATCGCCGCGGTCGTCGGCACCTGGGCGCTGCTGACCCTCGGGACGGGCCTGGCCACGTCGTACGCGGTGCTGTTCGGGATCCGGGTGCTGCTCGGGGCGGCGGGGCAGCTCTACAACCCGCCCGCGTCCAGCCTCCTCGCCGACTACTTCCCGCCCGGCGGCCGGGCCCGCGCCTACGGCCTGGAGCGGCTCGGGTACTTCGTCGGGCTCCCGGTCGGGGTCCTCGTCGGCGGGGCGCTCGCGCAGGCGGTCGGCTGGCGGCAGGCGTTCCTGTTCGTCGCCGTGCCCGGCGCGGTCATCGCCCTGCTGTGCCTCACCGTCCGCGAGCCGGTCCGCGGGCTCGGCGACCGGATCGGGGCCCTCGCCGCCGGGACCGCGCCACCCGCCGCCCCGGCCGCGGAGGAGGAGGCGGTCCCCGTACACCGGCAGCTGCGGCAGCTCGTGCGGATCCCGACGCTGCGGTCGGTCGTCGCGGGCCTGACCATCATGTTCTTCGGCCTCGGCGGCCTGTTCTTCTGGATGCCGACCTTCTACCAGCGGCAGTTCGGCCTGGAGGAGGCGGCCGCGACCGGGATCGCCGGCGGGGTCGGCGGCGTCGGCATCGTCCTCGGCGTGATCATCGGCGGCCGGTACGGCGACCGCCACCACGGACGGCGCCCCGGCTGGCGGATGGTCCTGGCCGGCACCGCCCTGTTCATCGGCGCGCTCGGCCTGGCCGTCGCGGCGCTCGTGCCGGTGCTGCCGGTGCAGATCGCCGGGTACTTCATCGCCAACGCCGGGTTCTCCGCGGCGATCCCGAACCTGACCGCCGCCAACGCCGACGTCGTCCCGGCGCACCGGCGCGGCCTGGGCTTCGCGGTCCTCAACGCGGTCGTGACCCTCGGCGGCGCCGCCGGCCCGTTCCTCGTCGGGGTCGCCTCCGACGCGCTCGGCGGCGGCAGCGGGTCCGGCTCGCTGCGCGGCGCGTTCACGGTCCTGCTGCTGCCCCTCGGCGTCGGCGCCTGGATCATCCACCGCGGCGGCCGCACCTTCGACGCCGACATCGAGCGGGCGACCACCGGCGGCAGCACGCTCGACGCCGGCATCGAGCCGGCCACCCCCGACATCGAGCCGGCGCCCGGCGAGCCGGAGCGCGGCGGCGCGGGTGACCGGTAGGCGCCGAGCGCGGCGAATCGCCGGAATGCGGCGAAACGCGGAGCCGCGTTATTGAAAAGACGTATGTTGATATGACCTTGGGTTGGATGGTCACCTGATAGCTCGTTCACCTCCACCACCCAAGGAGGCTTGATGAGCCACCCCCGTAGGCGCACCATCCCCCTCACGATCGCGGTGACCGCCGCTCTCGTGGTCGCCGCGATCAGCCCGGCCGGCGCCGCGCCGACCGACGCGGTGCCCGCCGAGACGTCCGCTCCCTATCTGGTGAGCGGGGTCGGCACCCTCGACCAGCGCAACCAGGTCGCCGCGACCGGCGCGGCGATCGACGGCGTCGACCACGGCGTCGCCGACGTCACCGCGACCCCGTCGGAGGTCGCGAAGCTGCGGCAGCTGGGCTTCACCGTCACCCGGGCGCTGCGGCCCGCGACCCCGGCCGGGCCCGCGACGATCCTCGACTTCCCGTCGGCGGACTCGATGTACCACAACTACGCGGAGATGACCGCCGAGCTCAACCAGGCCGTCGCCGACCACCCGGCGATCCTGCGCAAGACCAGCCTCGGCACGTCGTACGAGGGCCGGGACATCCCGGTCATCAAGATCTCCGACAACGTCGCGACCGACGAGAACGAGCCCGAGGTCATCTACACCGCGCACCAGCACGCCCGGGAGCACCTCACCGTCGAGATGGCGCTGTACCTGGTGAAGCTGCTCACCGACAACTACGGCAGCGACGCGCGGATCACGAACGTCGTCAACTCGCGCGAGATCTGGATCGTGCCGGACATGAACCCCGACGGCGGCGAGTACGACATCGCCACCGGCGCCTACCGGTCGTGGCGCAAGAACCGGCAGCCGAACAGCGGCAGCAGCAACGTCGGCACCGACCTCAACCGCAACTGGTCGTACAACTTCGGCTGCTGCGGCGGGTCGTCGGGCACCACCAGCTCCGAGACCTACCGCGGCCCCTCGGCGTTCTCCGCGCCGGAGACCCAGCGGGTCCGCGACTTCGTCCTCAGCCGGCGGGTCGGCGGGGTGCAGCAGATCAAGACGCACATCGACTTCCACACCTACGGCAAGCTCGTGCTCTGGCCGTTCGGCTACACCACCGCCAACACGGCGCCGGGGCTGGACGCCGACCAGGAGGCGACGTTCCGCACGCTCGGCGTCCAGCTGGCCGGCACCAACGGGTACACCCCCGAGCAGGCCAGCGACCTGTACATCACCGACGGGTCGATCGACGACTGGATGTGGGGCGACCAGCGCATCTGGTCCTACACGTTCGAGATGTACCCGGGCAGCGGCGGCGGCGGCTTCTACCCGCCCGACGAGGTCATCGCGGCGCAGACCGCGCTGAACCGGGAGTCGAGCCTGCAGATCGCCGAGTACGCCGACTGCCCGTACCGCGTCATCGGCAAGGAGGCCCAGTACTGCGGCGCGAGCCCCGGCACGACGGTCTGGTCCGACGACTTCGAGACGAACAAGGGCTGGACGGTGAACCCGTCCGGGACCGACACGGCGACCAGCGGCGCGTGGGAGCGCGGCGACCCCGAGGCCACCGACTCCAGCGGCCCGAAGCAGCTCGGCACCACGGTCAGCGGCAGCAACGACCTGGTGACGGCGCGGCTGGCGGGGTCCAGCGCCGGCGCCAACGACGTCGACGGCGGCACGACCAGCGTGCGGTCGCCGAGCATCGCGCTGCCGTCGACCGGGACGCTGACGCTGAGCTACTCGTGGTACCTCGGCCACGGCAGCAACGCGACGTCGGCCGACTTCCTGCGCATCAGCGTCGTCACGGCGAGCGGCACGACCGTGCTGTTCACCGCGGCGGGCGCGGCCACCGACCGGGACGCCGCCTGGGCGACCGGCAGCGTCAACCTCACCCCGTACGCGGGGCAGAGCGTCCAGATCCTGATCCAGGCCGCGGACGCCGCCACCGCGAGCCTGGTCGAGGCCGGCGTCGACGACGTCGTCATCCGGCAGGCGTAAGCGCACAAGGCCGCCCGTCCCGTGTCTACGGGGCGGGCGGCCCGCCGCGTCTTCTAGGACGTGACGTTCGAGGAGTACGCGTTCGCCCGCACCCCGGCGCTGTTCCGCTTCGCCAGGCTGCTCACCGGCGACGAGCACCGGGCCGAGGACCTGGTCCAGGACGTCCTCGCCAAGGCCTACGCCCGCTGGGGCCGGATCTCCCGCACCGACCGCCCGGACGACTACGTCCGCCGGATGCTGGTCAACGCCCACCACTCGTGGTGGCGGCGGCGCAGCAGCCGGGAGGTCACCGTGGAGACCGTCGCCGAGCGACCCGCGACCGCCGACGAGGCCGCCGAGGTCGCCGACCGCGACGCGCTGTGGCGGCTCGTCCTGCGGCTGCCCGCCCGGCAGCGCACCGTCATCGTGCTGCGCTACTACGAGGACCTGGACGACACGCGCATCGCCGAGATCCTCGACTGCTCCACCGGCACCGTGCGCACGCACGCGAAACGGGCCCTCGACACGCTCCGCGCCGCGCCGTCGGCGTCACTCACGGGAGGGTTCTGATGCGCACCGACCTCGACCGGCGGCTCACCGAGACGCTGCACGCCCGCTCCGGCGACGACGTCGACCCCGCCCCGATCGTCGCCCACGCCCGCCGCCGCGGCCGGCGGATCAGGCTCCGGCGCCGGGTGACGGCAGGGGCCGCCGCCGCGCTGTGCGCCGTCCTGGTCGCTTTCGCCGCGACGGTACCGTCGAAGCAACCGCCGCCCGTCCCGGCCGCGCCACCCGTCGCGCTCGGCCTGCCCCCGGCGCCCGGCGTGCCCGGCGCCCTCAAGCGCCCCGACACCGTCGGCGCCGACCCGCGGGTGCTGCACTTCGTCGCGGACGACCTCGTCGACGCCGAGTACGCGACCTGGCGCACCGGCCGCGGCACGGAGAGCGTGGAGTTCCTGAACAAGGCCCAGTTCGTGCTCGCCACCACCGAGGCGGCGCTCGACGCGGTCCCCCGCAGCCTGCGCTCCGCGGGCCACCCGCAGCCGCCCGCCGGCGTGCGGGTCGCCGACCGGCCCGGGACCGCGTGGACCGACGCCGGCCAGGACGGCGGCCCGGCCCTGTGGTTCGTGCGCTGGCAGCCGGGCGACGGCCTGTGGGCGCAGCTGAGCATGGTCACCGCCGACCGCGACGAGGCCACCCGGGCCGCGGCCCAGGTCAGCTTCACCGGCTCGCAGCGCTGCGTCGTGCCGTTCCAGCTGGACGCGCTGCCCACCGGCGGCCGCGTCCTCGGCTGCGCGATCACCGTCGGCACGCCGGAGCGCGACGGCTTCGCCGAGGCGTCGCTGATCGTCGGCGACGACGCCGGCCGCTGGCTGACGATCCGCGCCGAACGCACCCCGGAGGGCGTGACGGACCGCGGCGGCGACCTGGTCGCCGGCCCCTACCGGCCCTGGTCCGTCGCCCCCGGCGCCCTGGAGATGCTGGTCGGGCCGTGCCTCGTCGACCTCTTCCTCACCGACCTGGGCGACGGCTACGCCGAGCGGGACGCCCTGACCGTCCTGGGCGGCTACCGCCCGGTCACCGACCTCACCCACCCGGAAACCTGGTGATTTCGCGCGCTCTGTCCACATAGGAGACACCGGGACAGTGGGAACCCGCGGCCGGGCCTAGCGTCGGGGGCACGACAGGCATCCATCGTCACGGGGGAATGCGATGACAGTGAGACACGGGACACGACGGCCGTGGGCGGCGGGGCTGCTGGCGGTCCTCGTCGCGGTGGGCGGCGCGGTGCTCGTCCACCCGCCGGCCGCCTCCGCCACCAACCAGCGCGCGCTGCGCCCGGCCAGCTGGACCTACACCGACTCCCGCACACCGGCCAAGGCCTACACCGGCAAGCCCGTCGACGCGCCCGTCGGCGCCTGGAAGGACGCCGCGGGCAAGCACCGGTCACGGTCGTACTTCACCTACGACATCAGCGCCTACCGCGGCCAGCGGATCATCTCGGCGGGCTTCGTCATGTCCGAGACCTCCGCCAACGACTGCCGCAAGGAGCGCAGCTGGCAGCTGTGGAGCACCGACCCGGTCACGGCCTCGACGTCGTGGAACAAGCCGCCGAAGGAACGCCGGCAGTTCACGGTGTACAACAGCCCGGCGTGCCCGGCGAGCTACCTCGAGGCGGACCTCGGCACCCTGGTGCGCGACGCGGTCGCCGCGGGCAAGAGCACGCTCACGCTGGAGCTGCGGGTCCCCGACCGGTTCGAGAGCAACCAGCACTACGGCCGGCACGTGCGCAACGACCCGGCGCTGATCATCCAGGCCAACGCGGTGCCGGGCACGCCCGCCCAGCTCACCGTCGACGGGCGGGCCTGCGGCGCGGCGGACCAGCTGTGGGTCACGACGACCACGCCGTCGCTCACCGCGCTGCTCACCGACCCGGACGTCAACCAGACCGGCGGCGGTGACATCGCCTACGCCAAGTTCGCCGTCTGGCCCGTCGACCGGCCGCAGGACCGGGTGGAGCTGCCGGAGACCTGGGCCGGCTACACCCCGACGAAGGCGTGGTCCGCCATCCCGGACGGCATCCTGCACGACGGCGTCACCTACGCGCTCGCCGCGCGGTCCCGCGACGACGCGGACGTGTCGCCGTGGAGCGACGAGTGCCGGTTCACCGTCGACACCACCCGCCCCGGCAGCCCGCCGGCGGTCACGTCGGCGGACTACCCCGGCGACGGCACGTGGCACGGCGGGCCCGGGATCCCCGGCACCTTCACGTTCACCGCCGGCGGGGTCGCCGACGTCGCCGGGTACTACTACGGCGAGAGCAACTGGAGCGGCACCTTCGTCGCCGCCCCGGCACTGGGCGGTCCCGCGACGGTCCAGTTCGCCCCGTCCCAGTCCGGGTTCGTCACCCTGTACGTGCGCAGCGTCGACCGGGCGGGCAACCAGTCCGAGACCGTCGAGTACCGGTTCTCGGTGCTGGAGACCGCGCCCGGCATCGACGACGCGGATCCCGACGCGTGGCTCGGCGACCCGCACCACCTGACGTTCAGCCCCAACCTGGCCGGCACGGTCAGCTACACGTACCAGCTCGACGCGGCCCCCGCGCAGACGGTGCCCGCCGGCGCCGACGGCAAGGCGCGGGTGACGGTCACCCCGCCCGCCGGCGACTGGGTCGTGCTGACGGTCTTCAGCACCACCGCCGCCGGGGTGCGGTCCGGGACGGGCTCGCTGTGGCTGACCGTCAACACCATGCCCTACGTCGAGTCCACGGACTTCCCGTCCGACGGCACCCAGGGCAAGCCGGTCGGCACCGAGGGCACCTGGACGCTGAAGCCGCACATGCACGGCGTGGTGTCCTACACGTACCAGTTCAACCAGTGGCAGGAGGACGAGCAGCCGCCGCAGACCGTCGCGGCGGGCCCGGACGGCACCGCGACGATCCGGTTCACCCCGAGCCGGGCGAGCGGCAACACGCTGACCGTCTCCTCCAGGACGGCCGACGGCACCGAGTCGGAGCCCACCGGCGTCGGGTTCTACCCGGCGTCGATCGCGCCGACGGTGACGTCCGCGGACTACCCGCCCGGCGACGGGGAGGGCGGCGGCCCGGGCGTCGAGGGCACGTTCGTGTTCCACCCGACCGCGGCCGGCGTCGTGTCCTACGACTACAGGTTCGGCGACGGGCCGCAGCAGACCGTCGCCGCCGCGGCCGACGGCACCGCCACGGTGCGCTGGACGCCGCTGGAATACCCGAACGTCACCGGCGGCTGGGTCAGCTTCCTCGTCCGCAGCACCAGCGGCGCCGGCGGGCCGGTCTCCGACTGGGCCTACGCCAGCTTCCGGATCAGGTCGCTGCAGCCGGACATCGCCTCCGACGTCTACCACTGGCCGGACGGCGGCACGGTCGGCCAGACCGCCGCGTTCACCTTCACCGCCCACCTCGCGGGCAGCACCGAGTTCGTCTACTCCTTCGACGGGGCGCCGGAGCAGGTCGTCCCGGCCGGTGCCGGCGGCACGGCGACGGTCAGCTGGACGCCGGACACGCCCTACAGCCACAGCCTGTCGGTGCGCAGCCGGACGGCCGGCGGGCTGTCCTCCGGATACGCGTCGGCCAGCCTGTGGGTCGACCCGTCGTAGCGGGCCCGGGCCGGGCCGTGCGGCGGTCGCGCCGCACGGCCCGGTGACCCGCTCGCCCGTCGCTCAGCGCTGGACGCGGGCGCCGCCGCCGCGGACGAGGGACTCGACCTCTTTGAGGCTGGCCATCGACGTGTCGCCCGGGGTGGTCATGGCCAGGGCACCGTGCGCGGCGCCGTACTCTACCGCGGTGGCGATCCCGCCGTCGCGTTCGAGGAGGCCGAAGATGAGCCCGGACGCGAAGCTGTCCCCGCCGCCGACCCGGTCCAGGATCTCCAGCCCCGGCCGGTGCGTGGCCTCCGCGAACTCGCCGTCCGCCCAGGCGACGGCGCCCCAGTCGTTGACGGTGGCGCTGTGCACGGCGCGCAGCGTGGTCGCGACGACCTTGAAGTTCGGGTACTCCTCGACGACCGCCTTGATCATCGACCGGAAGTTGCCGGCGTCGAGGGCGCCCGCGTCGATGTCCGTGTCCGGGACGGCGAAGCCGAGGCAGGCGGTGAAGTCCTCCTCGTTGCCGATCATCACGTCGACGAGGCCGGCGAGGCGGCGGTTCACCTCCTGGGCGCGGGCCTTGCCGCCGACCGCCTTCCACAGCGACGGGCGGTAGTTGAGGTCGTAGGAGACGATCGTGCCGTGCCGGCGGGCGGCGGTCATCGCGGCCTCGACGGTCTCCGGCGCGGTCTCCGACAGCGCGGCGTAGATGCCGCCGGTGTGCAGCCACCGCACGCCGAGCGTGCCGAACAGGTGGTCCCAGTCCACGTCGTCGGGGCGCAGCTGGCTGGCCGCGGTGTGCCCCCGGTCCGACGTGCCGACGGCGCCGCGCACCCCGAAGCCGCGCTCGGTGAAGTTGAGCCCGTTGCGGGCGGCGCGGCCGATCCCGTCATAGGGCACCCAGCGCACGAACGACGTGTCGACGCCGCCCTGCAGGATCAGGTCCTCGACGAGGCGGCCGATCTCGTTGTCGGCGAAGGCGGTGACGATCGCGGTCCGCAGGCCGAAGCAGCGGCGCAGGCCGCGGGCGACGTTGTATTCCCCGCCGCCCTCCCACGCCTGGAAGGTGCGGGCGGTGCGGACCCGGCCGGCACCGGGGTCGAGGCGCAGCATCACCTCGCCGAGCGAGACCAGGTCATAGCGGCAGTCGGCGGCCGGGCGCGGCGTGAGCGTCATCCGGCCACCTCCACCGCGGCGGCGGCGCGGGCGGTGACCTCGTCCCAGCGCTGCGCGGACAGCAGCTCGGGCGCGACGATCCAGCTCGCGCCGACCGCGAGGACCGACGGCAGCGCGAGATAGTCCGGCATCACCTCGGGGGTGATGCCGCCGGTCGGGATGAACCGCACCCCGCGGAACGGCGCCGCCAGCGCCTTGATCATCGGCGCGCCGCCGAGCTGCTGGGCCGGGAAGAACTTCACCAGGTGCAGCCCCGCGTCGAGGGCCATCTGGATCTCGGTGGCGGTGGCGACGCCGGGCACGACGAGGACGCCCGCGTCCCGGCAGGCGGCCACGACGGCGGGCGCGAAGCCGGGCGTCACCACGAACCTGGCGCCGGCGGCGATGGCGCGCTCCGCCTGCTGCGCGGTGAGCACCGTGCCGGCGCCCACGACAAGGTCGTCGCGGCCGGCGAGGGCCTCGATCGCGTCGAGCCCGGCGGCGGTGCGCAGGGTGATCTCGGCGGACCTCAGGCCGCCCTTGGCGAGGGCGTCGCCGAGTGCGCCGGCGTGGGTGGCGTCCTCCAGGACGACGACCGGCACCACGCGACCTATGGCGAGTTGTTCATTATTCTGAACGTCAGTCACGTGGATGAACATAGTGGAAGCCGGCGCGGTTCGCTACAGTGGCGCCGTGCAGCCCCCGGTCAAGTCTTCGGCGCGGACCCTCGACGTGCTCGAGGTCCTCGCGGACCAGCCGCGCGCCTGGACGCTCGTCGACCTCGCCCGCACCCTCGACATCCCGAAGAGCAGCCTGCACGGCCTGATGCGGACGATGACCGCCCGCGGCTGGGTCCGCGCCGACGAGACCGGCACCCGCTTCCGGCTCGGGATGCGTGCCCTGCAGGTCGGCGCCGCCTACCTCGACGGCGACGACAGCGTCGCGGTGCTGGCCGGCGTCCTCGACGAGCTGTCCCGGCGGCTCGGCGAGACCGTGCACCTGGGCCGGATCGAGGGCGACCAGATCGTCTACCTGGCGAAGCGCGACTCGACGCACCGGCTGCGGCTGTACAGCGCCGTCGGCCGGCGGCTGCCCGCGCACGCGACGGCGCTGGGCAAGGCGCTGCTCGCCCAGCACACCGACACCGACGTCGACACGATGCTGTCCTGGCCCCTGCAGCGGCTCACCCCCGGCACCCTCACCGACCGCGGCGACCTGCACCGGGCCCTCGCCACGGTCCGCGAGACCGGCTACGCGGTGGACCGGGAGGAGAACGCGGAGGGCATCATGTGCTTCGCGATGGCGGTGCCGCTGACGGTGCCGGCCACCGACGCCGTCTCCGTGTCGGTGCCGACGACCCGGATGGGCCCCGGCGTCGAGCGGCGCGTCGTGGACGCCCTCACCGACCTGCTCCTGCCCCTGGGTCAGGCCCGCAGCATGCTGTAGGCGTCCGTCAGGGCCGCGGCCACCGCCGCGACGGTCAGGCCGCCCTCGACGGCGCCGACCGTGGCCGGGTCGAAGTCGTAGCCGAGCGCGGCGTAGGCGGCCGTCAGCGGCGCCCGCAGCGGCTCCGCGCCGGTCACCTGGAACACGGAGCTGAACAGCCAGCCGTCCCGGGTGACGCGCTGCGCGGAGCCGACCACCTTGACCGTCCCGCCGAGGTTGACGCTGTACTCACCCGGGCAGTACTCGCCCGGGACGGCGCCGATCCTGGCGTCCGCGCCGAGGCCGGTGAGCACGGCGGCGTGCAGGGCCGCGAACCGCCGGAACCGTCCGACCGTGCCCGCGGACGCGTCGGGGGTGCGGCACACGTGGTCGACCACGACGCTGCCCCCGTGGTACAGCGCCAGGCTGCCACCCTGGGGCCGGACCACCGGCGTGAACCCGGCCGCGCGGACCGCCTCCTCGGCCGCCGCGTAGCCGGGCCGCAGCGTGTCGCGCCGGCTGAACGCCGCCGTCGGCGCGGGCGTGAAGATCCGCAGCAGCTCCCGCGCCGTGCCCTCGCGGCCCTCACGGCCGTCCCTGCCCTCGCGGCCCTCGCGCAGCAGCCGCGGCCCCAGCTCGACGTCGGCCGCGGGACCGCCGGGCAGCGGCGCCGGGTCGAGCAGGACGGCGGTCACAGCCTGGCGATGACCGACGCCGGGTCCTCGATGGCGTCGGCGACGCTGCGCATGAACCCGGCGGCGGTCCCGCCGTCGCACACGCGGTGGTCGAACACGAAGCTCAGCTGCGCGATCTTCCGGACGCACAGCTCGCCGCCGACGACCCACGGCCGGTCGATGATCCGGCCGAGGCCGAGGATCGCGACCTGCGGGTGGTTGATGATGGCGGCGCTGCCGTCGACCCGGAACGCGCCGTAGTTGTTGAGCGTGAACGTCCCCGCCGCCAGCTCCGCCGCGCCGGTGCGGCCCTCGCGGGCCCGGGCGGTGAGCGCGCGGATCTCCTCGTCGAGCTTCGTGGTGCTCATCGCGTCCGCGCCGGTGACGGCCGGGACGACCAGCCCGCGGGCGCCCTGCACGGCGATGCCGAGGTCGATGCGGTCGAACTCGACGATCTCCTGCCGCTCGGTGTCCAGGCGCGCGTTGAACACCGGGTACTCGCGCAGAGCGGCGACCACGAACCGCGCCACGTAGGCGATCAACCCCGGCCCGGCGGGGTTGCTCTCCCGCAGCCGCCACAGTTTCGTCGCGTCGACGTCGACCCAGACGGTCGCCTCGGGGATCTCCGCCCGGCTGCGGGTCAGCGCCGCCGCCACGGTCCTGCGGAAGCCGTTCAGCGGGACACGGCGCTCCCCCGGCGCCGCGGCGGTCGTGGCCCGCTCGACGTCGGCGCGGACGATGACGCCCCCGGCGCCGGTGCCGTCGACGGTGCGCAGGTCCACGCCCTTGGCCCGGGCGAGGTTGCGCACCAGCGGCGAGATCACCAGCGGGACCTGCCGGGCCACGACGGCGGGGAACGCGGGCGCGGCGGGACGGACGGTGCCGCGGGGCCTGCGGTGCCGCCCGGTCGCGGTGCCGCCGGAGGTGCCGTAGCCGATGAGGACGTTGCCCGACCCGGCCCGCTCCTCCTCCCGGTACGTCTCCCGCGCCGCGACCGCCGCGGGTGCCCGCTCCTGCGCCGCGATCGAGATGAGGGGCCTGCCGACCTGGACGGTGGCGCCGGGGGCGGCGTGCAGGGTCTCGACCCGGCCGGCGTACGGCGACGGCACCTCGACGAGGGACTTCGCGGTCTCCACCTCGACGATGCTCTGGTCGACGGCGACCGTGTCACCCTCGGCGACGAGCCACCGCACGACCTCCGCCTCGGTGAGCCCTTCGCCGAGGTCGGGCAGCAGGAACGTGGCCATCACTGCTCCCACTGCAGGTCGTCGACGGCGTCGAGGACCCGGTCGACGCCGGGCAGCTGGAAATGCTCCAGCTTCGGCGGCGGGTACGGGATGTCGAAGCCCGCGACGCGGCGGATCGGGGCGGCGAGGGCGTTGAAGCAGCGTTCCGTGACCCGGGCAACGATCTCCGCGGACACCCCGGCGAACCCGGCGGCCTCGGCGACGACGACGGCCCGCCCGGTGGAGCGGACCGCGGCGCAGACGGTCTCGTCGTCGAACGGCACGATCGAGCGCAGGTCGACCACCTGCAGGCTGCGGCCCTCCTGCGCGGCGGTCTCCGCGGCCTCCAGGGCGACCGGCACGGCCGGGCCGTAGGCGATGAGGGTGGCGTCGGTGCCGTCGCGGCGCACGACGGCCTTGCCGATGCCCGGCGCCGGGGACGGCAGCTCCACCTCCTCCTTGCTCCAGTAGAGCTTCTTGGGCTCCAGGAAGACCACCGGGTCGGGCGAGGCGATCGCCGCCCGCAGCAGCGCGTAGGCGTCCGACGGCGTCGACGGGGCGAGCACGTGCAGGCCCGGCGTGTGCGCGTAGTAGGCCTCCGACGAGTCGCAGTGGTGCTCGACGCCGCCGATGCCGCCCGCGTACGGGACGCGGATCACCATCGGCAGCGCGACCCGCCCACGGGTGCGGTTGCGCATCTTGGCGACGTGGCTGACGATCTGCTCGAACGCCGGGTAGGCGAACGCGTCGAACTGCATCTCGACGACGGGCCGCATGCCGTTCATCGCCATCCCGACCGCCATGCCGACGATGCCGGACTCGGCGAGGGGCGTGTCGAAGCAGCGGGTCTCGCCGAAGTCGGCGGTGAGGCCGTCGGTGATGCGGAAGACGCCACCGAGCGCGCCGACGTCCTCGCCGAACACGACGACCGTGGGGTCGCCGGCCATGGCGTCGCGCAGCGCTCGGTTCAGCGCCTGTGCCATCGACAGCTTCATGTGCGTCGTCTCCCGCACGGCGGTCATCGGGGGGCTCCTTCTCGGCTGAGCTCGTCGGCGACCAGCGCGGCCTGCTCCCGCAGCTGCGGCGTCGGCGTGGCGTACACGTGCGCGAACAGGTCGGCGGGGTCGGGTTCGACGTCGCGGTTGAGGCCGTCGCGCAGGTGCGCGGCGACCCGCTCGGCCTCCTGCGTGAACGTCGTGAGCTGCTCGTCACCGATGAGGCCCCGGTCGAACAGGTGGGTGCGCAGCCGGGTGATCGGGTCCCGCTCGACCCACGCCGCGACCTCGGCGTCGTCGCGGTAGCGGGTGGCGTCGTCGGCGTTGGTGTGCGCCTGCATCCGGTACGTGTGCGCCTCGACGAGCTGCGGGCCGCCGCCGGCGCGGGCCCGCCCGACGGCGGCGCCGAGGACCGCCAGCAGGGCGGCGATGTCGTTGCCGTCGACGCGTTCGCCGGGCACCCCGTAGCCGATGCCCTTGTGCGCCAGGGACGGCGCGGCGCTCTGCCGGGACAGCGGGACGCTGATCGCGTACTCGTTGTTCTGGACGAAGAACACGACCGGCGCCCGGAACACGGCCGCGAAGTTGAGCGCCTCGTGGAAGTCGCCCTCGCTGGTGCCGCCGTCGCCGCACATGGCCATCACGACCGTCGGCTCGCCGCGCAGGCGGGCGGCGTGCGCGACCCCGACGGCGTGCGGCAGCTGGGTCGCGAGGGGGGTGGCGTGCGGGGCGACGTGGTGCTCGTAGGGGTCGTAGCCGCAGTGCCAGTCGCCCTTGAGCAGGCTGAGCGCCTCGACGGGGTCGACGCCCCGGCCGACGGCGGCGACGGTGTCGCGGTACGTGGGGAAGAGCCAGTCGCCGTCGTCGAGGACCTGTGCGGCGGCGACCTGGCACGCCTCCTGCCCGTGCGACGACGGGTACACGGCGAGCCGCCCCTGCCGCACGAGCGCGTACGCCTGGTCGTTGAGCCGGCGCGCGGTGAGCAGCGCGCCGAGCGCCTTGACGAGGGCTCCGGCCTCGGGCATGGCGTAGGTTCCTGGGTCGAGGGCCCGGCCGTGCGCGTCGATGAGGGCGACCGGTCGGTCGCCCGGCAGCAGGTGACTCGGGTCACGCGTCATGCCGCAATCCTGAGCCTCGCGCCATTCGCGTTCCACTGCCGCGCACAAACCGAGAAGATGGAGTCGCTACCGCCGCCGTACGATGCCAAACGTCCAGACTTAAGGCTCGTTCAGGAAGGGGGTTTGGACAGGTGGCCGCCCCGCTCGACGACATCGACCGGCGCATCCTCGTGGAGCTCAGCCGGGACGGGCGCATGTCGATGCGCACCCTCGCCGAGCTGCTGCACATCTCCCGGGCGAACGCCTACGCCCGGGTGCAGCGGCTGCGGGACACCGACGTCATCCGCGGGTTCCGCGCCGACGTCGACCACGTGGCCGCCGGCATGGGCACGTCGGCGTACGTGACGGTCAACCTGCGCCAGGCCGAGTGGCGGGTGGTCGGCGAGCGGCTGCGCGCCCTGCCCGGCGTCGTGCACATCGCCCTCGTCGGCGGCGAGTTCGACGTGATCCTGCTCGTGCGCGCCAAGGACAACGCCGACCTGCGCCGGCTGGTCCTCGACGTCATCCAGGGCATGCCGGGCGTGGTGAGCACCCGCACCCTGCTGGTCTTCGAGGAGTTCGAGCCGCCGACGTCGGCGGCGATGTGGGAGCAGCACTAGCCGCCGGACACCGCACGACCACGGCGGGTCACCCTGCGTTCATTCGAGCGATGCTTGAGTGACGCCGGTCACCCTCCTCCTAGGAGTTGGCGCAGTGTCTGTTTGTAGGATTCTGACAACGCGTGGGGTCCGGGATGCGTGGGGCAGCACAGTGGTGTACTCGGCGGTAATCACGCAGGGTGTAGCAAGGTGCAGGCGGCGCTCCGGGACCCGGACGTCGCCTGCTGTGTGTCGGCACGGCCGCTCCGCGGCGTGGGCCGTTGGTTCTTGGGAGGCTCAACCGGTGTTCAAGCGTGTCGCCATCGTCAACCGCGGAGAGGCCGCGATGCGGCTCATCCACGCCGTCCGGGATCTCTCCGCCGAAACCGGGGCGCGGATCGAGACGGTCGCCCTCTACACCGACGCCGACCGCGCCGCGACGTTCGTCCGGGAGGCGGACATCGCCTACCCGCTCGGGCCCGCGTCGGCGCGGCCGTACCTGGACCACGCCGTCCTGGAGCGGGCCCTCGTCGAGACCGGCGCCGACGCGGCCTGGGTCGGCTGGGGGTTCGTCGCCGAGGACCCCACGTTCGCGGAGCTGTGCGAAAAGCTCGGGGTGACGTTCGTCGGCCCGAGCGCCGAGGCGATGCGCAAGCTCGGCGACAAGATCGGCTCGAAGCTCGTCGCCGAGGAGGTCGGCGTCCCGGTCGCGCCGTGGAGCCGCGGCGCGGTCGCCACCCTCGAGGAAGCGCTGAGCGCGGGTGAGAAGATCGGCTACCCGCTGATGCTCAAGGCGACCGCCGGCGGCGGCGGGCGCGGCATCCGCATGGTCGCCTCCGCCGAGGACCTCACCGACGCCTACGAGCGCACCAGCCAGGAGGCGCTGCGCGCCTTCGGCTCCGGCGTCGTGTTCCTGGAGCGCCTGGTCACCGGCGCCCGGCACGTCGAGGTGCAGGTCATCGCCGACGGGCAGGGCACCGCGTGGGCGCTCGGCGTGCGCGACTGCTCCGTCCAGCGGCGCAACCAGAAGATCATCGAGGAGTCCGCGTCGCCGGTGCTGGGCGCCGAGCAGACCGCCGAGCTCAAGGCCTCCGCGGAGCGCCTCGCCGTGCACGTCGGCTACCGCGGCGCGTGCACGGTCGAGTTCCTCTACCACCCGGGTGAGCGGCTCTTCGCCTTCCTCGAGGTCAACACCCGCCTGCAGGTCGAGCACCCGATCACCGAGATCACCACCGGCACCGACCTGGTCAAGCTGCAGCTGCACGTCGCCGGCGGCGGCCGGCTCGAAGGCGCCAAGCCGGCCGAGCTCGGCCACGCCGTCGAGGCCCGGCTCAACGCCGAGGACCCCGACCGCGACTTCGCGCCGTCCCCCGGCCGGATCGCCCGGCTCGCCCTGCCCGCCGGGCCCGGCATCCGCGTCGACACCGGCGTCAGCGAGGGCGACACCATCCCCGCCGACTTCGACTCCATGATCGCGAAGATCATCGCGTACGGGCGGGACCGCGACGAGGCCCTCGGCCGGCTGCGCCGCGCCATGGCCGAGACGACCGTCATCATCGAGGGCGGCACCACCAACAAGAGCTTCGTGCTCGACCTGCTCGACCAGCCCGAGGTGATCGACGCCAGCGCCGACACCGGCTGGATCGACCGGGTCCGCGCCGAGGGTCGCCTCGTCAGCCACCGGCACTCCGCGGTCGCCCTCGCCGCCGCCGCGATCGAGGCCTACCAGGACGAGGAGGAGATCAGCCGGCACCGGCTGCTGTCCACCGCGCACGGCGGGCGTCCCCAGGTCCAGCACGAGACCGGCCGCCCCCTCGACCTGAAGCTGCGCGGCGCCGGATACCGGGTGAGCGTCGCCCGCATCGGCCAGCGACGCTACCGGGTCGGCGTCTCCGGCGGCGGCGACGTGCACCCCGTCGACGTCGAGATCGAACGCTTCGACGAGCACAGCGGCCGCATCGCCGTCAACGGCCACCGCTTCCGGCTGGTCACCGCCACCCACGGCCCGATCCACCTCGTCGAGGTCGACGGCACCACCCACCGCATCAGCCGCGACGAGGGCGGCGTCGTCCGCTCCCCCGCGCCCGCGCTGGTCGTCGCGACCCCGCTCACCGTCGGCGACGAGGTCGACGCCGGCGCGCCCATCCTCGTGCTGGAGAGCATGAAGATGGAGACGGTGCTCCGCGCGCCGTTCCGCGCCCGGGTCCGCGAATGCCCCGTGTCCGTCGGCAGCCAGGTCGAGACCGGCGCCCCGCTGATGCGCCTGGAGCCCCTCGCCGACGGCGACGCCGACGCCGAGTCCACCGAGACCGCGATCGTCGAGATCGACCTGCCGGTCGAGCCCGCCGACGTGTCCGCCGTCGACCGCGTGCACCGCGGCCTGCAGGACCTGCGCAGCCTGCTGCTCGGCTTCGACGTCGACCCGCAGGACGGCCGGCGCCTGCTGACCGGCTACCTGGCTGCCCGCACCGAGCTCGGCGGCCGGCCGCTGCCCGGCGAGGTCGACCTGCTCACCACCTTCGCCGACCTGTCGGAGCTGAGCCGCAACAAGCCCGGCGGCGAGTTCGAGGACGAGCCCGGCAGCCCCGTGCACAGCCCGCGCGAGTACTTCCACAGCTACCTGCAGAGCCTCGACGTCGAGCGGGCCGGTCTGCCCGACAACTTCCAGGCGAAGCTGCGCAAGGCGCTCGGCCACTACGGCGTCAGCGAGCTCGACCGCACCCCCGAGCTGGAGGCCGCGGTCTTCCGCATCTTCCTCGCCCAGCAGCGGATGAGCACCGACGTCGCCGTCGTGTCGGAGCTGCTGAGGCAGTGGCTGGCCGGCCCGCCGCCCCTGGAGTCGCTCAGCGAACGCGCCGGGCTCGCCCTCGAACACCTCGTCGAGGCCACCCAGGTCCGCTTCCCCGCCGTGTCCGACCTGGCCCGCGGCGTCGTGTTCCGCTGGTTCGCCCAGCCGCTCCTGCGCCGCAACCGCGCCAAGGTGTACGCCGCGGTCCGGGCCGACCTGAACCACCTCGACCGGCACCCGGACGCGCCGGACCGCGCCGAGCGCATCCAGGCGATGGTCGCCAGCGCCGAACCGCTCGTCCGGCTCATCGGCCAGCGGATCGGCCGGCCCGGCGCGGACCACACGGCGCTGCTGGAGGTCCTGACCCGCCGGTACTACGGCAACCGCGCCCTGTCCGCGGTCACCGCCCGGGAGGCGGCCGGCTGCCACTTCGTCACCGCGGACCGCACCGACGCCTCCGGGGTCGTCCGGGTCGTCACCACCGCCGTCGACATCGCCGCCCTGCCCGCGGCGCTCGAAGCGGTCGGCGGGTTCGCGGCCGGGGTCGCCGAGAGCGGGCTCGTCGCCGACCTGTACGTGACGTGGGAGGACCAGCCGGACGCCGACGCGATGGCCGTACGCCTGCAGCAGCTGCTGACCGAGCGGCCGCTGCCGGCCGGGGTCCGCCGGGTCACGACGACCGTCGCGGGCACCAGCGGCGCCGTCATGCACCACCACTTCACCTTCCGCCCGGGTCCCGACGGCGCGTTCGCCGAGGACCGGCTCATCCGGGGGCTGCACCCGCAGCTCGCGCAGCGGCTGCAGCTGCACCGGCTGCGCGAGTTCGACCTCACCCGGCTGCCGTCCGCCGACGAGGAGATCTACCTGTTCAAGGCGGTCGCGCGGAGCAACCCGGCCGACGAGCGGCTCATCGCGATGGGCCAGGTCCGCGACCTGACGCCGCTGCGCGAGGCCGACGGCCGGCTCGTCGCGCTGCCCGCCGTCGAGGACGCGGTCACCGCCGGGCTCGACGCGATCCGCAACATCCAGGCGCAGCGCCCGCAGAACAAGCGCTTCGACACCAACCGGATCCTGATGTACGTGTGGCCGTCGACCGAGCTGACCGGCGACGAGCTCAACTCGCTCGTCCAGCGCATCCTGCCGACGACCGCGGGTGCCGGCCTCGAAGAGGTCCAGTTCATCGCCCGGCAGCGCAACTCGGCCGGCGACCTCAGCGAGGTCGCGGTCCGCATCACCCTCGACCACGGCCGCGGCGTGCAGCTGTCGGTCGACAAGCCGTCGACGGAGCCGCTGCAGCCGTTGGACGACTACCGGCAGAAGGTGCTGCGCGCCGCCCGCCGGGGCAACGTGTACCCGTACGAGCTGACCGGGTTCCTGGCCGGCGAGGACGGCACGTTCGTCGAGCACGACCTCGTCGACGGCGTGCTCGTGCCGGTCGACCGGCCGAAGGGGCGCAACACGGCGGCGATCGTCGCCGGTGTCGTCACCACCCCGACCGAACGGCACCCCGAGGGCGTCAAGCGTGTCGTCCTGCTCGGCGACCCGACGAAGGCGCTCGGCGCCCTCGCCGAGCCCGAGTGCTCCCGCATCATCGCCGCGCTCGACCTCGCCGCCGCGCTGCAGGTGCCCCTCGAATGGTTCGCGCTGTCCGCCGGCGCGAAGATCTCGATGAGCTCCGGCACCGAGAACATGGACTGGGTCGCCGCCGCGCTCAAGCGGATCGTCACGTTCACCCAGGCCGGCGGCGAGATCAACATCGTGGTCGCCGGGATCAACGTCGGCGCCCAGCCGTACTGGAACGCCGAGGCGACGATGCTCATGCACACCAAGGGCATCCTCGTCATGACCCCCGACTCGGCGATGGTCCTCACCGGCAAGCAGTCCCTGGACTTCTCCGGCGGCGTGTCCGCCGAGGACAACTACGGCATCGGCGGCTACGACCGCGTCATGGGCCCCAACGGCCAGGCGCAGTACTGGGCCCGCGACCTGCCGGCCGCCCGGGACGTGCTCATGGCGCACTACGACCACACGTACGTGGTGCCCGGCGAGACCAGCCCGCGGCGCGCCGCCACCACCGACCCCGCCGACCGGGACGTCTCGGACTTCCCGCACGCGATCGTCGGCAGCGACTTCACCACCGTCGGGCAGATCTTCTCCGCGGCCCACAACCCGGACCGCAAGAAGGCCTTCGACATCCGGACCGTCATGCGCGCCCTGTCCGACCAGGACCACCCGGTCCTGGAGCGCTGGGCCGGCATGGCCGACGCCGAGACCTCCGCCGTGCAGGACGTGCACATCGGCGGCTGGCCCGTCTGCCTCATCGGCATCGAGTCCCGCTCCGTGCCGCGGCGCGGTTTCCCGCCCACCGACGGCCCCGACACGTACACCGCCGGCACCCTCTTCCCCCGCTCGTCGAAGAAGACCGCCCGGGCCATCAACGCCGCCTCCGGCAACCGCCCCCTCGTCGTCCTGGCGAACCTGTCAGGCTTCGACGGCTCCCCGGAGTCGATGCGCAAGCTCCAGCTGGAGTACGGCGCCGAGATCGGCCGCGCCATCGTCAACTTCGAGGGCCCGATCGTCTTCTGCGTCATCTCCCGCTACCACGGCGGCGCGTTCGTCGTCTTCTCCAAGGCCCTCAACCCGAACATGACGGTCCTCGCCCTGGAGGGCTCGTTCGCCTCCGTGCTGGGCGGCGCACCGGCGGCCGCGGTCGTCTTCACCGGCGACGTCAACAACCGCACCGCCACCGACCCGCGGGTCACCGACCTGCAGGCCCGTGTCACGGCCGCCACGGGCGCGGAACGGGCCGCCCTGAACGCCCAGCTCGCCGAGGTCCACTCCGCGGTCCGCGCGGAGAAGCTGGGCGAGGTGGCCGCCGAGTTCGACCGCGTCCACAACATCCAGCGCGCCGTCACGGTCGGCTCGGTCGACGACATCATCAGCGCCGCCGAGCTCCGCCCCCGCATCATCGAGGCCATCGAGCACGGCATGAAGAGCTGACCCACCCCGCTTCCCGTCGGTGCGCCGGACCGGTCCACAGGTCCGGCGCACCGCCGTCCGGCCGGAACTGGTCGGGAGGTTAGCCTCGGGGGGTGACCACGCACCGGCTCTCCCCCGTCGACGCGCGCAGGATCGCCGTCCGCGCGCAGCTCCTCGATCACCGAAGGCCGGCAGGGCTGCTGGAGACGGTGCGGCACCTGACGCTGCTGCAGATCGACCCGACGGCGGCGGTCGCGCCGACCGCGGACCTCGTGGCGTGGAGCCGGCTCGGCGAGGCGTACTCGACCGCGGACCTCGTCGACGCGCTCAAGCGGCGGGAGCTGGTCGAGCTCGCGGCGACGGTCCGGCCGGCGGAGGATCTCGCGCTGTACACGGCGGAGATGACGCTGCGCCGGGAGGACGGGCCCGGGGCGTTCAAACACTCGCGGCACCGGGAGTGGGTGCGGGCCAACGACGCGTGCCGGAAGGACATCCTCGCCCGGCTCGGCGGCGAGGGGGCGCAGCCGTCGCGGGCGATCCCGGACACGTGCGCGGTGGCGTGGGCGTCGACCGGGTGGACCAACGACCAGAACGTGATCCGGCTGCTGGATCTGATGGCGGCGATGGGTGAGGTCGCCGTCGCCGGGCGGCAGGGCCGGGACCGGCTGTGGGACCTCGCTGAGCGGGTGTATCCGGCCGACCCGCCGGTGCCGGCGGACGAGGCGCCGCGGCGCAGGAGCGAGCGGCGGCTGCGGGCCCTCGGGATCGCCCGGGCGAAGACGACCGAGGTGCCGATCGAGCCGTGGGGCGTCGGCGACGTCGGCGAGCCCGCCGTCGTCGAGGGGGTGAAGGGCACCTGGCGGGTCGACCCCGCGCAGCTGGACCGGCTCGGCGAGCCGTTCGGGGAGCGGACGGCGCTGCTGTCGCCGTTCGACCGGCTGGTCCACGACCGGAAGCGGACCCTGGAGCTGTTCGGGTTCGACTACGGCCTGGAGATGTACAAGCCGGTCGCGAAACGCCGGTGGGGCTACTACGCGCTGCCGGTCCTGCACGGCGACCGGCTCGTCGGCAAGCTCGACGCCGTCGCCGACCGCAAGGCCAGCGTCCTCAGGGTCAACGCGGTCCACGAGGACGAGCCGCACGACAGGACCGCCGTCGACGCCGAGATCGCCGCGCTGGCGGACTGGCTGGGGCTGCGGCTGGAACTGAAACGCTAGATCCGGGCGCCCTTGGCGAGGTTGCAGCGGCGGCACAGCAGCTGCAGGTTGCCGGCGCTGGTCGCGCCGCCGCGGCTCCACGGGATGACGTGGTCGAACTCCAGGTATTCGGTGGCCTGGCACTCGACGCAGGCGCCGCCGTCGCGGCGCCACACCTCGGCGCGGACCGCCGGCGGGACCGAGCGCGAGTCGCGCTGGGTGGGCACCGTGGCGAGGCGTTTGGCGACCTTCAGGACGCCGGTGAGGACGGCGGCGACGTACTCGGCGTCGCCGACCTCGTAGGTGCCGCCGCCGCGGGCCGTGGTCGCGGAGACGACGACGGTGCCGTACTCGGGGCGCGCCTCGATGACCTTGGCCCAGGCGAGGTCGGAGCCGGCGCTCTCGCCGACGAACCGCAGCTTGGCGTTGGTCACGATCAGCCGGCCGCTGCTGCGCTTGGTGCCGCGCGCCTGCTGCTGCACCCGCGTCGCCGGCACCTTCAGGTGCAGGATCTCGTCGGCGTCCAGGTGCAGGGTGCTGGAGGTGACCCGGGGCACGTCGCCGTTGCTGATCAGCCCCAGCTCCAGTCCGCGGCGCAGCCTGCGGCGCAGCTGGCTGATCGCGGGGTCGACCACGCCGAGCGCGGTGACCGCGGCGTCGAACGCGTCCATCTCGTGCTGCTCGATGATCCCGTCGGCGAAGGCGAACGTCAGCAGCCGGTGCAGGTGGTGCACCGCCGCCGGGCGCAGCGCCTCCCGCCCGGCGTCCTCGCGGACGCGGTGGTAGCGCAGCTCGGCCCACAGCTGCGACCACTCCGGCTCGGCGGTGCCGGTGGTGGCGAGGACCCGGGCGGCCCGGCCCCGCCACACGTTGAGGACGCCGTCGACCTCCGGCGCGCACCTGCGGCAGGTGGACGGCACGCCCGCGTAGCTGCGGTACTTCGGCCCGCCGCACCGACCGCAGACCCGCTCGGTGTCGTGGATGAACGGCACCGCCTGCGTGCTCCACTCGGTGCCGTTCCACCAGCGCAGCTGCGCGGGGTGGCCCGGGTCGACGTACCAGTCGGCGCGCACCCGCTCCACCTGCACCTGCACCGGCTCCGGCTCCGGCTCGGGCGGGTCGTCCGAGGAGACGGTCACGCCGTACGCCGTGGCCAGGCCTTCCAGCCCGGAGTCCCAGCCCTGCCCGATGGCGCGGAACTTCCAGCGGCCCTGCCGCCGGTAGAACTCGCCGAACACCATCGCGGTGACCGCTTCGACGTCGCGCACCGGGAACTTCGCCAGGACCTGCCCGCGCGGGCCGGTCACGGTCACCGCCAGCCCCGGCACGGTGTCGAAGGTGCCGGCGTCCATCGACCCGGCGACGACGACGCTGCTCACGTCCGCCGGGACCCGGTCCAGGTCGACGGCCAGCCGGGCGGCGCCGTCCCCGCCGGTGCTGAGCGAGACCGCGCCGGAGGCGTCCTGAGGCTGGTTGTAGAAGACGAAGTCGGCGTCGCCGCGCACCTTGCCGCCCTCGCCGACCAGCAGCGCGCACGCGTCGACGGACGCGCCGGCGCGCCAGGCGACCAGCGCCGTCACCGCCGGCTCGTCGATCGTGGTGTTCGCACCGCGGACAAGCGCTGCGGTCGTCATGCGGGGGCACCTCCGGGGCGTGAGCGTATCGACACGATATCTCGCAGTCGATCAACGCGGCACGCCCCGCGGTCCACTATGGACGCACGGCCAGCTCGCCCAGCTCCGACCAGTCGTCCTGCTCGACGGTGGCGTTGACGATCCGCGGGGTCGCCGCCAGATACTGCGGCAGGGTCCGCTGCGCCTCCTTGAAGTGCGCCGACCGCACGTGCTCCCCACCGGCGTCGCCGTCGCGGAAGGCCTCGACGAGCACGTACTCACAGGTGTCGTCGAGACTGCGGGACCAGTCGAACCACAGGCAGCCCGGCTCGGCGCGGGTCGCCCTGGTGAAGTCGCCCGCGATCTCCGGCCACCGCTCGGCGTGCTCGGGCTTGACCTGGAACTTCGCCGTGATGAAGATCATCGCTCTCCTCAGTCCGTCGCGTCACCTCACAGTACTGTCGGACCTCTTCTGTAGGCTGGCGAAGGTGACGGAACCCCTCCCGCTGCCACCGTGCGAGCCAGGCGGGCCGGACCCGGCCGCCGTGACCGCCTCGGTCGGCGCGTGGGTGACATCACCCGCGATGCGTGACCTCGTCGGGCACTTCGGCGGCGAGGTGCCGGCCGGCCCGGTTCGCGCGGCGCTGGACCACGTGGCGGACTTCTCCGCGGTCTGGGACTTCCGCGCCGGCACCAAGGAGCGGTTCGACACCGCCCGTGTCGGCTACGGCGCCGACGACGAGCGGATCCGGGCGCTCATCCGCACCCTCGGCCTCGGCGGCGCCCCGCGGCCCGCGCGGGACCGCTATGACCACGTGGTGGTGCTCGGCGGCGGCATCCGGATCACCCTGGGCAGGGTCGCCTATGCGGCCCGGCTGCTGGACGACGGCGTGCGGGCGGGGACGGTCGCCGGGCTGGGCAGCCTCCGGCACCGCGACGACCGGGAGCACCGCGAGGGCGTCCGCCTCGGTCTCGGCGCCCTGGAGACCGAGGCCGACATGATGGCGGCCGCGCTGCGCCGCTTCCTGGACCTGCCCGAGCCGGTGAAGACGCGCACGGGCGACGGCTGGTGGCACCAGACGTGGGCGCGGCCCTCGGTCCACGTCCTGGCCGCCGCGTCCACCCGCCTGCCGCTGCGGGCGAGCACCGCCTGCTCCCTGCTGGGCTGGGTGGAGCACATCCACACCCCCGCGCCGGCGGACCGGATCCTGCTGGTGACCAACGACCCGTATGTGCGGTTCCAGCACTGCGACGCCATCCGGCTCCTGGGCCAGGTCTATGGCTGCGGCATCGAGACGATCGGCATGGACGAGCTCGCGACGACCGAGTGGGGACGCCCCCTCGCGACCACCGAGCTCCTCCAGGAAGTCCGGTCCTCGGTCATCGCGATGCGCAACCTGTATCAGGCCTTCCAGAAATAAGTCGCGTACTAAGCCGCTGTTAAGGCTGGCTCTTGCGCACCCTCGTCGATGGCCGCTATACATCTAGGACACTTTACTGTTAACTTTATTAACGGTTGGCGGAGGGTTCTATGCGTCGACGCACCCTGCACCTCTTGTCCGCCGCGACGGCCGCACTCGTTGCGGCCTCGGCGGCGTTCTTCGTGACCACCGCCAACGCGGAGGTCGACCACGCTGCCTGCCGTCCGGACGGGCTCTACCCGACCCCGGGCGTCACGGTGCCTTACTGCAAGGTCTACGACACCAACGGCCGGGAGAGCCTGGGCGCCGACCACGGCCGCCGGATCATCGGCTACTTCACCAGCTGGCGTACGGGCAAGAACGGCGCGCCCGCGTACCTGGCGAACCAGATCCCGTGGGACAAGATCACCCACATCAACTACGCGTTCGCGCACGTCGACGGCGCCAACAAGATCTCCGTCGGCACCCCGACGGCGGCGAACAACGCGGCGACGAACATGACGTGGCCCGGCGTCGCCGGCGCGGAGATGGACCCGGCGTACTCCTACACCGGCCACTTCAACCTGCTCAACAAGTTCAAGAAGCAGCATCCGGCGGTCAAGACGCTGATCAGCGTCGGCGGCTGGGCCGAGACCGGCGGCTACTTCGCCGACAACGGCGACCGCATGGACTCCGGCGGCTTCTACCGGATGACCACCAACAGCGACAACAGCATCAACGTCGCCGGCATCAACACCTTCGCCGACTCGGTCGTCACCTTCCTGCGCACGTACGGCTTCGACGGCGTCGACATCGACTACGAGTACCCGACGTCGAACGCGAAGGCCGGCAACCCCCTGGACTTCGCGCAGGCGGACGCGAAGCGGGCCGGCCTCAACGCCTCCTACCACCTGCTGATGAAGACGCTGCGGGAGAAGCTCGACGCCGCCGCGGCCAGCGACGGCAAGTACTACATGGTGACCGTCGCCGCGCCCGCGTCCGGCTGGCTGCTGCGCGGCCTGGAGTCCTACCAGGCGCTGCAGTACCTCGACTACGTCAACATCATGAGCTACGACCTGCACGGCTCGTGGAACCACTTCGTCGGGCCGAACGCGGCGCTGTACGACAACGGCGACGACGCGGAGCTGTCCCAGGGCGGCGTGTACGGCGCGTACTCCAACATCGGCTATCTCAACACCGACTGGGCGTACCACTACTTCCGCGGCGCGATGCAGTCCGGCCGGATCAACATCGGCGTGCCGTACTACACCCGCGGCTGGCGCGGCGTCACCGGCGGCACCAACGGCCTGTGGGGACGCGCGGCGCTGCCGGACCAGACGAAGTGCCCGGCCGGCACCGGCGGGGCGATCGGCTCGACGACGCCGTGCGGCGCGGGCGCGGTCGGCATCGACAACCTGTGGCACGACGTCGAGCTCAACGCCGAGGTCCCGGCCGGCGCGAACCCGATGTGGCACGCGAAGAACCTGCAGGAGGGACGCGCCGGTGACTACCTGGAGGCCTACGGGCTGACCCCGGCCACCGACCCGGAGGACCGCATCACCGGCACCTACGCCCGCAACTACTCCAGCGCGCTCGTCGCGCCGTGGCTGTGGAACGCGCAGAAGCAGGTGTTCCTGTCCACCGAGGACGACCAGTCGCTCGGCACCAAGGCCGACTACGTCGTCAACAAGGGCATCGGCGGCGTCATGATCTGGGAGCTCGCCGGCGACTACGCGTGGAACGCCACCCGCAACGAGTACTACATGGGCAACACGCTGACGAACCTGCTGTACGACAAGTTCAAGACGGCCGCGCCGTACGGCGCCAAGAAGGCCAACATCACCATGCCGACGCAAACGCTGAACGTCGGGGTGTCGATGGGCGGGTTCGCGCTCGGTGACAACAACTACCCGATCAACCCGGAGCTGCGGCTCACCAACAACACCGGTGCGGCGATCCCGGCCGGCTCGACGCTGGAGTTCGACTACCCGACCACCGCGCCGGGCAACCTCAGCCAGCAGTCCGGCTGGGCGCTGACCACGGTGTCGACCGGGCACACCGGCAGCAACGTCGGCGGCCTGAAGGGCGACTTCAACCGGGTCCGGCTGACGGTCCCGGCGATCGCGGCCGGGGCATGGGCCGAGGTCACCCTCAACTACCAGCTGCCGATCTCCGGCCCGTCGAACTTCACGCTCACCATCGGCGGGCAGACCTACGCCCTGTCCGCGGACTACGCCCGCGGCGGCACCGTCCCGACCGCCTCCCCGACGGTGTCGACGACCCCGTCGACGGGTGGCTGCACCGCCCCGGCGTGGGCGGCGGGCACCGTGTACACCGGCGGGCAGCTGGTGTCGCACAACGGGCACACGTGGAAGGCGCAGTGGTGGACGCAGGGCGACACCCCGGGCACCAACGCCGTCTGGGTCGACCAGGGCGTCTGCTCCGGCCCGTCCCCGTCGGCGTCCGTCTCGGTGTCGCCGTCGGCGTCGAAGTCGCCGTCGACCTCACCGTCGCCGTCGAAGTCGCCGTCCTCGTCCCCGTCGACGTCCACGGGCACCGGCTGCGGGTCGCTGCCGGTGTGGAACTCGGCCACCGCCTACTCCGGCAACACGGTCGTGCAGTACAGCGGCCGCAAGTACCGCGCGAAGTGGTGGACGCAGGGCGAGAACCCGTCGACGAGCGGGCAGTGGGGCGCCTGGGAGGACCAGGGCGCCTGCTGAGCTGAACGGAACTCCGTGCCGGGCCTCTATCGGTGAGAGGCCCGGCACGGCCGTCTTCAGCGGGTGATGCGCGGTTTCGTGTGCGGCAGCGCCTCGATCGTGGCCCGGTCCTGGTTGAGGGTGGCGGCGGCGACCTCCGGCGGCGTGTTCGCCATCCACTGGCTCGCGGAGATGTCCTCGAAGCGCGGGTTGCGGAACATCTCCAGGAACACCAGCGGCTCGTCGCCGGTGTTCTCGATGTAGTGCCCGTAGGCGAACGGCACGTAGCCGACGTCGCCGGCCTGGTAGTTGAACGTGCGGTTCATGCCGGAGCCGGCGAAGACGCCCATCCGGCCGGTGCCCGAGATGTAGTACTGCCACTCGTCGTCGGTGGTGTGCCAGTGCAGCTCCCGCATCCCGCCCGGGTCGATCTCCACCAGCGCGGCGCTGATCGCGGTCGACGCGGCGAACCTGGTGGAGTCGACCACCCGCGCGGAGCCGCCCTTGAAGCGTTCCGGGGCCTCGGCGAGCATCCGGTGCTTGAACGTGCGCGGCACGTCGCCGGTCGGGCTGACCAGCTTGTCGGTCTCCAGGGCCGGCGGCACCTGCCCGTCGAAGATGTACTTCTCCCGCTCCGGCAGGCTCGCCAGCTGCTGCGGTGACCAGCCGAAGTTCTTCGCCAGGACGCTGCGCGGCGTGTGCGCGAAGTAGTCGCTGAGCATGAACGTCGAGTTCTCCGAGAACATGCCGTCGTCGAAGACGAGCAGGAACTCCACGCCCTCGCCGAGCGCCTGGATGTGGTGCGGGACGCCCTTCGGGAAGAACCACAGGTCGCCGCGCTGGACGTCGTCGAGGAACGTGCGGCCCTCCTGGTCGACCGCGCCGATGCGGCAGCTGCCGTCCAGCACGTACGCCCACTCGGACTGCTTGTGCCAGTGCATCTCGCGGTACGCGCCGGGGTTGAGCTTCATGTCGACCCCGGCGAGCTGGGTGGCGACCGGCAGCTCCCGTTGCGTGACCTCGCGGGTCCAGCCGCCCTCCTCCATCCGGGTGTGCGCCATGGACATCGAGAACTTCAGGTTGGGGATCGTGCCCGCGTCCTCCGCCGGTGGCGTGAGCAGGTCCGGGTTCTGCAGGTCGAGCTCGACGTTGCGGGGTCCGGTGTCGGTACCGCCGCGGGTGCCACGCTTCGGCTGCGGCAACGTCTGCGTCATGGATGAGGCCTTCCTGGTCGGGTGACGGATGGTCGGTGCACGGGACAGGCCGGACCGGTCGCACCGGTCAGGCGAAAGGTCAGGCGGGCAGGTCGGGCGGCAGGTCAGGCGAGCAGCAGCACCGGAAGGGCGAGGCCGACGGCGGCGACGACCGAGGCGGCCACCGCCGCGGCGGCCGTCGTGCCGCGGGCGTTGACGAGCGGGCCCATCAGCACCCGGTCGCGGCAGAAGTGGATGAGCAGGAACAGCGCGACCGGCACCCCGAACGACAGCACCACCTGGCTGGCGACGAGCAGCGTCGTCAGGGACGTGCCGGCGGTCAGCAGCACCACCGCCGGCGTCATGGTGACGAGCCGGCGCAGGTACACGGGGACACGGCGGCCGAGGAACCCGCCCATGACGACGTCCCCGGCCAGGGTGCCGACGCCGGAGGAGGCGAACCCGGACGACAGCAGCGCGACCGCGAACGCGAGCGCCGCGAACCCGGAGACCCGCTCGGCGAGGACCGCGTGCGCGTCGAACAGGTCACCGGTCCACGCCCCGGCGGTCAGCGCGCCGAGGCCCGCGCCGAGCGCGATCATCGACACGTTGACGGTGGCGGCGGCGCTCAGCGCGATCCCGCAGTCGAGCTTGAGCGCCCGCCGGACGGTCCCCGGGTCGGCGTTGCACCGGGCGCCGGGCTTCGACAGCGCCGAGTGCAGGTAGACGGCGTGCGGCATGACGGTCGCGCCGACGATGCCCATGGCCAGGACCACCGACCCGGCGCCGTCCAGCCGCGGGACCAGCCCGGCGGCGAAACCGCCGGCCGACTGGTGCCCGGCGGCGACGAGGTCGTAGACGATGCCGGCGCCGATCAGCAGCAGCGCCGCCGCCGTCGCCGACTCGAACCACCGGGTCCGGCCGCGCCGGCGCAGCGCGAGGAGCAGCAGCGAGACGGCGGCGGTGACGACCGCGGACACGGCGACCGGCATCCCGAACAGCAGCCGCAGGCCGATCGCGGCGCCGACGAACTCGGCGAGGTCGGTGGCGAGGACGACGAGCTCGGCCTGCAGCCACAGGATCCGCCGCCCCCACCGCGGGAACCGGTCCCGGCACAGCTCCGGCAGGGACCGGCCGGTCGCCACGCCGAGCTTCGCCGCCTGGTACTGCACGAGGATCGCGACCGCGCTGGCGGCGACGACGACCCAGACGAGGCGGTAGCCGGAGGTGGCGCCGGCGGTCAGGTTGGTGGCGACGTTGCCGGGGTCGACGTAGGCGATGGCGGCGACGAGGGCCGGTCCCATCATCGGCGCCAGCCGGGTCCGCCCGCCGGCCCTGGGACCGGGGCCGGCCGGGCGATCGGTGACGACGATGCGTGTGCGGTCCGCCATGGTGTCGAGGGTCCGGGCGGCGCGGGCGGGGCGGCCTCACGCCGTGCGCATGAAACCGCCCCGGTACTGCGGGTCAGGCGTGCGACATGGCGGTCGCGCCGATGAACTCCATCGTCGCCCGGGCCACCTCGCGCGGGTGGGTCCACGGGATGCCGTGCGGCGCGCCCGGCAGGGTGATCAGCCGCGCGTCCGGCAGCATCGGCTGGAGCCGGGCGCCGGTCTTGGCGTAGGGCAGGACGTTGTCCTGGTCGCCCTGCACGATGAGCACGGGCACGTCGATGCGCGGCAGGTCGGGCCGGAAGTCGGTGAGCCAGGCGGCGACGCAGTCGTGGGTGCCCTTCGCCGAGCCGCGCGCGCCGATGTCCCAGTGCCCGCGGAACGCCTCCTCGCTCACCCTGGTGCCCTTGTTCTCGTCCCAGTTGAAGAACGCCTTGCAGAACTGGGTGAGGTAGGCGAACCGGTCGTCCAGGATCGCCGCCTGGAAGCCCTCGAACAGGCTCCCGTCGACGCCCTCAGGGTTGTCGGACGTCTTGAGCAGGAACGGGGCGAGCGGCGCGAGCAGCACCGCCCGGCTCACCCGCCGCGAGCCGCGGGTGCCGAGGTACCGGGTGACCTCGCCGGTGCCCATGGAGTGCCCGACGAGGACGGCGTCGCGCAGGTCGAGCTTCGTCATCAGCGCGTCGAGGTCCGCGGTGAGCGTGTCGTAGTCGTAGCCCGTCGACGGCTGCGACGAGTTGCCGAAGCCGCGCCGGTCGTAGGTGATCACCCGGCGCCCGGCGGCGAGCAGCGGGATCGTGAGCTTCTCCCAGGTGGCGCCGTTGAACGGGAACCCGTGGATCAGCACGACCGGCGGCCCCGAGCCGTGGTCCTCGTAGTACACGTCGATCGGGCCGTTGTTCTCCGTCCCGACGGTGATGTAGGGCATGTTGGCCTCCTCCGGACCAGGTTCGCGGACGTTTCCGCCCGTGAGTGCCCCCCATCCCGCCGATTACGCCACCGGCTGGTGCCGTGTCGCGGCGTCCAGCACGAACGCCTCCATCTCCCCCAGCAGCGCCCGCAGGTCCGGCAGCCGCAGGAACTCGGTCTTGACGTCGACGCTCAGCCGCACCACGTCCGGCACGTCCTCGACGACGATCATGAGCTTCGGCCCGAGGGACCGCAGCGGCTCCTCCGACAGGACCATGGTCTGCTCGGGCACCGCGTCGTGCGCGCCGGCCGCCTGGTGGGTGCGGCGGTCGTTGTACAGGACGGTGAGGTCGAGGTGCTCGCCGCGTTCGCGGCTGACCCGCTCGGTGAGCGCCGCCCGGGCGGCCGGGTCGTAGTAGGCGTGCTTCGACGCGCTCATCGACGCCGCGCGGGCGCGGGCGATGGCCTCCTCCGGGCCGACCCCGGCGACGTCCAGGACGCACAGCCCGTCCTGGGTGACGGGGCTGACCACGTCGCGCAGCGCCGTGCGGAACCGGTTGCCGATGATGTTGATCGCGACGAACGGCCCGCGGCCCGGCCGCAGCCGCTCGAGGCCGGCGGCGAACGCGGCGAGCAGCACCCACGCCGGGTCCGCGCCGAGCCGCGCCGACACCTCGCCGGACGCCAGGTGCATCGCGCGGGACTGCCACCGCAGCCGGCAGTAGCGCGGCTGCCCCGGGGCGGCGGCCGGAGGGTCGAACAGCGACGCGGGGATGGCCCGCAGGTGGGTCTCCCAGTAGCGCATCGCGGTGGCCGTCTGCCGGGTCATCGCCGGCTCCTGCTGCAGACGCACCAGGTCGAGGGGCTGCGGCGCGTCGTACGGCGCGGCCGGTTCGCCGGTGACCGGGTCCCGCTGGGCGAGGTCGCGCATCATCACCGCGACCCCGCCGAGGTCCGCGGCGATGTGGCACATCAGGGCGACCACGTGGGTGACGTCGCCGCGGTGGCGGACCACGCCCATCCGCAGCGGCCACTCGGTGGCGTAGTCGAACTTGCGGTCCCGCCACTGCGCGGCGAGGGCCTCGGCGACGGTGGCCGGGTCGTCGCCGTCGGCGGTGTCGATGACGACGAGGCTGGTCTCGCCGGAGCCGAACACCTCCTGCGTCACGGTGCCGTCGTCGGCGAAGCGCAGCAGGGTCCGCATCGCCGCGTACCGGCACATGAAGAACCGCAGCTCGGCGGCGAAGTCCTCGACGGTCCTGCCGCCGGTGGCGGGCACCGCGCCGCCCATGCTCATCGACGAGTCGATCTCGACCATCGCCGCCCACACCTGCCGCTGACCCCAGGTGAGGGGCCCGGCACCGGCGCCGGGGCCCTCGAACGGGACGACGATCCGCTCCACCAACTCAGTCACTCGGCCGCTCCCAGCGCATAGGTATCCGCTGGCGTGGATGCTCGCACACACCACGCACGCTGAGATCAACCGTTCGGTGACTGTTGGTCCACCGGCCCGTTACAGCGCCTCCGCCTCCGCCTGGGCGATGAGCTCGATGGAGTCCTCACGGCCGAGCCGCTGCTCGCAGAGATAGCCGAACACCGACCATGTGGTGTCGATCACCACCTGCTCCGGGAACGCTTCCATGAGGTGCTCCTCGCCGAGCTGGGCGCGGATGAGGGCCACCGCCGCGTCCTGGTCGACCTCGACGTCGCGGGCCATCTCGGCCACGGAGCCGGCGATCGCGTCGGGCGGGGTGTCCTCGTCGAACAGGCTCTGCACGGCGAGCCGGATCGCCGCCGCGAGGACCCGCGGCTCCTTCTCGCTGGCCTCCGGCTCGTCGGCGACCTGCTCAGCCGCGTCCTGGTCCCCCGCGAGCAGGGCCGCGACCATCGCCCCGACCCGCGACCTGGGCCGCCAGCCGCTCTCGCCGGCGTCCCGGTCCTCGCCGGTGTCCCCCACCTCGTCCTGCGATGCCGCCGCAGGTGCCTGCGTCCCCCAGTCCGTCCCCATGCCACGACTGTAGTCATCGGCCGCCCGCCGGACCGTCCCCGTGTTCCGCGCGAGGGGTTGCGGGCGGGTGACACAGTGCCGTGCGGAGCGGGATGCGGACCGGGCACCCCGATACCGGCGAAGGGAGGCGGGACGCGCGTGCACGACGTCGTCACGTGGCTGCGCGAGCTGCCCGCCGGCTGGTTCGCGGTGCTCGCCCTCGCCGAGAACGCGGCCCTCGTCGGGATCACCGCCGTGCTCGGGCACTGGGTGCTGCGGCTGCCGGGCGCGGCGCGGGTCACCGCGCCCGCGGGCCCGGTCAGCCGCCTGGAGCTGGGGCTCGTGGCGTCCGCGACCGTCCTCAACGCGGGCGTCACCGTCGCCGGGTGGTGGCTGTGGCGGGCCGGCACCATCACCTTCACGATGCCGTTGACCTGGCGGGCCCTGCTCGACTTCGCGGTGCTGGTCGTGGTGATGGACGCCGTCCTGTACGCCGGTCACGCGACGGCGCACGTGCGGTGGCTGTTCCCGCTCGCGCACCGGCTGCACCACGTCTTCGCCGACCCGCGGCCGGTCACCCTGTTCGCGCTGCACCCCGTCGAGGTGATCGGGTTCGGCGGCGCGTGGCTGCTCGTCCTGGCCGTCCACCCGTTCTCGGTGTGGGCGCTCGCCGCGTACACCGGCGTCAACCTGCTCTTCGGGATCCTCGGGCACCTCGGGGTGGAGCCGCTGCCGCCCAGGGTGCGCGCGTCCGTCGTCTTCAAGTGGGTGGCGACGCCGGGGATGCACGCCGGGCACCACGCGGCGCCGCGGTACAACCTCGGCTTCTACACCACCGTGTGGGACCGGCTGTTCGGCACGCTCGACCCGCGGTACGACAGCCGCCGCACCGGCACCACGCCGTTTGTCGACACATCGAGCATCGGCATCCCGACAGCGTCGCCGGCCGGATGATCCAGAATTGATGACTCCACCCCCGCAGCCCCCCGAGACGAAAGTAGTGCCGATAGCCATGCGAGCCACCCGATCCGTCATCGCCGCCACGACCATGCTGCTGCTCGGCATGGGGCTCGCCGGTTGCTCGTCGCAGGCCGACGACCTGGAGAAGCAGCTGACCAAGGCCGGCTACACCAACGTGGACGCCGAGGCCGACTACGACCAGGTGTACGACAAGAAAAAGAAGAAGAACGTGAAGAAGCTCGACGACTACGAGGCCGACGCGAAGGCCGGCAGCTGCGACGTCGAGATCGAGCAGGACTCCGGTGACCACGACTACGTCATCGAGGTCGCCGCGGGCAAGGACGTCAACTTCACGAACCTCACCGCGTCCGCGCTGATCGCCGAGCTCGCCAAGCAGGGCGTCAGGTGCTGAAGCGCCGGTCCTTGACGGGCGCGGTCTTGTAGGTCACCAGCGGGACCGTCGTCAGCACCGGCGTGGCCAGCCCATGGTCGGCGAGGTCGCCGATGACCTGCTCGATGCGCTTGTACGCGGTCGGCGCCTCCTCGAACAGCAGCTGCCGGTCGCCGCAGACGACGTACGAGCCGACCGGGGTGCGGCGCAGCTCCTCGACGGTGTGCTTGACCTTGCCGCGGCGCAGGGCGTCGGCGCGGGACATCTTGCGGCCGGCGCCGTGCGCCACCGAGTGGTTCGCCTCGGCGCCGGCGTGCGCGGCGACGAGATACGACGGGGTGCCGCGGGTCCCGGCGACGAGCACGTCCCGGCCGTCGCCCGGCGCGGCGCCCTTGCGGTGCAGGTAGCCGCCGTCGCGGACCTCGACGAGGTTGTGGCACTGGTCGACGACCGGCTCGGTGCGCTCCGCGCCGAGGGCGTCGGCGACGCGGGCGGCGAGGAGCCGCCGGTTGAGCGAGCCCCAGCGGACCGCGTCGTCGTGCGCCGCCAGGTAGGCGGCGGGGTCGGCGGCCGGTCCCGCGCCGTGGACCTCGGTGTGCGCGCGCAGGATCCGCTCGCCGAAGCCGCGGGATCCACTGTGGACGACGAGGACGAGGTCGCCGGCGGCGAGCCCGAGCCGGGCGGCGTGCCCGCCGTCCAGCACGGTGCCGACCTTCGCCAGCTCGACGAAGTGGTTGCCGCGCCCCACGGTGCCGAGGCCTTCGGTGTGCCCGCCGGGGATCTCGCCGGCGGCCGCCACGTCGGCGGGGTCGAGCGGGACGTCCAGGTCCGGGAACTTCGCGGCCAGCTTCTCCGGCACCACCCGCTTGAGGCGGATCGGGAACACGGCGATGCCGCAGCCGATGTCGGAGCCGACGAGGAACGGATACAGCACCGTCGAGGACATCGCGGCGCCGATCGGGGCGCCCTTGCCGGGGTGCAGGTCCGGCATGCCGGCGACGTGGAGCATGCCGTCCAGCGCGGCCACCTGGTGGCACTGCGCGACGGCGTCGGACTCGATCCAGCTGGACGGGCCGGCGAACACGGTGACGGTCGCCTTCGGATGTGACACGGGACGCTCACTTCGGCTGCTCGGGAGACAAGGGGCAGGGGCGGAGGTCAGCGCGTCATGCAGCGATGATCGCGGACCCCGCGCCGTCCCGGCAACCGGATTTCGCGGGGCCGGACGGCGCTGCCCGGCCCCGCGCTCCCGTCAGTCCAGGGTGAACGTGGCGTCGGCGCGGCCGGTGGCGTCGCCGACCGCCTGGACGTGGAGCAGGCCGTTGCTGTGCCGCACGTAGCGGCCGGGGAAGTTCTGCGACTCCAGCGACACCGCCCCGCCGGCGGCCAGGCCCGCCCGCTGGAAGAAGCTGGCGTCGGCCTTGAACACCGCGGAGCCGTCGTTGCGCTCCACCCACACCTCGAAGTTCCTGTGCCGCAGGTAGTAGCCGGGGAAGTTCGTCGACTCCAGCGACACGGTGCCGCCGCCGTTGAGGCCGGTCACGATGCGGAACTGCGCGTCCGCCAGCGGTGCCACGTCCGCGTCGATGCGGGCCCGGTGGTCGTAGTGCCGCACGTAGCGGCCCGGGACGTTGTACGACTGCAGCCGCACCGGCGTGACGCCGTCGGGGACGGGGATGCCGAAGTTCGGGGTGCCGTCGGCGTTCCAGTACAGCTTCTGCAGGCGGGTGCGGCGGTTCGGGTCGTTGAGCGGGTCGCCGGTGATGTCGCGGTAGTTGCGGTCGTGGTAGACGAGGATGTCGCTCTGCCCGTCCTCGGACGTGGTGAACGAGTTGTGCCCGGGGCCGTACTGGCCGGTCGCGGCGTTGCTGGCGAACACCGGGGCGGGGCTCTTCACCCACGACCCGGCGCTGAGCAGGTTCGCGGAGGCGTTCGCCGTCAGCAGGCCGAGGCAGTAGTTGGCGTCGGTGGCGCTGGCGGAGTACGTGAGGAAGACCCGCCCGTTGCGCTGGATGACGGTGGGTCCCTCGTTGACGGCGTAGCCGCGCCGCTCCCAGTCGTAGGTCGGCGTCGCGATCCTGACCGGGCTGCCGGTGATCGTCCACGGGTTGCTCATGCGGGCGATGTACACGTTGGAGTTGGTCGCCAGGCCGGGCTCGGACTGGGCCCAGACGAGGTACCGCACGCCGTTGGTGACGAACGTGGACGCGTCGAGGGAGAACGTGTCCCAGGCGGTGGTGATGCGGCCCTTCTCGGTCCACGTCGCGGTCAGCGGGTTCGCGCCGGTGCCCTCCAGCACGTACATGCGGATTGCCCAGATGTCGTTGGTGGCGCCGGCGGCGAAGTACACGTACCACTTGCCGTCGATGTAGTGGATCTCCGGCGCCCAGATGTGCGCGCCCATGACGCCGCTGCTGTGCTTGCGCCAGATGACGGTCTCGGCGGCGGTGGACAGCCCCTGCAGGGTGGTGGCGCGGCGCAGGACGATGCGGTCGTACTCGGGGACGGTCGCGGTGAAGTAGTAGTACCCGTCGGTGTGCTTGACGATCTGGCTGTCGGCGCGCTGGTTGGCCAGGGGGTTCGTGTAGCGCACGGCCGGCGACGCGACCGCCGCCGGCGGGGTGAGCACGAGCCCGGCGGCGGTGACGAGCAGGGCGGCGACGAACGTGAGCAGGCGGCTGGGCATGAAGGCTCCTCGTGGCGGCGGGGAACCGTCATGTTTGCGCTCACATCTTCAGTTGTCAACCTCTGGCAGAGCTCATGTGAGCGCAACCAGCACTGGCTACGGGACCAGGTCGCGCGTCCCGTGCGGCGTCGACGGGTTGCACCGGCGGATCCGGGCCGCGGTCAGCCGCGACCCGACGACGAGCCCGTAGCGGCGGACCGCCTCCATGCCGTAGTTGCTGCACGACGGGATCTGCCGGCACCGCGTCCCCAGGTGCGGCGAGATCCAGCGCTGGTAGCCGCGGATCGCCGCCATCCCGGCCCGCCCGGGCCCGCTGGCGCTCGCCCGGGGCTTCCTCGTCGGCGCGCTGATCGCCATCGTGCTGAGCAGCATCGTGCCCAGCATGAAGTCGCACCCGCAGCTGGGCAGGTCGCACCCGTCACACCCGGGCAGGTCACAGCTGGGCAGGTCGCAGTCCGGCCCCCAGTCGCAGCCGTCCTTCTTGCGCCGCTCCTCGTCCTCTGTCTCCACGACCGGCATTGTGGCCGCCCGCCGCAAACCTGATCAAGGGTGCTGTCCGCTGTCCGTCGCGGCGGAGCCCCCGACCGGACGGCCGGGGGCTCCAGAGGTACCGGCGAGGGTCAGCCCCGGGCGTGCAGGTGGGGCAGGTGCAGCTCCTGCGGCTCCGGCGGGAGGTCCTTGACGCCCGCGGCGACCGCCTGCTCGTGGCGGCGGTGCGCCGAGGGCAGCGCGAGGGAGGCGACCACCGCGAGGACGGCGACGCCGGCGCAGACCCAGAAACCGGCGGTGAACGCGGCGTCCGTGGGCAGGCCCTGCGGGGTGCTCTTGGACGTGATGACGGCGGCGACGACGGCGGTGCCGATGCTGCTGCCGATGGTCCGGGCGATGGTGTTGACGCTGCTGGCCTCGCCGGTCTGGGCGGCGGGCACGCTCTCGATGATGGCGTTGGACATGGCGGCGAAGGACAGGCCGATGCCGGCGCCGGTGAGGATGCCCGAGGCGAGCACCTGCCAGACGGCGCCGTGGGCGATCGCCGGCAGGGCGAACGCGGCGACGACGGACACCGCGCCGAGGAACATCGGCAGCTTCGGGCCGAAGCGCCGGTTGAGGATGCCGGCGATCGGGCCGAAGACGACCATCATGAGCACCGTCGGCAGCAGGAACAGGCCGGACTCCGACACCGACTTGCCGAAGCCGTAGCCGGTGGCCGCGGGCAGCTGCAGCAGCGTCGGCACCAGCAGGAACGTGCCGAACATCGCGAAGCCGAGGATGAGGGCGACGAGGTCGGTGGCCCACACGCCGCGGATCGACATCAGGCGCATGTCGACGAGCGGCTCGCCGACCCGCAGCTCGACCGCGACGAAGACGCCGAGGGCGACGACACCGAGGGCGAGCAGGCCGACGGTCGCGCCGTCGGTCCAGCCCCACGCCTGGCCCTTGCTGATGGCCAGCAGCAGCGAGACGAGGGCGACCGACAGGATGCCGGCGCCGAGCACGTCGAGGCGGCCCGGGGTGCGCACCGGCGACTCCGGCATGCCGAAGATCGCGCCGAGCAGGGCGATCACGACCAGGACCAGGGGCAGCCAGAACAGCCAGTGCCAGGACAGGTGCTCCACGATCGGGCCGGCGCCGACGATGCCGACACCCGCGCCGACGCCGAAGATGGCCGACAGCAGGCCGACGGTGACGGCGACCTTCTCCCGGGGCAGCTCGTCGCGGACGATGCCGATCGACAGCGGCAGGATCGCCCCGGCGGCGCCCTGCATGGCGCGGGCCACGATCAGCACGGCGAGGTTCGGGGCGAGGGCCGCGAGGAGCGTGCCGGCGGCGAGGACCGCGAGGACGCCGATGAGGACCTTGCGCTTGCCGGCCATGTCGCCGAGGCGGCCGAGGATCGGCGTGAGGACCGAGGCCGACAGCAGGTAGGCGGTCAGGATCCAGCTGATGTCCGCGGTCGAGGCGTTCAGGTCCCGGGCGATGGTGGACATCGCGGGCGCCACCAGGGACTGCAGGACCGCGAAGGCCAGGCCGCCCAGCGACAGGTACACCACCAGCAGGGTGCCGTTGACGTGCCGGTTGGCGCCGGCCGGTGGTTGCAGGGTTTGCGTCATGAGGTCCCCGAGGCGCTATGTAAACGATTGCTGACTTGTCCACCATGTGCCCGCCGCGGACGTAAGTCAACAATCGTTTACGTCACACCCGGGGTGCGTCTACGCTGGTGGCGTGACGACCAACACCGCGGGCACGCGGCGCCGGGACGCCGCCGGGACCCGTCAGCTGCTGCTCGACGCGGCCCGCCGGCGCTTCGCCGCGGACGGCTACACGGCCGCCACCGTCCGGGACATCGCCACCGACGCCGGGGTCAACGTCGCGCTCATCAACCGGTACTTCACGTCGAAGGAGGGCCTGTTCGAGGCGTGCCTGGCGGAGGTCGGCGACGAGCTCGGCCGCACCGTCGACGACCAGCTGCCCCTGGAGCGGATCCCGCACGACCTGGCGGTCCGGCTCGCCGGCCCGCACGCCGCCCAGCACCGCACCCAGCTGCTGCTGCTGTTGCGCTCCTCCGGCGACGAGAAGGCCGAGCGGATCCGGGTCGGCATCCTGCGCCGCTTCGCCGACCGCATGGCGACAGCGGCCGGCTGGCAGCCCGGGGACGCCGACGCGGACCGCCGGATGCTGCGGGCGCAGATGACCCTGGCCTCGGCGATCGGGATCGCGCTGCTGCGCGCCTCCACGGCCCTGGAGCCCCTCGCCTCGGCGGACCAGGACGAGCTCGCCGAGCCGCTGCGCGACATGTTCGCGGCGTTGCTGGCGCCGGACCGCTAGTCCACCGCCGGCCCCGCCTCAGTCGTCGTCGACGGTGACGCCGTGCAGGGTGGCGAGCTCGGCGAGGCCGTGGTCGTAGCCCTGGCCGATCGCGCGGAGCCGCCAGTGCCCGTCGCGCCGGTAGACGGTGGCCAGCAGCAGGCTGCGTTCGGTGGTCGCCGCGTCCAGGGTGGCTCTGGCGTGGGTGGCTCCCGCGCCGGTACGGGCGACGAACTCGACCGGCCCGAGATCGCCGAACGAATGGGTGCCGGTGATGGCGGCGGCGATCACGATCCGGCTGACGTCCTCGGGAATCCTGCCGAGGCGGACGTCGACGAGCGTCTCGTGCGGCACGTCCAGGGTCAGCTCCACGGACCCGTCGGCGGCGGCCGGCTGGTTGTAGAAGACGAAGTCGGCGTCGGCGCGGACCTGCTCGTCCTGGTCGGTGAGGAACGCGACCACGTCGACCTCCGCGTCGGTGCCGGCCGGCCACGTCACCGACACCGACCAGTCCGCCACGTCGTCCGGCAGGTCGATGACCTCCCCGCGGGACAGGACCGCGACGGCCGCGGGCACTGCGGTCGCGGGCCCGGCGGCCGGCGCCGGCATCGCGGCGGCCGGTGACAGCGCGTCCGGGTCGGTGACCGGCAGGCCGAGCGAGGTCACGGTCGCCCAGCGGCGGTCCTTCTCGGCGCCCGGCAGGGCGACGACGTCGGTGACCCGGGTGGTGAGGTTGACCGCGGCGATCCCGCCGAGGTCCGCGATCCGGTTGCGGGCCTCCGCCGCCTCGGCGTGGGTCCCGCCGAGGACGAGCAGGCACCGCCCGGACAGCGGCCCGGTGGGCCGGCGCGGCGACGGCACCGCCGCAGCTGGCCCGCGGCCCTCCTGCCTGGGCGTGCCGGGCTCCACGTCGCCGAGCAGCGCCGCGAAGGTCGCCTCGTCGACGACGGGCACGGCGTACAGGGCAGCGGCCTTCAGCTTCGAGGTCGTGCCCGCCGGGTCGTTGGTGACGAGCAGGCCGGTGCGGCCGCTGACGGTGTTCATCACGTCCAGCCCCGCGCCGGTGGCGCGGGCCGCGAGCGCGTCCCGGGCGGTGGCGGTGCTGCCGGTGATGGCGACCTTCGCGCCCTGGACGAGCGGGCGGCCGGGCGTCCACCTGCCCGGCCACGCCCACGGGCAGACGGGCCGCGGCAGGCGGGCCGGGTACACCCGCTCGGTCGCCTCCGCGTCGCAGGCGCTCAGCGGCAGCTCCAGGGCGAGGGTGTCGGCGGCGGCGAGGCTGTGCCGGAGGATCTCGGTGAGGACCCGGGTGTCGTCCTCGGCGTCGTGCGGCCGGGCCTGGGCGACGCCCCAGTGCGCGGCGAGCGCCGCCAGCGACAGGTTCGCCGTCGGCAGGTCGAGGCGGCGGCTCAGCGCGAGGGTGCACAGCCGGGTGCTGACCGGCAGGCGGTGGACGGCGCGGTGCGCCTCCGCGGCGAGGAACCGCCAGTCGAACGCGGCGTTGTGCGCGACCAGGACCCGCCCGTCGAGGAGCTCGGCGAGGTGCCCGACGACGGTGTCGAAGCGGGGCGCGCCGGCGAGGCGTTCCCTGGTGATCCCGTGGATGTGCACGGGTCCCGGGTCGCAGCCCGGGTCGACGAGCGTGGACCAGACCGTGCCCAGGGTGCCGTCGGGCTCCATCTGCGCGACCGCGACCTGCAGGACCCTGTCCCTGGGCGCGTGCAGGCCGGTGGTCTCCACGTCGACGACGGCGTACCGCAGCGGGTAGCGCGTCGCGGCGGAGGTGGGCAGCGTCAGCGGCACCGTCACATCGAGCTCCGTCCGTTCTCGGGGGAAGGCGATTCTCGGGCCGCCGCGGCGCCGGTGACGGACGCGGCGCACGGCGTGTCGCGCAATGCGGCCGACCGGCGCGCCCCGGCGGGCGGAACGGTCCATGGGGCATGCCCCGAACGGCGGCGGACGCGCACCGGCGGGGGTGACGGCATGCGTTACGGTGCGGGACGTGCAGAACTCGATCGTGGCGGTCACCGTCTACCCCCGGCAGGCCAGGGTCACCCGGCGCGGCCGGGCCACCCTCGAGGCGGGCGAGCAGCTCGCCGAGATCGGCCCGCTGCCGCTGAGCATGGACGGCGACTCGATCCGGGTCAGCGGCCGCGGCCCGGCGACGGTCCTCGGCGTCGACGTGGTGCTGCGCCGCCACCCGGCCCCGTCCGACGGCACCGTCACCGCGGTGCAGCAGGAGCGCCGGGCCCTCGACGAGGAGCTCGCCGAGATCGCGGACACCGAGACGGTCCTGCGGCAGCGGCAGGCGTTCCTGACCACGCTCGGCGAGCGGGCCAGCGGCGCCTACGCGCGGGCCCTCGCGACCGGCGACGCGGCGGCCGGGACGGTCACCGCGTTCACCGCCACGATGGGCGGCGAGCTGACCGCGGTCCTGGCCGGCATCCGCGACCTGCAGCGGCGGCGCACCGAGGTCACGGAGCGGGCGGCGGCCCTCGACCGGCAGCTGGCCGACCTGTCCGGCAAGCGGGAGCCCGACGCGCGCTACGCGGTCGTCGCGCTCGCCGTGTCGGAGCCGGGGCCGGTCGAGCTCGACGTGACGTACCAGGTGCCCGACGCCGGCTGGCGGTCCACGTATGACGTGCGGCTGACCGGCGAGACCCTGCGCCTGACCTGGTTCGGGCTGGTCGAGCAGCGCACCGGCGAGGACTGGCCGGAGTGCGAGCTGGCGCTGTCCACGGCCCGGCCGTCCGGCGCCGTCGCGATCCCCGAGCTGCAGCCGTGGTATCTCGACCTGCTGATCCCGCCACCGCCGATGCCGCCGATGCAGTCGTTCGGCGCGTACGGCGGCGCTCCCGGCGCGATGCCCGCCCCCGCCGCCGCGATGGCCCCGGCGCCGCGCCGGATGGCGAAGGAGGCCCTCGACGGGTTCGCCGAGGTCGAGGTCGCGCAGGCGACGGTCGAGGAGGGCCCGGTCGCGGCGACGTACCGCCCGGCCCGCGCCGTCCCGGTGCCCGCCGACGGCACCACCTCACGGGCGACGGTGCTGATCCTGGACCTCGCCACCCAGCTCGACCACGTCGTCGCGCCGGCGCGGTCCACGGACGTGCACCTGCGGGCCAAGGTGACGAACACGTCGCAGCACACGCTGCCGCCCGGGCAGGCCGCCGTCTTCCACGAGGCCGACTTCGTCAGCAAGACCGCCCTGTCGACGTGGGCGCCCGGCGAGGAGCTCGAGCTGGCGCTCGGCCTCGACGACCGGGTCCGGGTGGAGCGGGAGCTGACCCGCCGCACCGCGACGAAGGCGACGCTCGGCTCCAGCCGGCGCCGGGAGGTCGAGTACCGCACCACCGTCGGCAACTACACGGGCCGCCCGGTGCGGATCACGGTCCTGGACCAGCTGCCGGTCAGCCGGCACGACACGATCGCCGTCAAGGAGAACGTGCTGGAGCCGCAGCCGGCGGAGCGCACCGACCTCGGCGTCCTCACCTGGCGGCTGGTCGTGCCGGAGGGGCAGAGCCAGACGGTCCGGCTCGGCTACCGCGTCGACACGGGCAAGGGCGTGGAGATGTCGGGATGGCGCGAGTAACACGATTCAGCAACGGCGACGGCACGATGGAGTAGCGCGGCGGCCCAGCCGGGGCAGTGCTTGGCCAGCGGGTCGAGAGAGGTCGATGTAGAGTCCTCTGGGTGGTCACTTCGATGACTTCAACGGGGAACCTGCAGGCCTACGACTACCGGTATAAGCGCAACATCGCGGAGCTGCGCTACTGCTACGTCCTGAATCCGGCCTCACCGCACAGCGCATGGGCGCTGCGCGAGATCATCGAGCCGGCGTTCCGCGCCCTGCACCGCGACTACGGCGTCACCGCCGAGCCCCTCGCCTACGGAACGCTCCCTGAGCACCGCCCGGGCGTCACCTACGTCGTCTACGGCCCGACGAACCCGCTGCTCATGCCCGACGAGGAGCGGCACTACCTGGCGGCCCTCGCCGCGACCGGCGCCAGGACGAACGTCATCTCGGCGTATCCGCTGACCGACAGCAACGAGGACGGGCCCGGCTACGCGGCGGCGCGCACCGCCGTGCCCGAGCTGTGCGACGCGCTCGACGTCAACGCGATCTACCCCGACCATCTCGACCTGGCCGTGCGGCTGCGGACCAACACGTGGCAGGACGTCTACGTCAACGCGATCGGCGAGACGATCCGCGTCAAGTACCACCCGGCGGAGAGCGCCGACCCCGGCGACCGGGCCGTCCTGGACCGGCTGCGGCGCCAGCACGCCGGCGACGTCGCCGAGCTCGCCCGCATCCACCGCGATCACCACCTGTGGCAGCGCAAGCCCTACACCGACGGCTCGATCATGTTCACCCACGACGGGCACTGGCTCGTCTCGCAGACCGTCACCGACAAGTCGCGGATGACCTCCGCCGACTACGACCTGATCACGTCGTTCGACGAGGGGCAGCAGAGCCTCACCTACACCGGGGAGCGGCTGCCGAGCTCCGACGCCCCCGAGTTCCTGATGCTGAGCACCCTGCTCGCCATGCACGAGCGGCGGCCCCGGCTCATCGTGCACTTCCACCACCGGGAGCTGACCCGCGGCCCGCGCTTCCGCGACCTCGTCTCCGACGCGCGGATCGAGGGCGGCCGCTTCGCCGCCGGCCGGCACTTCTTCCGCGAGCTGCGGCAGCGGTCCACGAACTGGTTCATCATCCGCGAGCACGGCATGGTGTGGACCGGCGACTCCGTGGCGGAGTTCGACGACTACGTCCGCGGTGTCGTGTCGCCCACGTGCTGAGCGTCGGGGTCGCCGCCCGTAACGAGGAGGCGACCCTCGCCCAGACGCTCCGGTCGATCGAGGTGGCCGTGGCGGCGCTGGATTCGCCGGCGGGCGCCGTCACGGCGGAGATCATCGTCGCGGTCAACGGCTCCACCGACCGGACCCGCGAGATCGCCGACGCCTGGGCCGCCGGGTTCGCCGGTGCGCCGCGCGGCGGCGTCACGGCCCGCGTCGTCGGGTCCCCGCCGGGGCTCATCGAGGCGCAGCGGGTCATCGCCGGGCTGGCCCGCTCCGGGGAGCACCTCATCCTCGTGGACGCCGACTGCGTCCTCGACCCGGGCTGCCTGCGGGAGCTGGTCGCGGCGATGGCCGAGCACCCGGAGGCGGAGGCCGCGTGGGCCAGCATGGTCCCCGCCGACCTGCACGGCCGGCCCGGCTTCTGGCGGCCGGTGTTCAACTTCGCCGACTACCACCCCGACGTGATCCGCCGCGGGCGGCACCTGTGCGGGCGGGCGTTCGCCGTGCGGCACTACGACGTCGCGTGGCGCGTCCCGCACCGGCGGGTGACCGGCGTCGACCCGCGCACCGCCGCGTACCTGAGCCTGGACCGCGGCCCGATCAGCGACGACTCGTTCCTGTCCCGGGTCATCATCGACCGGCACGGCACCGGGGCGATCCACCACGCGGCCGCCGCCCGCGTGCTGTTCCAGCCGATCCCGCGCCTACGCGACTTCGCCCGCGCCCAGCGCCGCAAGTCCTACGAGGCGCACCGCCTCGACCTGCTGTTCCCCGAATGGCGCGGGGTCCGCCGCCGGCACTTCCGCCGCGAGATCGACGCGGCCGCCTACGCCCGGCTCCGCCCGGCCCAGCGCCTGCAGTGCCGGCTCTACCTGCTGCTGTACGCCCTGTCGGGCCGCCTCGCCGCCGTGCGCCTCAAGGCCGGGCTGACCCTGGTCCGCCTCGGCGTGCCGCTGCGCCCGTGCGAGGTGTGGCCCGTCGTGGAGGGCACGAAACGCCCGTTCACCGGCGCCGCCGCCCCGGCGGGGTGAGCCGCGCCGCGCCCGCGCCGCGGCGGGTGCTACGTGCGCTGTGGGACGGCGACCTCGGGCTCCTGCGGGGTGGCGGCGGCGACCTCGTGGCGGCGGGCCAGGAACAGGACCGGCAGGGCGATCGCCTGGAGCAGGCCGCCCAGGACGAAGGAGGCGGGATAGCCCCACAGGTCCGCGACCCGGCCCAGGCCGGGCTGGGTCACGACGCCGCCGCTGCTGGCCACGAGGGAGTCGAAGGACAGGACGGTCGCGCGCCGGTCCGAGGGCAGCAGGCCGTTGAGGTACGCCTGGCGCGACGGCAGCATCGCCGCGGACACCATGCTGTAGCAGGCGAGCATGGCCATCGCGAGCGGTACACCGCCGGCGAGACCGAACACGACGAGCAGCCCGCCGTTGAGCACGACCCCGGCGATGACCACCGACATCCGCCAGCGGAACAGCCGCTGGAACGCCATCGCGAGGAGACCGCCGACGGTCTGCGCGGCGGCGTTGACCGCCGCGGCGATGCCGAGCAGGCCGTAGGCGTGCGGGTCGCCGGCGAGCCGCAGCAGGTAGGGCTTCATCGTGAACGCGACGTAGTAGCTGACCCCGGCGGCGACGACCGCGCCGAGCATCACCCAGCGGACCGCGGGCCGGCCCCACCCGTGCCGGACGGACTCGGTGAGCACGCGGCGGACGTCCTGCAGCGGGCCGCCGGCCCGCCTGGGTGTGAAACCGATGTCGTGCATCACCCGCCAGGCCACGACGGTGAGCGTCAGCAGCAGCGCCGCCCGGATGAGGAACGGCACGCCGACGTCGGTGACCTGCGCGACGTACGCGCCGCCCAGCGACCCGGCGAGGGTGCCGATGCCGGTCACGACCTGCGCCCGGGCGAAGATCTTCTCCAGCTTGCCGTCGTACTCCAGGAAGTGCAGCGCGTCGACGAGCCACGCCTCGGTGGCGCCGGAGAAGAACGTGAACCCGATCGCGAGGACGACCGACACCGCCGCCCACGCCCACACGTCCGCGTGCAGGCGCCAGGCCAGCCAGTACAGCAGCGTCGTGAGCGTCAACGTGCCGCCGCCGAGCAGGTAGGACGCGCGGCGCCCCCACGTGTCGGCGATCGAGCCGGTCGGGATCTCGAACACGGCGTAGCCGAGCGTGAAGCACGCGTTGGCGGCCAGCGCCTCCGTGTTGGTGAGGCCCGCCTCGAACAGCAGCAGCGAGTTGATGCCCCAGATGAACGTGACGGCAAGCGTGTTGAGCAGCACCAGAGTGAGATAGGTGCGTCGCACGCGGCGGCTCGTCACACCCATGCCGCCAGCTTAGAGCCTGGCAACCATCTATTTGGAGGTTTGTCGATGAAGGTGAGCGTGGTCCTGCCGTGCTACAACGCGGGCGCGGCGCTCGGCCGCTGCCTGACCGCGCTGCGGCGGCAGGAGCTCGGCGGCCACACCCTGGAGGTCGTGGTCGTCGACGACGGGTCCGACGACGGCACCCGGTCGCGGATCGGCGCCTTCGACGAGGGGCTGCCGCTGGTGTACGTCCACAAGCCGCGCACGGCCGCCTCCGGGCGCTCGGCCGCCCGCAACACGGGGATCGGGCGTGCGTCCGGCGACCTCGTCGTCATGATCGACCCCGACCACGTGTTCCCGCCGGACCTCCTCACCCGGCACGCCCGCCACCACGAGCGCCGGCCGGACCTGGTGCTCACCGGCCCCCGCCACCGCCTCGGCGACGGGGAGCTCCCCCTGGACGCGTTCCTGCGGGACTGGTCGTTCGCGGACCGGCCGGCCACGCCCCGCGACATCCGGGTCTGGGTCCTGGACCGGCTCGGCGGCGACCTGGACGCCTTGGCGACCTGCTGGCTGTACGCGTTCAGCTGCAACCTGTCGGTGCGCCGCGAGCACCTCCTGGCGGTCGGCGGGTTCGACGAGGGGTTCACCGGCTGGGGCCTGGAGGACTCGGAGCTCGGGTACCGGCTGCGCCGCCACGGCCTCGCCTTCGCGTTCGACCCGGAGGCGGTGCTGTACACGTGGGAGCGGGGCGGCATGACCCCCCGCCGCTACGCCGACTGGCGCCGCAACCTCGCCCACTTCACCGCCAAGCATCCCGGCCCGGACGTCGCGGCGCTGCGCCTCCTCGACGACACGCTCAACCCTGACGTCGACGTCGAACACGCGGCCCGGTCCTGAGACGACCGGGCCGGCGCGGCGATCCCTAGCGGGGTGAGAGCCGGCGTTCCAGGCGGGCGGCGAACTTCGGGTACGCGCGCGGCAGCCACCGCACGAGCAGGTCGACGGACTTCGCGTCGCCGCCGACGAGGATCCGCGGGCGGCCCGCCTCGACGCCGCCGACGATGATGCGGGCGGCCTTCTCCGGCGGCATCTTCAGCAGCTTCTCGTTGTAGAGCCGGGTCCGCGCCTCGTCCCGGGCGGTCACCTGCGCGCCCCGCCGGCGGGCGTCCTCGATCGCGGCGGTCGCGATGTTGGTGCGGACGCCGCCGGGGTGCACGACGCTGACCCGCACCGGGTGCCCGGCGGCGAGGAGCTCGCCGCGCAGCGCCTCGGTGAAGCCGCGGACGCCGAACTTCGCGGCGCAGTAGTCGCTGAGCGCCGGCTGCGCCATGATCCCGTTGAGGCTGGAGACGTTGACGACGTGCCCGTCGCCGGACGCGATGAGGTGCGGCAGGAACGCCTTCGTCCCGTGGATGACGCCGAACAGGTCGACGGCGATGGTGCGCTCGTACGCGGCCCAGTCGCTGTCCAGGACACTGCGCCCGCCGCCGGCGACCCCGGCGTTGTTGTACACCTGGTGCACGACCCCGAAGTGCGCGGCGACCGCGGCCGCGTAGTCCTCCACGGCCGCGCGGTCGCTGACGTCGAGCGGCGCGGCGTGCACCTCGGCGCCGAGGGCCTTGACCTCCTCGACGGTGCCGGCGAGCCCGGTCGCGTCGACGTCGCTGACGGCGAGCCGCGCCCCGCGCCGGGCGAGCTCGGCGGCGAGCTGCCGCCCGATGCCGGACCCGGCGCCGGTGACGACGGCCACCTTGCCGCGCACGCCGCTCATTCCGCCACCCCGGCGCCCGCGGCCCGGCCGGGAACTCCCGGGGTGCCGGTGGCTGCGGTGATGTGGGCGGCGGTGAGGGTGACGATGCGGTCCACGACGCCCGGGGAGAAGTGGTGGCGCATGCCGGGGATCTCGACGTGCCTGGCGCCCGGGATCGCCGCCGCCGTCGCCCGGCCGCCGCTCGGATGCACCATGCGGTCGGCGTCGCCGTGGATGACCAGTGTCGGCGCGGTGATGGCGCGCAGCTGCGCGGTCCGGTCGCCGGAGGCCTGGATGGCGCCGATCTGCCGGCCGACCCCGGCGGCGTTCGGCCGGCCCGACCCGCGGTCCCACATGCCGGCGACCCAGGCGCGTTCCTCCGCCTCGTCCGGCGGGAACTGCGCCGACCCGATGTGCCGCAGCAGCGACAGGTGCCGCTCGACGGCCTGCTCCACGGTGCGGGCGGGGCGCTTCGCCATCCGCAGCATCGTCGACGGCGCCGGCTGGCCGACCTTCCGGTGGCCGGTCGTGGAGAAGACCGACGTGAGCGTCGCGACCCGGCCGGGGTGCCGGGCGGCGAGGGTCTGCGCGATCATCCCGCCCATCGACATGCCGAGCACGTGCACCGCCCCGGTGCCGAGGTCCTCCAGGAGCGCGTCCACGTCGCCGGCCATGTCGCCGAGGTCGTACGCGCCGGGGACAGGACGGGCGAACAGCTGCCGCAGCATGCTCGGCGGCCGGGCCCGGACGCGGGTCGAACGGCCGGCGTCGCGGTTGTCGAGCCGGATGACGCGCAGCCCGTGGCCGGTGAACCCGTCGAGCATCCGCCGCGGCCACGAGGTCAGGTCCAGGCCGAGCCCGGCGATGAGCAGCAGCGGCGGGCCGTCGTCCGGACCGTCGACCCGGTAGCAGATCCGCCGGTCGCCGGGCAGCTCGACGAAACGGTCCTCGCTCACGCCGCCACCTCCGCCGCGCTGCGGGCCGGGGTGAAGCGCAGCTCGGGGTCGTCGACGCGGCCGGCGCGCAGGAGCTTCACGTCGGAGTGGTAGTCCATCGAGGTGAGCCAGGGCATGCGGTCTCCTTGCCTGGGCAGCTGGTCGACGACGCGCTGGATGTAGCCGGCGGCGAAGTCGAGGAACGGGCGGGTCGGCATCGCGGGGTCGCCCGGCTCGGGCCGGCACACGCCGGCGCCGATGGCGTCCATGTGCGCCAGGATCCGGCAGAAGTGCTCGCAGAGCAGCCCGATCTTCAACGTCCACGACGAGTTGGTGTAGCCGATCGCGAACGCGAGGTTCGGCACCCCTGACAGCATCATCCCCTTGTACGCCACCGTGTCCGGCAGCCGTACCGGGACCCCGTCGACGGCGAGCGACAGTCCCGCCAGGGCCTGCACCTGGAGACCGGTGGCGGTGACGATGACGTCCGCTTCCAGCTCGCGGCCCGATGCCAGCAGCACCCCACGCTCGGTGAAGGTCGTGACCCGGTCGGTGACGACGTCGGCGGTACCCCGGCGGACGGCCCTGAACAGGTCACCGTCGGGGACGGCGCACAGCCGCTGGTCCCACGGGCCGTAGGGCGGGTTGAAGTGCTCGTCGACCGGGTAGCCGGCCGGCAGCTGCTTCGTGTTGACCCACCGGATCAGCCGCCGTGCCGCCTTCGGGAAGCGCCGGCAGAACCGCCAGATCGCGCGCTGCTGGGCGATGTTCTTGCGGCGGGTCGCCCGGTAGCCGCGCTCCTCGCCCAGCCACCGCCGCAACGCCTTCGCCACGGGGTCCTTCTTCGCGACGGGCATCACGTAGGACGGCGTGCGCTGCAGCATCGTCACGTGCGCGGCGGTGGCGGCGAGGGCCGGCACGAGCGTGACCGCGGTGGCGCCGCTGCCGATGACCAGGATCCGTTTCCCGGCGTGCTCGAGGTCCTCCGGCCAGTGCTGCGGGTGCACGACCGGACCCGGGAAGCGGTCCCGGCCCTCGAAGTGCGGGGTGAAGCCTTCGTCGTACCGGTAGTAGCCGCCCGCGCAGAAGAGCCACCCGGCGGTCAGCCGCACGCGTTCGCCGGTGTCCGCGCGCTCCACGTCGACGTGCCAGCGGCCCTCCTCGGACGACCACTGCGCGCCGCGCACCCGGTGGTGGTAGCGGATGTGCGCGTCGAGGCCGTTCTCGGTCGCCGTCTCGCGCAGGTACGACAGGATCCGCGGCGCCGTGGCGATGGACTCCTCGTCGCGCCACGGCTTGAACTCGTAGCCGAACGTGTGCAGGTCCGAGTCCGAGCGGATGCCCGGATACCGGAACAGGTCCCAGGTGCCGCCGGACGCGGCGCGGCCCTCCAGGATCGCGAACGTCTTGCCGGGCAGCATCGTGCGCAGGTACCGGCCGGCGCCGATCCCGGAGATGCCCGCCCCGACGACGATGACGTCGAGATGCTCGCTCATGACCTCGACGATGCGCCACCGCCGCCGCCTTGCGCCAGTCCAACCTGCACCGAAATACTCACCGTATGGTGCAGAATGCTGCGGAGGTATCGTGGCCGCCGCTGTCGCCGCAGGTCGCCGAGCTGTTCCGGCGCGGCGCGGAGATCGCCCTCGACCCGCGTGCCGACTGGATCGAGGAGCTGCACGCGGCCGCGCTCGGCGGCGACCGGATGCGGCCCGTCGCCGCCGACCCGGTCCTCGCGGAGGCGACGAAACGCGCCAACCTCGCCAACCTGCGGCACTGGGCGGCGCGCAACGTCCTGCACCCGGGCCGGCGCGTCCCGGCGAACACCGGCGCGGAGGCCCTCGACGCCGCGCGGGACATGGTGCGCCGCGGCCTGGACGAGCGCGGCCTCGACGCGTACCGGACCGCGCAGAGCGTCGCGTGGCGGCGGTGGATGGAGATCTGCTTCGACCTGACGTCGGACCCGGCGCTGCTGCGCGAGCTCCTGGACGCGTCCGCGCTGTCGATCACGACGTTCATCGACGACACCGTCGCCGCCGTGTCGCGGCGGATGGAGGCCGAGCGGGCCGAGCTGACCCGGGGCGCGTCCGCGGAGCGCCGGGCCGCGGTCACGCTGCTGCTCGAAGGGGCGCCGATCAGCCGGGCCCGGGCCGAGGCGCAGCTCGGCTACGGCCTGACGGGACCGCACACGGCGGCGATCGTCTGGGGCGCGGCCGGGCAGCTCGAAGGCGCCGCGGAGACGGTGATGCGGGCGGCCGGCGCCGCGCACCGGCTGACGGTCGTCGCGGGGGCCGCCGCGCTGTGGGTCTGGTTCCCCGCCGCCACCGCCCCGTCGCTGGACCGGCTCACCGGCCATCTCACCGGCCATCCCGAGGTCAGGGTCGCCGTCGGCCGGCCCGGCACCGACGTGGACGGGTTCCGCCGCAGCCACCTCGACGCGGCCGCGGCGCAGCGGATGCTGATCCGGCTCACGTCGCCGCAGCAGGTGGCGCGGTACGAGGACGTGCAGCTGGTCGCGCTGCTCACCGCCGAGCCGACCCTGGCGGAGGAGTTCCTCGCCGACACCCTCGGCGACCTGGTGCACGCCGACGCCGCCACCCACGAGACGGTCCTGACCTACGTGCGGGAGCAGTGCAGCACCACGCGGGCCGCGGAGCGGCTGTACACCCACCGCAACACCGTGCTGCGGCGGCTCGCCCGCGCCGACGCGCTGCTCCCCCGGCCCCTGGCCGAGAACGTCGTCAGCGTCGGCGCGGCCCTGGAAATGCTGCGGTGGGGGGGGGGGGGGGGGGGGGGGGGGGGGGGGGGGAGGGGCGGCCCCCCCCCCCCCCCCCCCCCCCCCCTTCCCCAGCCCCCCCCCCCCCCCAACCTGACATCGCCAACCCCACGAGCGCCAAAACACCGAATGCCCGCGCA
>NZ_JBVJIJ010000013.1:177607-195945 GCF_055586325.1 Dactylosporangium sp. NPDC051087 | reverse complement strand
AGCGAAAAACTTCGTAGGTTTCGGCATGGCCTGGGAAGTTCGGGGGGGGCGCCGGATCTGATGCGGATCCGGCGCCACCGTCGGCACGTGCCTATCTGCGCCACTTCTGGTTGCTGGCCCCGTTGCAGGTCCAGATGTGCAGCTTCGAGCCGTTGGCGGTGGCCACGTTCTGCACGTCGACGCACTTGTTGGCCTGGATGTTTACCAGGTCGCCCGCACCGCTGAGGGTGAACTTCTGGGCGCCGGAGCCGTTACAGGTCCACAGCTGCACGATCGACCCGTCGGCGGTGCCGCCGCCGGAGACGTCCATGCACTTGCCGAGCGCCCGCACCGAGCCGTCCGCGTTGAACGTCCACTGCTGCGCGCCCGTGCCGTTGCAGTCCCAGATCTGCAGCCGGTTGCCGTCGGCCGCGTTCGACGACGGGATGTCGATGCACCGGTTGCTGCCCTGGCCGATGATCGGCCCGGCGCCGCCGCCACCGCCGCTGGTGTACGAGTAGACCCGTACGTAGTCGACGGTCAGCGTCTGCGGGAACTGGGTGGAGCCGTCGGGGTAGCCCGGCCAGTAGCCGCCGACCGCGAGGTTGAGCAGCATGAAGAACGGGTGGTCGAAGACCCACCGGTCGCCGCCCAGGTCCGCGGGGGTGCGGGTCTGGTAGAGGTTGCCGTCCACGTACCAGCGAAGGACGTTGGGCTCCCACTCGACCGAGAACGTGTGGAACGCGTCGGCGAACGGCGCGCCGATCGTGTACCCGGCCCCGATGCCCTCGGCGCCGGAGTAGCCCGGGCCGTGGATGGTGCCGTGCACGGTGTTCGGCTCCTTGCCGATGTTCTCCATGATGTCGATCTCGCCGCTGTTCGGCCACGGGTTGCTGCCGATGTCGGCGCCGAGCATCCAGAACGCCGGCCAGATCCCCTGCCCGCGCGGCAGCTTCATGCGGGCCTCGAAGCGCCCGTACGTCTGGGTGAACTTGTCCTGCGTGAGCAGGCGGGCCGACGTGTACTGGCAGGTGCCGTAGTGGCACTGGTAGTTCGCCGGGTTCTCCCGGCGGGCGGTGATCACCAGTTGCCCGGCACCGTTGAGCGAGGCGTTGCTCGTGCTGTTCGTGTAGTACTGCTGCTCGTTGTTGCCCCAGCCACCCCCGCCGATGTCACGCTTCCACTTGCTGGCGTTGGGGGCGCTGCCGGCGGCGCCGTCGAACTCGTCGGACCAGGTGAGCCCGCCGATGGCGGCGTCGGCCGCGTTGGTGCTCGCGTCCCGCACCGCGACCGCGGTGAGGAACGTCAGAACGGTCGCACCCAGCATGAGCAGGGAGCGAGCCTTGACGGAGACGTGCATTGCGCGAACCTCCTACAGGACATGGCGGTGTCCGTAATCAACCTTTCCAGATTGACTTCTGTCGAACCTACAAAGCCGCCGACCGCCCCGTCAAGAGAGCGCTCTCAGTGATGGAGGGCGTGCTTGACGCTCATCCTGTGGGTCCGCACGCCGAGGTCGATCAGCGCGACGAGGACGAGCAGGCCCACCCAGCCCTTGGCCTCCTGGTCGGCCATCGGCGCGGCGAAGACCGGCCCGGCGCCGAGCACCCAGGTGAGCACGGCGCAGAAGACCACGCTGTGCGCCATGTCGATGCGGTGCAGCAGCGGCCGCCACCGCCCGTGCCAGATCAGCACCGCCTGGATGCCGAGGCTCACGACCAGCAGCGCGAGCACGACCGGGCCACGGACCCGCAGGAACTGCGGGTCATAGGCGAACGCGTCCCGCGCCGCGGGGAACACCGCGCCGACGGCCCGCGCAGGGTCGGTCAGGACGAGCGTGCCGAGGACGAAGAACGTGAGGGCGGCCGCGTGCCCGGCCCGGTTGATCCGGTCCGTGGGCACGGGCCTCGGCCGCCAGCCCGGGTCCGGCCGGCGCCGCCGGCGCCACGCGGCGACGGCGAAGCCCGCGAGGAGCAGCCCGAGCCACCCGAGCACGACGGGCACCGACTGCTGCACCGCCCGCTCCACGTCGCGCTGCGGCCCGGCCCGCTCGATCAGCTCGTGCAGCACCGCCGCGAACGCGATCAGCGCCGCTCCCCCGCCCGCGAGGGTCAGGAACCGCCGGGTGTCCGCGGGGTCGATCAGGGTCACCGGGGTGCCGTAGCGCGCGGCGACCTCGGCCGGGCGGCCGAACGCCCGCAGGAGCTCGCGGGCCCGGTCCTCGCCGGCCGCGGCGACCTCCTCGGCCAGCAGCGCCCGCAGCTCCAGCGCCACGTCCCGGCGCTGGGCCCGCGGCAGGAGACCGACCACGTCGGCCACGTATGTGTCGATGAGCTCGTCAGCGGTCATGTTCGCCTTCCAGGAGGTCGTCCATCGCCAGGTTGAGGCCGCGCCAGGTGGCGGTCAGTCCTTCGAAGAGCTTCGCCCCGTCGTCGCTGAGCACGTAGTAGCGCCGGGGCGGCCCCTCGGCCGCCTGCCACTCGCTGCGCAGCACCCCCTGCGCCTCGAGCCGGCGCAGCAACGGGTAGAGCGTGCCCTCCTCGATCGGCATCCCCCGCTGCACGAGGGACTGGCGCAGCTCATAGCCGTATCGCAGCGTCCGCAGCTGCGACAGCACGGCGAGGACGACGACACCGCGGCGCAGCTCCTGCTCCAGCTTCTCGCCGGCCCCGCTTACCATGCGCCACACAGTACCATGTGCCACACAGTATGCGGAACGACCCGTTTCAGCGGTCCGACCTCAGGCGCGCAGCTCGGTGACGAGGGCGACGTACTGCCGCTGGGCGTCCTCCTGCGGGGTGCCCGCGACGGCCTGCCAGGCGTCGAACTTGGCCCGGCCGACCAGATCGAAGACGCCGGGACGCTTGCCGGTGGCGTCGCCGTGGGTGCCCTGCTTGTACAGCGCATACAGGCGCAGCAGGACGTCGTTGGCAGGACGGGCGGGCAGCTGCTTGGCGTCGGCCTGGGCCTGCTCGAAATCCGCGGCGAGAGACATGCCCGCAGCCTACGTGAAGCTCAGCGGGTGCTCCTCGGCGAGCGACTCGGGCGCCGACAGCTGCCACGCCTCGTAGAGCAGCTCGCCCAGCTCGTCGGCGTCGATCCTCTGCAGGTACACGACGACCCAGCCGAACCCGCCGGAGGTGAACTGCACCTCGAACACGTCGGGACGCTCGGCGACCAGGGCCAGCTGCTCCGAGATCGTCTGCTTCAGACCGGCGGTGTGCGTGCGGGGCCAGAAATAGCCGAACCGTTTGCCGCGCACGCTGAACGAGGTGTAGTCCGCGGCGTGCGCCGGCGAGACCTCGGCGAGCGCGTCCACCATCGCCAGGAATTGTGCGTCCGATACTGCCACCCGCGCATTCTCGCGCACGTGGAAGTTTCACGCCCGTGCCTGGCCGGGCGGGCCGGCCGGTTGACACCTCCGGGGCCGGTGACGCACTGTCGAAGCGCTTCGACAGTGCGATCAGGCAGATGGGGCGCGTGCATGAAGTTCAGCGACGGATACTGGCAGCTGCGCGACGGGGTGCAGGCGCTGCACCCGGTGCACGTCCGCGACGTGACCACCGGCGCGGGCAGCCTGTCGGTGTTCGCGCCGGCCAAGCGGGTCACCGGCCGCGGCGACACCCTCAACACGCCGCTGTTCACCGTCGACTGCAGCACCCCCGCCCCCGACGTCGTCGCCGTCAGGGTCAGCCGGCACACCGGCGGGCGGCGGCGCGGGCCCAGCTTCCGCATCGACGCCGACCCGGCCGCCGACGCGAAGGTGACCCGCGACGAGGAGTCCGTCACGTTCACCTCGGGCGCGCTCAGCGCCCGCTTCGCCCTCGGCGACCGGTGGCGCCTCGACTTCCTCGCCGAGGGCCGCGTCCTCACCGGCAGCGCGCCGAAGGCCCTCGCCGCGCTGCGCACCGGCGACGGGCACTTCCTGCGCGAGCAGCTCGACCTCGGGGTCGGCGAGGTGGTGTACGGCCTGGGCGAGCGCTTCGGCCCGCTGGTGAAGAACGGCCAGACCGTCGACGTCTGGAACGCCGACGGCGGCACCAGCAGCGAGCAGGCGTACAAGAACGTGCCGTTCTACCTGACCAGCGGCGGCTACGGGGTCTTCGTCGACGACCCGGGGCCGGTGTCGTTCGAGGTCGGCTCCGAGGCCGTGTCCCGGGTGCAGTTCAGCGTCCCCGGGCAGGTCCTCTCGTACCTCGTCATCTACGGCCCGTCCCCGCGCGACGTCCTGCGCAAGTACACGGCGCTGACCGGGCGCCCGGCGCTGCCGCCCGCGTGGTCGTTCGGGCTGTGGCTGTCCACGTCCTTCACCACCCCGTACGACGAGGCGACGGTCACCGACATCGTGGACGGCATGACCGAACGGGGGCTGCCGCTGTCGGTGTTCCACTTCGACACGTTCTGGATGCGCGAGTTCCACTGGTGCGACTTCGAGTGGGACCCGGCCACGTTCCCCGACCCGGCCGGCATGCTGGCCCGGCTCAAGGCGAAGCGGCTGCGGATCTGCGTGTGGATCAACCCGTACATCGCGCAGCGCTCGGCCCTGTTCGCCGAGGGCGTCGAGCAGGGCTACCTGGTGCGGCGCGAGGACGGCGACGTGTGGCAGTGGGACCAGTGGCAGGCCGGGATGGGCCTCGTCGACTTCACGGACCCGCGGGCGCGGGCCTGGTTCCAGGACAAGCTGCGCCGGCTGCTGGACCTCGGCGTCGACTGCTTCAAGTCCGACTTCGGCGAGCGCGTCCCGACCGACGTCGTGTGGGCCGACGGCGCCGACCCGCTGCGGATGCACAACTACTACACGCACCTGTACAACGAGGCGGTCTTCGAGGTCCTGCGCGAGCACCGCGGCGAGGGCGAGGCGGTCCTCTTCGCCCGGTCCGCGACCGCCGGCGGCCAGCAGTTCCCCGTGCACTGGGGCGGCGACTGCAGCGCCACCTTCGAGTCGATGGCCGAGAGCCTCCGCGGCGGGCTGTCCCTCGCCATGAGCGGGTTCGGGTTCTGGAGCCACGACATCGGCGGCTTCGAAGGCACCCCCGACGCCGCCGTCTTCACCCGGTGGATCCCCTTCGGGCTGCTGTCGTCGCACAGCCGGCTGCACGGCAACGAGTCCTACCGGGTGCCGTGGCACTTCGGCGACGACGCGGTCGCCGTGCTGCGCGAGTACACCCGGCTCAAGGCGCGGCTCATGCCGTACCTGTACGGCGCCGCCGTCACCGCGCACCGCGAGGGCCTGCCGGTGCTGCGGCCGATGGCGCTGGCGTTCCCGGACGACCCGGCGTGCGCGTACCTGGACCGGCAGTACATGCTCGGCGGCGACATCCTCGTCGCGCCGGTGTTCAGCGCGGACGGCGACGTCGCCTTCTACCTGCCGGAGGGGCGGTGGACCGACCTGCGCGGCGGGGAGGTGCTGACCGGGCCCGGCTGGATCCGCCGCCGGTACGGCATCGGCGACCTGCCGGTGCTGGTGCGGCCCGGCTCGGTCGTGCCGCTCGGCGCGCGCGACGACCGCCCCGACTACCCATACGCCGACGGCGTCACCCTGCGGGTCCACGAGCTGCCCGACGGCGCGGGCACGACCGTGGACATCCCTTCGCCGCAGGGCGGTCCCAGTGCCAGCCACAGCGTCACCTTCACGGTGCGCCGGACCGGGACGACCGTCGAGGCGCGCCGCGACGACACGAGCGCGGCGCCCTGGCGGGTGCAGCTGGCCGGTATCGACACGGTGGCGGCCGTCGATACCGGCCGGCTCACCCACACCGTCACACCCGACCCCGCCGGGGTGATCGTCGCCGTCGGCGCCGAGGCCGGAAGGCTCACCATCACGCTTTCCTAGGGTGTACCGGCAACCGCCGCGGCCCGGACCGGGTGTTCCGGACCGCGGCGGACCTGCCGCGCCGCGGGCCGCCGGCGCCGCCAGGAGGTCGCGGGACGGCGCCCGCAACCGGGGCGATGCGTGCGCCCACCTGCCGCGCCACGGGCCGGATTCGCCCGCGCCCGCCAGGAGGTCGCGGGACGGCGCCGGCAACCGGGGCGATGCGTGCGGCCACCTGCCGCGCCGCGGGCCGGACTCGGCCGCGCCCGCCAGGAGGTCGCGGGACGGCGCCGGCAACCCGACCCGAACCCCTGAAACGCTCGCTGCGGCCCGTGCGGCTGCGGGCCGGAGCGCGTGCGGCCACCTGCCGCGCCGCGGGCCGGATTCGCCCGCGCCCGCTAGGAGGTCGCGGGGCGGCGCCGGGGACCGGGCCGGGCGGTGCGTGCGGCGGCGGCGCTGTCGCGGGCCACCAACGCCGGCGGCAGCAGCGTCGCCTCCGGGACCTCACGGCCGTCGAGCTTCGCCATGACCAGCTCCACCGCGCGGCGCCCGATCTCCTCCGCCGGGATGCTCACCGACGTGAGCCGCGGCTTGCCGCGGTCGGCGACCTCGTCCGGGCAGATCGCCACCACCGACACGTCCCGCGGCACCCGCCGGCCGAGCGCGGCGAACGCGTCCAGCAGCGGCGGCACCGTCGGCTCGTTGTGCACCACCACACCCGTCAGGTCCGGGTGGCGCGCCAGCAGGCCCCGCACCGTCGCCAGGACCGCGTCCGGGGCCGGCTCGCACGGCACGGTGGTGCCGCGCAGGCCCCGGCGGCGCAGCGCCTCGTCGAACCCCGCCGCGGTGCGGCTGGCGAAGCCGAGCTCACGTTCGTACACCTCCGGCGGCGAACCGACGAGAGCGACGCACTCGTGCCCGAGGTCGGCGAGATGCTCGACGCACGCCGCGCCGGCCGCCGCGAAGTCCAGGTCGATGCAGGTGAGCCCGGCCGCGTCGGCCGGGAACCCGATGAGCACCGACGGCCGGCTCAGCGCCCGCAGCCGCGGCAGCCGCCGGTCGTGCAGCTCGACGTCCATCACGATGAGCGCGTCGGCGAGCGCGCTCGCGGCGACCCGCTCCAGGCCCTGCTCGCCCTCGTCCTGGGTGAGCAGCAGCACGTCGTGGTCGAAGCGGCGGGCCGCCGTCACGACCGAGATCACGAACTGCATCAGGACCGGCACGTACAGGCCGGTGTAGAGCGGCATGATCAGCGCGATGACGTTGGAGCGGTTGCTGGCCAGGGCGCGCGCGCCGGCGTGCGGGTGGTAGCCGAGGACGTCGATGGCGGCGAGCACCCGCCGGCGGGTCTCCTCCGAGATCGTCCGCTTGCCGCTCAGGACATACGACACGGTGCTCGGGGACACCCCCGCCTGCCGCGCCACGTCACCGATCGTCGCCATGCCACCCATTCCCGTCCGCCCCGGACCCGCCCGCACGACAGTATGCGACGCACGGCGTCTTTGTCGCGGTGGGTACGAAATTTCCGGACCCATGTGAATTGACGGCGATAATGCGAGCATCAATGAATTTCCGGTGATTGCACAACCCTTTCAACACCCCTAACGAGTGCTGTTCTCTTCCGCTTTCAACAGCCCGGAAGTTAGGCTCCCGGCACCGCCCGTCAGAGCGCGTCGATCGATGGGCGGACATGCGGAAAGGAGATCGCCATGAAGGCCGTCCGTTCTCTCTAAATCATTGCCGGGACTCGATGCCGCTGCTTCGACGCTTGGGGGGCTGTTGTGCCGCACCGGATCACCGTGCCCTTCGAGGGCGAGGGCAGCGGCGTCGGGGAACTCACCTGGGGACAGTTCGCCGCCTGGCGGTCGATGCAGGTGGTCGAGGCCACCGAATGGGCCGGCGGCACGATGGCCCTCGCCGCCGGCACGACCGTCCGGGACGTCGCGACGACGCTCGGGTTCATCATGAGCCGGCACCAGTCGCTGCGGACCCGCCTGCTCGCCTCGGACGACGCCGCGCCGCCCCGGCAGATCCTGTCCTCGGCCGGCGCCGTCACGCTCGAGGTGCACGACGACGACGGCGACCCGGAGCGGCTCGCCGGCACGATCCGCGCCCGGTACGAGGCGGACCCCTGGGATCCGTATTCTGATTGGCCGGTGCGAATGGCTGTCGTCGCCTCCCCGGGCGGCGACGCGCTGTGGTTCGTCGCGCTGTACTGCCACATGGTCATCGACGGGTACGGCTTCGAGGCGCTCATCGCGGACCTCGCCAACCTCGACCCGGTGACCGGCCGCCATCTCGCGCCCGTCGCCGGCGTCCAGCCCCTGGCGCTCGCCGCCGCCCAGCAGGGCACGTCCGCGCGCCGGCAGCATCAGGCGTCGTTGCGGTACTGGGAGAAGCAGCTGCGCTCGATCGAGCCGCGCCGCTTCCCGGTGCCGCTCGAACCGCGGCCCGAGCGGTGGTGCGAGGCGACGCTCACCTCGCCCGCGCTGCACCTCGCCCTCACGGAGGTGGCCGCCCGCACGCAGGTGCACTCCGGCACCGTGCTGCTCGCCGCGTACGCCGTGATGGTCGGCCGTCTCTCGGGCCTGCCGGTCGGGGCGTTCCGGATCGTGGTCAGCAACCGCTTCCGGCCCGGGTTCGCCGAGTCGGTCAGCAACCTGGCGCAGGCCGGGCTCGCCGTCATCGACACCACCGGCGCGGAGCTGCCCGAGGTGGTCGCGCGGACGTTCAAGAGCCAGCTGACCGCCGGGATGTACGCCTACTACCACCCTCGCGACCTGTGGGCGCTCGTCGACCGGGTCGCCGCCGAGCGCGGCGTGGACCTGGACACCGGCTGCTACTTCAACGACCGCCGCCGCTCCGCCGCCGGCCCGCCGTCCTCGCCGCCGGCGCCGCCGTCACCGGCGCGGATCGCCGCCGCGGTGGCGGACAGCGCGCTGCGGTGGGGGCCGAGCTCCAACGAGTGGGACGCGACCTGCTTCCTGCACGTGGACGCCGCGCCCGGCGCGGTCGAGCTCACCTGGCGGGTCGACACCGCGGCCGTCTCGCCCCAGATGCTGGAGGCCGGCCTGCGGGGCATCGAGTCGCTGGTCGTTTCCGCCGCCCTCGAACAGCCCGCAATGGTCTGACATCAGCGCATTTCCTCAGTACCGGCGCCGCCGCGCCGATGCGGTCAATGTTTCTCCCGGTCCGCGTTGCGAGGGACGTCACATGACCACAGACACCACCCCCGTCCAGGTGACGGTGCGCCGCAGCCCGCTCGCCGGCTGGGTCGCCGACCGGTCGGTCGGGACCAAGAACCTCATCGGCATCGCGCTCGTGGCGCTCGTCGCGATCGGCGTCAGCATCCTGTCGATCACGAACATGTCGCAGCTCAACGACCGGCTCGGGCAGCTCAAGACGCGGCACCTGGAGAGCGTCGAGCAGCTGGTGGTGATCCGGCAGGGCGTCAGCGAGAACTACCGCGGCCAGTCCCTCGTGTCGTGGTCGGCCTACGACCCGTCCCTCGGCCCGCGCGGCACCCAGGCGATCGACGGCGGCGACACGATGATCGACGGGGCGGTCGCGAAGTACCGCACCCGGCTGGCCGGCTCGGCCGCGCGGGAGAGCGCCCTGAACGAGTTCGCGAAGGCGTACACCGACTACAGCAACCTCCGCGACGTGGTCGTGCTCAACAGGCCCCCCGCCGCCGGCGTCACCGCGCCCACCGACCCGGTCGCCAGGAACACCCTGTGGCAGGGCCTCGAGGCGCAGATGAACGCCTCCCTCGCCAAGCTCCAGCAGCAGGAGACCGCCGAGTCCGACGCGATGGCCGCCGCGGCCCGCGCCGACTACACGAGGGCCCGCGACTGGACCGTCGGCTCGCTCGTCGCCGGCCTGCTCCTCGCCCTCGCGCTCGCGCTCGGCATCGCCCGGCGGATGAACCTGCAGCTGCGCTCGGTCTCCCACACGCTGCGCGGCGTCGCCGACGGCGACCTGACCCTGCGCGCCGACGTGTACGCCCGCGACGAGCTCGGCGCGATGGCCGCCGCGATGAACCGGGCCAACGAGAGCGTCGGCCGCACCGTGCACACTCTCGCGGCCGCGGCCGGCACCCTCGGCGCGAGCACCGGCCGGCTGACGAGCGTCACGACCCGCATCGCCGACAGCGCCAAGGCCGCCGCCGCCCGCGCGAACGTCGTGGCGGGCGACGCCGGCACCGTGTCGCACAACGTCCAGACCGTCGCCGCCGGCTCCGAGGAGATGGGCGCGTCGATCCGCGAGATCGCCCAGAACGCCAACGACGCCGCCCGCGTCGCCTCCGAGGCGGTCGGCGTCGCCGAGTCCACGAACCGCACCGTGTCGAAGCTCGGCGACTCCTCCGCCGAGATCGGCAACGTCGTCAAGGTGATCACGTCGATCGCCGAGCAGACGAACCTCCTGGCGCTCAACGCCACCATCGAGGCGGCCCGCGCCGGCGCGGCCGGCAAGGGCTTCGCCGTCGTGGCGAGCGAGGTGAAGGACCTCGCCCAGGAGACCGCCCGCGCGACCGAGGACATCTCCCGCCGTGTCGAGGCGATCCAGTCCGACACCGCCAACGCCGTCGGCGCCATCGGCGAGATCAGCCGGATCATCGCCCGCATCAACGACTACCAGCTCACCATCGCCTCCGCCGTCGAGGAGCAGACCGCCACGACGAGCGAGATGAGCCGCAGCGTCGGCGACGCCGCCCACGGCGCCGCGAACATCGCCGGCAACATCGCCGGTGTCGCGGACGCCGCCGACACCACCACGTCCACCCTCACCGAGGTCGACGCCACGGTCGCCGAGCTCAACACCCTCGCCGCCGACCTCCAGCACGCCGTCGGCAGGTTCCGCATCTGACCGCCCACCGCGGCGGCGCGGTGGCCGGGACCAGGCCGGGACCAGGGGCGGATCAGGCCGCGGCCACGACGGCGATCTCGATGAGCCAGGCCGGGTGGACGAGCGCGGGCACGGTGACCAGGGTGCTGGCGACGCGGCGGCCCTGCAGGAAGGCGTCCCGCTCGGCGGAGGCCTCGGCGAGGCCCGGGTCCGCGGCGGAGGCGACCACGTAGGTGGTCACGCTGACGATGTCGGCGTGGGTCATGCCGGCCTCGGTGAGGATCTCGGCGATGTTCGACCAGATCGTGCGGGCCTGGCCGGCCACCGTCGCGGCGACGCCGCCCGACGGGTCGACGCCCACGATGCCCGCGGTGTGCAGCCAGCGGGCCGGTGCGGTGACGAGGACGGCGTGGGCGTAGCGGGCCTGCGGGGTGGGCAGGCCCGGGGGCATGATCGGCTGCTGCATGCCCCGAACTCTAGTGCGGGTCGGGGTGCTGGGTGCGCTCGCCGAGGACCGTGCGGAACAGGGCCTCGCGCAGGGCGAGCTCGCGCGGGTCGTCCCACAGGTGGAAGCCGGCGCGGTTCATGGCGTACGCGAAGCCGATGCCCGTCTCCGGGTCGGCGAAGCCGAACGAGCCGCCCGCGCCCGGGGTGCCGAAGGCCTGGTTGCCGGAGGCGCCGAAGCGCAGGCGCGGGAAGGGTTTGACGTAGCCGAGGGAGTAGACCGTCGGGACGCGCAGCACCACGTCGTGCAGGCCCTGCGACGGCGGGTCGGCCGGCCGGCGCAGGGCGTCCGAAGTGGACGGTGTCAGGCCGAGACCGGCGCCCCCGCAGGCCGCGTCGCCGTACAGGCGGGCGATCGCGCGGACCTCGCCGGTGCCGTTGGCGGCGGGCAGCTCCAGGCGGCGCACCTGCGGCAGGTTGTAGTTGTCCGTCCGGGACAGGACCTTCGGGTTGGCGAACGAGCGGGCCGTGACGCTGCGCGGGTTGAGGAAGCCGAACACGAAACCGCGCGGCATGGTGCCCAGGTGCAGCAGCAGCTCGGCGGGCCGGAAGCCGTGAACGACCGCGATGCGGTCCTCCTCGACGGTGTCGGGGACGCCGACGTGGAACGTGACGCCGAGCGGCGCGGCGATCTCCTCGGCGAAGAACCTGCCCAGCGACCGTCCGGCCGGGTCGACGCGGCGCAGCAGCTCGCCCTCGTACCAGCCGAGCGAGATCGCGTGATAGCCGTGCCGGGTCCCGGGCGACCACGCCGGGCGCTGCTCGGCCAGGGCGGCGGCGACGACGTCGAGGTCGGCGAGGTCTTCGACGGTGAGCGGCCGGTCGATGGCGGGCAGGCCGGCCTGGTGGGCGAGCAGCTGCCGGACGGTGACCTCGGCTTTGCCGTTGCGCGCGAACTCGGGCCAGTAGGTGGCGACGGTCGCGTCGTGGTCGATCCAGCCGCGCGAGTGCGCGACCGCGATCGCGAGCCCCGACACGCCCTTCGTCGTGGAGAACACGGTGACGAGCGTGTCCTGGCGCCACGGGGCCCGGCGGCGGCCGTCGCGGTAGCCGCCCCACAGGTCGACGACCTTGCGCCCGTCGCGGTAGACGGCGCAGGCCGCGCCGATCTCGCCGCGCTCGGCGAAGTTGCGCCGGAACGCGTCGGCGACCGGGCCGTAGCCCTCGTCGACGTCGCCGTGCACGAGGTCGAGCGGAACGTCCACCGTGAACACCATGACGGCCTCCCGCGCCGACCATACACCCGTTTCAGCACGGTGAGTGCAGGAAGTTTCCGGTGTTCTACGCTCGGCCGATGGAGCACTTCCCGGGCCTGGCCGCGTTCGACACGCTGCGCACCTACGCGGCCCAGGGCGGGCACGCCAGCACGACCTGGTTCGCGACGGATGCCCCGTTCGCCGACGTTTCGCGATGGTACGAGCAGCGCCTCGCCGACCATCAGCGGCAAGGGCCGGGCGGCTGGACGCGGGCCGGGGTGACCGGCGGCGTGCGCCACTTCCACGGGGTCACCGTGCACCCGCCCGAGGCGCCCCCGGCCGGGCCGCGCCCGTCCCTGCCCGCGCCGCCGCACGCGCGGACCGTGGTGCGGGTCGACGAGGGCGCGTTCCCGGCGCCGCGGGAGGAGCCGCCGGCGAGGCCGTCGCTGCTGCAACGGATCAAGGCACGACTGACCACGCTGCGTTGACCTCATGATCATACTTTCGGTCAGACCTGCCGGGTGACGGACGCACCCTGGGCCCGTATGCACCGGTTCCGCCCGAAACGCGTGCGTTGCCAGGCTGCCCGGTCTGCTGCGAGATTCCCCAGGTCGGCCGTCACGCGCGCCCGTCGCGTGACCCCGGGAAGCTCAGGGCCGTCGTGCAGGGATCACCCCGCGGCGGCCCTGTCCCGTCGCCGCGGCACGGCGTCGCCGGCGGCGGTCACGCCCGTCACCGTGACCAGGAGCAGCGCCGCGGCCAGCAGGATGCGGACCTCCGGGTAGGTCGGCGGCGGGAGCAGCGCCGCGCTCGCCGCGACCACCCCGGCGACGGCCGCCACCGACACCCGCGCGACGACGGCGACCCGCCCGCCGGGGGCGATGTCCCGCACGGTCAGCACGACCGCCGCCGCGGCGACCACGACCACCCCGGCGACGGTGACCCACGGGGTGCCGAGGTCCATGGCGTACCGGATGGGCAGCGACGGCACGAAGAACAGCACCGCGAACCAGGCCAGCCCCGACGCCACGGCCCGGATCCCGGGTCCGGGCTCGTGCGGCACCCGGGCCCGGCGGCGGGCGGCGAGCCAGGCGAGGAGCAGGACGCCGCCCGCGGCCGCCGCCACCGGCAGCAGCCCGGGCACGTGGCCGAGGTTGTAGAGCAGCGCCGTGTCGTACACCAGCAGCACCAGGACACCGAGCGACGCGGCGGACCCGACGGCGATCAGCAGGTCGGTCCCCGACCCGGGCGCGCCGCCGGTCGGGTGCGGCCGCAGGCGCCCGGCCAGGACGGCCGTCACGACACAGGAGACCGCCCTCAGCACGAGGTCGTCGCCGGTGTACGGGTTGCGCAGCCCCCACTCGACGAGCCCGAACACCACCGACCAGGCGACGCAGGCGGGCAGCAGCACCGCCGGTGCGGTGAGCGCCCGGGCCGGGGCCGGGTCGAGCCAGCGGCACACGCACAGGTAGGCGAGCACCACGAACGGCAGCTCCAGCAACGCCTGCGCCCGCAGCACGCTGAACTCGAGCAGCTCGGGAGCGGGGAAGGCGGCGGCGACGGCCCGCATCCCGGCGCCGTCGGCCAGGGCGAACCAGCCGGGCGGCAGGTACCGCGCGATGAACCCCGGGTCGCCGTCGTGCACGCGCAGGACGTACACGCTGAACAGCACCTGGTTGAGGTAGACGGCGGCGACCACGCCGGCCAGCCACCAGCCCGGACCCTGCCCGGTGCCGGGCGGCGGCGCGAGCGTCGCGCGCCCGGTGCCGGTCGGCGGCGCGAGCGTCGCGCGCCCGGTGCCGGTCGGCAGGGCGAGCGCCGCGCGCCAGGTGAGTGGCACGCCGGCGAGGACGGCGGCGACGACGAGCAGGTCGACCGCGGACCCGACGCTGAGCATCCCCGCACGATACGCAGCGTGCGCCAATCCCGGGAGCATCCGCGAACACCGGTGATTTCGCCGATACGGAAGCGGCCGCCGCCTGCACACACTGACAGCCATCGAAGTTACGAAGGTGTTTCGAGAGGAGTGCAGCGTTGCGAAAAATCCTGCTCAGGCTGGCCGTCGTCCTCACGTTCATGGGCGGCGGGGTCGCCGTGGCCGCCACCCCGGCGCTCGCTGACCAGATCGGCCAGGCCCCCACCGCCGGCAACATCACCGGCAACGGGAGCTTCGCGACCACGTCAGCCAGCATCTCCAGCCTGGTCTCCGGCTTCGGCGGCGGCCGGGTGTACTACCCGACGGCGTCGGGCACCTACCCGGTGATCGCGATCTCGCCCGGCTTCACCGCCACCTGGTCGAGCCTCTCGTGGATCGGCCCGCGCCTGTCCTCGTGGGGTTTCGTGGTCGTCGGCATCGAGACGAACAGCATCTACGACCAGCCCGGCAGCCGCGGCAACCAGCTCCTCGCCGCGCTCAACTGGGCCGTCAACTCCTCCCCCACCGCCGTGCGGTCCAAGGTCGACGGCAGCCGCCGCGGCGTGGCCGGTCACTCGATGGGTGGCGGCGGCACCCTGGAGGCCCTGGCGGCCGACACCACCGGTCTCGTCAAGGCGGGTGTGCCGCTCGCGCCGTGGAACAGCGACAAGACCTGGAACAACGTCAGTGAGCCGGTCCTGATCGTGGGCGGCCAGGCCGACACCATCGCGCCGGTCTCGTCGCACTCGATCCCGTTCTACAACACCCTGGCGGGCCCGAAGACGTACGTCGAGCTGACCGGGGCGAGCCACTTCTTCCCGCAGTCGTCGAACGCCACCACCTCCCGCGCGCTGGTCTCCTGGTTCAAGCGCTGGCTCAACCAGGACTCCCGGTTCACGCCGTTCACCTGCGGCTTCTCGGGTGTGGCGGTGTCGGACTTCCGGTCCAACTCCTGCTGATCCCGCCGCGGGCCGCTCGCCGGCCGCTCGTTGAAGGTCGTGTCCCCGGAGCTCGTGCGGTCACCCCGTGCGAGCGACGGGGACACGCCCGCGCGGCGGCCAGGATGGGGTGCCGGATCTTCGGTGCCGATCTTTTCGGTGCCGGTCCTTCGGTGCCGGATCTTCGGTGCCGGGCCTTTTCGGTGCCGGGTCGTCACGACGGTTGGGGGATGACGATGGAGGAACGCGCGTTCGCCGCGGCGGTCGCGGAGCAGGCGGGCCTGGGCAAGGAGAAGGCCGCCGATCTCACCCGCGCGACCCTGGAGGCGCTGGGCAACCAGCTCAGCGGCGGTGAGGTGCGCGACCTCGCGACCGACCTGCCGGAGGGGCTCGCGGCGAGCCTGCCGCGGCGGGACGGCGGGGCGCGCCCGGTGCCGTTGCGGGAGTTCATCCACCAGGTCGGCGAGCGCACGGGCCTGAACCCGGCGGAGGCGACCCGCGGCACCCGGGCGGTCCTGAGCACGCTCGGCGGCGCGGTGGACAGCCCGCACGTGCAGCACGCGCTGACGCAGCTGCCTGCGGAGTACCGGGCGTTCTCGGCCGCCGGCCGCCGCCCCGCCGGCCAGTAGCCGCCCCGCACCAACGGCGGCGCGGCCGGGCAGCCGGCCTTCACACCGCCGGCAGCGCGGCCATCCTCATGCCGCCGGCGCCAGGTCCGGGCGGCCGGCCTTCTCGCCGCCGTCCGAGTGGACGGACGCCCGTCGGCCCGGTCGTGGCCGGCGCCGGGGTGTCCGGGGCGGGGCACTGGGTGAGCCCGGCGCCGGCCGGTCCCGTCGCTGGTCCGGCGCCGCGCAAGCCGTGGTCACCAGGTCGTGTGAGGGCGGCATCGAGGGGTAGGGACTGCGCATGAATGACGACCCGATCATCTCAGGCGTGCCGGCCGCCGCGCGCAACGCCGAGCCGGGCGACGGGCGGCCGGTCACCGTCCGTACCGGGGCGGACCAGCCGTGGGACCCGGAGGACCTGGCCGTGGCCGAGGGCCGCGACCCGACCCCGCGCAACATCGAGCGCAGCCGGCGCGTCCTGGAGGAGCTCGGCCCGGCGGCCATCGAGCGCACCGTCCCGTGAGAACGACCCGGGCGCGCACCACGATGTGCGCACCCGGACCGTGACCGTCAGCCTGCCCGCCCGGGCCCGCCGCACGCATCGGCGCAATCGCCGGTGCCGGCGTCATGTGCCGGTCATGACACCACCTTCGCCAGCTCGGTACGGGAGCGGACGCCGAGGCGGGTGAAGATGTTGCGCAGGTGGTGATCGACGGTGCGGGGGCTGAGGAAGAGAACCTCGGCGACCTCGCGGTTGGTGGCGCCGCCGGCGACGAGCTCCGCGATGCGGGACTGCTGCGCGGTCAGCGCCGGCCGGGCCTCCTCCACGAGGGTCTGGCTCACGTGGTCGCCGGCGGCCCGCAGCTCCGCGGCGGTGCGCTGTGCCCACGGTGCCGCGCCGAACTGCTCGAACGTGGCGAGGGCGCGGCGCAGGTGCTCGCGGGCGGCGGCCGGGTGCCGGCGGCGGCGCAGCTCCTCGCCGTAGAGCAGCTCGGTGCGGGCCCGGGCGAACGGTGAGTCCCCGGCGAGGTGCAGCCGGATCGCCTCACGGAAGCGGGCGTCGGCCTCGTCGTCGGTCTCCGCGAGCAGCGCGTGGCACCGGGCGGACAGGGCGAGCCACGTCGGGTTGGCGGTGCTGGCCGCCCAGACGTCGTAGGCCCGCAGGATCTCCCGGGCGGGCGCCCGGTCCCCGCACCGGGCGACGGCCTCGATCAGGGTCGGCGTCGCGGGGATCTGCACCCCGAGGTGCCCGCGCCCGCCGGCGGTGCGCATCACGCCCCACAGCCGGCCGGCCGCGTCGGCGTACCGGCCCTCGGCGACGTCGAGCAGCGCGGCGGCCCACACGCACATGGCGCGGGCCTGGCTGTCGACGTCGACGCCGGCCCTCGCCCGGCACCGGCGCGCCCACGCCTGGCTGGCGGGCCCGTCGCCGAGCATGCCGAGGACGACGGCGAGGATGCCGCGGCAGTTGTCGGCGACCGTGTCCTGCCCGGTCGCCGCCGCCAGCCGCTGCCCCTCGGTGGCGGTCGCGACGGCGAGGTCCAGGTCGCCGAGCGCGAACGCGGCCGTCGCGGCGAGGTCGAGGGCGCGCGGCACGGTGGCCCGGTCGCCCTCCCCGCCGGCCAGCCGGGCGGCGCGGACGGCGAGGCGGTACGCCTGCTGGTCCTCGCCGATCAGGATCCCGGCGCCGGCGGCCCGGACGAGCGCCTGCGGGTCGTCGATGCCCGCGGCGAGGTGCAGGACCCGCCGCATCGGCTCGCCCGCCCGGGACGGCTCCCCGGAGAACAGCGCCGTCAGCCCGGTGAGATGCTCGAACAGCAGCACCGCGGCGGGGGTGTCGCCGGGCCTGCGCAGCCGCAGCGCCCGCCCGGCGAGCGCGACGAACTGGTCGTGCCGCCCGGTGGCGAGCAGCGCCTCCCCGGCGAGCATGATCGCCCCGAGACTGCGCTGCCGGTCCTTGACGATCAGCCGCCCGGCGGCCGCGATGAGCGTGTGCTGCTCCCCGCCGCTCGCCCCGGTCCGCAGGTCGATCTCGCCGAGCAGCAGTTCCCGTTCCGCGTGCAGATGCTCCGGTACGCCGGGCGCGAACACCGACCGCAGCAGCATCCTCGCCTGGTGCGGCTCCCCGCCCCGCCACGCGAGCCTGGCCGCGGCGAGCGTCCGGTCCGCGGCCAGGACGGGCTCACCGGTCAGCGCCGCGGCCTGCCGCAGGGCGGTCGCGGCCAGCGCGGGCGGTACACCGTCCGCGGCCGCGGCGAGCGTGCCGGCGAGCTCGTCGTCGGGCCCGTCGGCGGCGGCGGCCCGGTGCAGCGCGGCGGTCAGCACCGCCCGGGGTTCCCCGCTCCACGGCGCGGCGGCATCGTCTGCCTGCACCGCTGCGATGCCCGCGGGCGCGGCCTCGCCGCCCGCCACGAGCTCGGCCCCGGGCTCGGCCCCGGGCTCGGGACGGGGCTCGGGACGGGGCTCGGGACGGGGCTCGGGACGGGGCTCGGGACGGGGCTCGGGACGGGGCTCGGGACGGGGCTCGGGACGGGGCTCGGGACG
>NZ_JBVJIJ010000013.1:117350-177509 GCF_055586325.1 Dactylosporangium sp. NPDC051087 | reverse complement strand
TGCTCCGCCACGCGCTCGGGCCCACGACGCTCCGCCACCCGCTCGGGCCCACGACGCACCGCCACCCGCTCGGGCTCGGGACGGTCCGGGCCGCGCCCGGACCCACGACGCTCCGCCACGCGCTCGGACCCACGACTCCCCGGCCCGGGCTCGGGCCCACGACGCTCCGCCACGCGCTCGGGCTCGGGCCGCTCCGGCCCCGGCTCGGGCCCAGATCGCTCCGGGCCGGGCCTAGTGCAGGAGGGCGGGGTGGCGAGGAGGCGGTGGGCGGCGTGGCGGTCGGCGAGGGTGGCCTCCGCGTAGAGGACCTGGGCGAACAGCGGCGGGACGAAGCGGACCAGGTCGTCGTCGACGTGGATCAGCTCGGCCCGTTCGGCGGGGGTGAGGTCGGTGGCGGGGTGGCCGGCGCGCAGCAGCACGGCGGCCGGGCAGCCGGGTGCGCCGCCGTCCACGTCATGGCCGGCGGTCAGGGCGGCGGTCGCGGCGAGGAGCAGGGCGTCGCGGGCCGGGGCGGGCAGGGAGCGGAGCACGGCGCGGTACTCGCGGCGCAGCGGGCTGTCGCGGGGCAGGGTCACCGGCGGGGCGGCCTGGCCGTGGCGCTGCTCGGCGGTGAGGGCGGCGGCGAGCTCGACGAGGGCGCGCGGGTTGCCGCCCGCCATGCCGGCGAGGACCCCGGCGACGTCGCCGGCGAGGTCGGGCACGACGGCGGTGAGCAGGTCGCGGCTGTCGCGCGGGTCGAGCGGCGCGAGCCTGCGGACCGGCAGGCCGGCGAGGGCCTCCTCGCTGCCCGGGCAGGCGGGCGTGTCGCGCAGCGCGAACAGCATCGCGATCCGGTCGCCGCCGATCCGCCGGGCGGCGAGGGCGAGCGCGTCCAGGGAGGGCCGATCCAGCCACTGCGCGTCGTCGATGCGGCACACCACCGGCCCGTGGGACTTCCGGGCCAGGGCGCGCAGGGCGCCGAGGACGGCGAGCCCCGCGGCGAGCCGGTCCGGCACCGCACCGCCGTGACCGCCGCAGCCGCGACCACCGCAGCCGCCGCCGTGACCGCCTCGGTCGCCGTAGCCGTCGCGGTCGCCGCCGTCGCCGTGACCGCCGCGGTCGCCGTAGCCGCCGCGGTCGCCGCGGTCGCCGTGACCGCCGTGACCGCCGCGGTCGCCGTGACCGCCGCAGCAGCCGTAGCCGCCGTAGCCGCCGTCGAGGGGCAGGTCGTCGGGGTGCGGCAGGAGGCGGTGCAGCGCGGCGTACGGCAGCCCGGTCTCCGCCGGACAGCCGCTCACCGTCAGCTCGACACCGGCGTCCCGCCCCGGACCGGCGCACAGGGTCGCGCCCCGCCCGGCGGTGGCCCGGCCGTTCCGGGGCGGGGCGTCCCGGCCGGTCGCCCCGGCCCCGGAGGCCCCGGACCCGACGCCGCCGGGGCCGGCGGTGGCGCGACCGGTGACGGCGGGCACGGGTCCGGCGGTGGCGCGACCGGTGACGGCGGGCACGGCGTCGCGGCCCGGGACGGGGGTGGTGGGGTCGGTGGTGTCGGGAGGGCCGGCGAGCAGGGCGGTCCTGCCGATGCCGGCCGGGCCGGTGACGACGAGGGCACCGCCGCGGCCGGCCGCGGCGGCGGTGAGCAGGGTGGCGATGGCGGCACGGTCGGCGTCGCGGCCTCGCAACGAAACTTTCTGCACGGTCGATGCACTAACCATGTCGCCAGTGTTACGTGTCGGTAACACCAAATGGAAGGGGTTCAGGGTGACATGACGGTCCTGCGCAGTTCACGCTTCAGCACCTTGTGGCTCGGACCCAGCGGCAGGGCGTCGACGAACCGGACCTGGCGCGGGTACTTGTGCCGCCCGAGACGCTCCTTCGACCAGGCGATGAGCTCAGCCGCCGACGGCGACCCGGACGGCACCACCACCGCGCAGATCTCCTCGCCGTGCACCGGGTCGGGGACGCCGATCACCGCGACCTGCGCGACCCCCGGGTGGCGGGCCAGGACCTCCTCGACCTCCCGGGGGTACACGTTGAAGCCGCCCCGGATCACGAGGTCCTTCTTCCGGTCGACGATCGTGACGAAGCCGTCCGCGTCGATCGTCCCGAGGTCACCGGTGCGGAACCAGCCGTCCACCACCGCGAGCGCGGTGTCCGCGGGGCGGTCCAGGTAGCCGGCGAAGACGTTGTGCCCGCGCACGACGATCTCGCCCAGGACGCCGGGCGCCAGCAGCTCGATCCGCTCGTCCACGGCGGCGTCCGCGACCGCCACCTCGACGCCCCAGACGGGGTGGCCGACGGTGCCGGGGCGGGTGCCGAAGTGCGGCTGGTTGGTGGTGGCGGTCGGGGAGGTCTCGGACAGGCCGTACCCCTCGTAGATCGACGTCGAGAAGGCCGCGTTGAACCGCTCCAGGACCGCGACGGGCAGCGACGCGCCGCCGGAGATGCACAGCCGCAGCCGGGGCAGCTCCCCGGCGCCGGCGGCGGCCTCCAGCAGGGCGAGGTACATGGTGGGCACGCCGTGGAACACGTCGACCTTCTCGCGGACCATCAGCTCCAGCGCCGCCGCGCCGGTGAAGCGGGCCAGCATGACGAGGGTCGCGCCGAGGCGGAAGGTGCCGTTCATGCCGACGGTCTGGCCGAACGTGTGGAACAGGGGCAGGCAGCCGAGCACCACGTCGGTGGGGCGGGCGTCGTTGGCGTCGAACACGTTGACGGTCGCGTTCATGACGAGGTTCAGGTGCGTCAGGACCGCACCCTTGGGCTGTCCCGTGGTGCCGCTGGTGTACAGCACGACCGCCGGGTCGGCCGGGTCCCGCGACTCGTACGAGCGCAGCGGCTCCGCGCGGGACAGCTCGGCGGGCGTGACCGCGGGGACCCCGGCGAGCTCGGCGGCGTCCGAGGCCACGGCGGGGTGGCAGACCAGCAGCCGGGCGCCGCTGTCGCGCAGCGTGTACGCCACCTCCGAGGGCGTCAGCAGCAGGTGGACCGGCACGACGACGGCGCCGAGGGCCAGGATGCCGTAGTAGGCGCGCGGGAAGTCGGCCGTGTTCGGGCACTGCAGCGCGACCCGGTCGCCGGGGCGCACCCCGAGCCCGCGCAGGGCGCCGGCGACGACGAGCGCCTCGTGCCACAGGTCGGCGTAGCTGATCCGCGAGGCGCCGTCCACGACCGCGGTCCGCCGGGGGTACCGGCGCGCGGACTCGGCAAGGATGGCAGCGACGGACAGGGTGGCGGTCACGCGAGGTGCCCGCCGATCTGGGTGTAGCCGCGCAGCAGGTCCCGCGCGATGATCATGCGCTGCATCTCGTCGGTGCCCTCGAAGATGCGCAGCAGGCGCACGGAGCGGTACCAGCGCTCGATCGGCAGCTCACGGGTGTACCCCATGCCGCCGTGGATCTGCATGACCCGGTCGACGACGGCGTTGACCATGTTCGCGCCGTAGAGCTTGGCCATCGACGACGTGTGCCGCGGGTCCAGCCCCTGGTCGACGGTCCACGCCGCGCGCAGCACCAGCCAGCGGGCGGCCTCCAGCTCGACCTCGGAGTCCGCGATCATCCACTGGATGGCCTGGTTCTGCCCGATCGGGCGGCCGAAGGTGTGCCGGGTGTTGGCGTGCTCGATCGCCATGCGCAGCGCGCGTTCCGCGATGCCCAGCGCGTGCGACGGGATGATGTAGCGGCCCTTGCCGATCCAGCGCATCGCGAGGTCGAAGCCCTGGCCGATCTCGCCGAGGACGTTGCGGGCGGGCACGCGGACGTCGTCGAAGATCAGCGACGCGGGACCGCCCTCGCCCATGGTCTGGATGAACTCCGAGCGCCAGCCCATCGCCCGGTCGACGAGGAACGCGGTCGCACCCCCGTCGCGGACGTCCTTGTCCTTGTCGGTGACGGCGATGACGATGGTGAAGTCGGCGTCGTTGCCGTTGGTGATGAACGTCTTCTCCCCCGACAGCAGCCAGTCGCCGCCGTCGCGGCGGGCGCCGAAGGAGATGTTCGCGGCGTCGGAGCCGGCGCCCGGTTCGGTGATCGCGAAGCAGGAGATCCGCTCGCCCTCGATGGTGGGCACGAGGTACTCGCGGCGCTGCTCGTCGTCGGCGAAGTAGAGGATGTTGTCGGCCTCGCCGCCGAAGCGGAACGGCACGAACGAGCGGCCGACCTCGGTCCACACCAGGGACTGCAGGACCGCGGGGAGGTCCATGCCGCCGTACTCCTCGGGAGTGGACAGGCCCCAGAAGCCGAACTGCTTCGCCTTGAGCTGGAGCTCGCGCAGCTCGTCGCGGGACAGGCCCGGCCCGTGCGCGCGCTCGCGGCGCAGCACCTCCTGCTCGAGGGGCTCGACCTCCTTGCGGATGAAGGTCCGGGCGGTGTCCCGGATCGCCTTCTCCTCGTCACTGAGCGAGAAATCCATCTCGTTCCTCTCCTATTTGCACTTCGAGTGCACTAATCTTCGCCGACATGGACCAGTTCACTTCGTTCGACGGTGCCGGGATCGCCTACCAGGTCTGGGGCGAGCCGACCCGGCTGCCGCCGGTCGTGCTGCACCACGGGTTCGTCGTCGACGCCACCACCAACTTCGTCGCCCCCGGCGTCGTCGACGCGCTCGTCGCGGCGGGCCGGCAGGTCGTCGCCCCGGACGCGCGCGGGCACGGCGCCTCGGACAAGCCGCACGACGCGGCGCGGTACGGCGAGCCGGCCATGGCCCGCGACCTCGGCCGCCTCCTCGACACCCTCAATCTGTCCACTGTGGACCTGGTCGGGTACTCGATGGGCGCGGTGGTGTCCGCCATCTTCGCCGCCGGCGACCCGCGGGTGCGCCGCCTCGTCCTGTCGGGGGTCGGCGCCGCGGTCGTCGAGCTCGGCGGCCTCGACACCCGGGTCATGCCGCCGGCGGAGGTCGCCGCGGTGCTGCTCACGTCGTCGCCGGCGGCGGTCGAGGCGTCACCGGCCGCGGCGTTCCGGCTGCTCGCCGACGCGGTCGGCGCCGACCGGGCCGCCCTGGCCGCGCAGGTGCACGCCGCGCACAGCTCGCCGATCGCACTGGACCGGATCACCGCGCCGACGCTCGTCCTGGTCGGGCAGGACGACGTCCTGGCGGCCCGGCCGGAGGTCCTCGCGGCCGCGATCCCCGGGGCGAGGTGGCGGGTGGTGAGCGGCGACCACATGACCGCGCTGCGCTCCCCCGCGTACGCGCCGGCGCTCATCGAGTTCCTGCGGGGCTGAACCGGCGCAGCTCACGCCGGGCGAGGGACCGCCGGTGCACCTCGTCGGGGCCGTCGGCGATGCGGATCGTGCGGGCCCTCGACCACAGCCCGGCCAGCGGCGTGTCCTGGCTGACGCCGGCGGCCCCGTGCGCCTGGATCGCCTTGTCGACGATCCATTCCACTGTGGACGGCACCGCGATCTTGATCGCCTGGATCTCCGTGTGGGCGCCCTGGTTGCCGGCGGTGTCCATCAGCCACGCGGTCTTGAGCACGAGCAGCCGCGCCTGCTCGATCCGCACCCGGGACTCGGCGATCCAGTCCTGCACGACACCCTGCTCGGCGAGGGGACGGCCGAACGCGACCCGGCCGGCGACCCGCCGGCACATGAGCTCCAGGGCGCGTTCGGCCATGCCGATGAGCCGCATGCAGTGGTGGATGCGGCCGGGGCCGAGCCGGGCCTGGGCGATCGCGAACCCGTCGCCCTCCCCGCCGATGAGGTTGCCGGCCGGGACGCGCACGCCGTCGAACGCGATCTCGGCGTGGCCGCCGTGGTCGCTGTCGTCGTAGCCGAACGTGTGCAGGCCGCGCAGGACGGTGACGCCGGGGGTGTCGCGCGGCACGAGGATCATGCTCTGCTGCCGGTGCCGGGGCGCGCCGGGGTCGGTCCGGCCCATCACGACGAGGATCTCGCAGTGCGGGCTCATGGCGCCGGTGGCGAACCATTTCCGGCCGCTGATGACGTACTGGTCGCCGTCGCGCTCGATGCGGGTGGCGATGTTGGTCGCGTCCGACGAGGCGACGTCGGGCTCGGTCATCGCGAAGGCACTGCGGATCCTGGCGTCCAGCAAGGGTTCCAGCCATCGTTCGCGCTGCTGCGGGGTACCGAACGCGGCGAGCAGCTCCATGTTGCCGGTGTCGGGGGCGGCGCAGTTGAGGGCGGCGGGCGCCAGCGACGGGCTGCGGCCCATGATCTCGGCGAGGGGCGCGTACTGCAGGTTCGTCAGCCCGGGGCCGTGCTCGCCGGTCAGGAACAGGTTCCACAGCCCCAGGTCCCGCGCCGTGCGTCGCAACGCGCCGAGGTCAGGTGCCCGCTCGGCCGGGTACACGTGCTCGTCCATGAAGGCGAGGAGGCGTTCGCGGTACGCCTCGGTCACCGCGTCGAACTGGAAGTCCATCACAACCGTCCCTGGTCGAGCTTCTGCTGGAGCCGGTTCATGCTGTTGAGCCACCGGTCGGGGTCCTCGGCGCGGCGGGTGTAGTAGGTGGCGACCTCGGGGTGCGGCAGGATCAGGAACCGGTCGCCGGCGAGCCCTTCGACGACGTGGTCCGCGACCCGCTCGGGGGTGAGGGCGGTGCGGTCGAGCAGGCCCCGGCTGGGTCCCTCGCCGCGGGCGAGCATCGGCGTCTGGACCCCTTGCGGGCACAGCGCCTGCACGACGATGCCGCGGTGGGCGTACGTGCAGCGCAGCCACTCCGCGTAGGCGAACGCGGCGTGCTTGGTCACCGCGTAGGGTGCCTTGCCCAGCAGCGTCAGCATGCCGGCGGCGGAGACGGTGGCCAGCAGCCGGCCCTGGCCCTTGGCGAGCCAGCGCGGCAGGAGCGCCCGGGACGCGTAGACGTGCGCCATGACGTTGACCTGCCACGCCTGCTGCCACGCCGCGTCGGGGGCGGTCGCGTCACCGCCCGGCGCGACACCGGCGTTGGCGCAGAACAGGTCCAGGGCGCCGAGCTTGTCCCAGGCGAAGTCGACGAGCCGGTCGACCTCGTCGGGGTCGGCGACGTCGCCGGAGAACGCGAGGCCGTCGATCTCGTAGGCGACGCGGCGGGCGGCGGCGGTGTCGAGGTCGTTGACGACGACCTGCGCGCCGAGCCCGGCGAACCGGCGGGCGAGGGCCGCGCCGATCCCCGAGCCGCCGCCGGTGATGACCACGGCGGCGCCGTTGAGCTGCAGTCCCGCGGCCGTCATCCGGCCCTCCGGGCGAGCGTGACGCCACCGTCGACGACGAGGGTCTGGCCGGTGATCCAGCTCGCCTCGTCGGAGGCGAGGAACGCGGCGGCGCCCGCCACGTCCTGCGGCACGCCGAGCCGGCCCATCGGGTAGAGCGCGGCCACGTCCTCCTCGCGCCCCTCGTACAGGGCGGCGGCGAAGCGGGTCTTCACCACGGCCGGGGCGACCGCGTTGACCCGGACGGCCGGCGCGAGCTCGGCGGCCAGGCACGACGTGAGGTGGTTGAGGGCGGCCTTGGTGACGCCGTAGAAGGCGATGCCGGCCGGCGGGTGGAACGCCGACACCGACGACACGTTGACGACCGCGCCGCCCCTGCCCGGCGCTCCGCGGAAGACCTCCTGCACCCAGCCGAGGGTGCTGAGCACGTTCACCTCGAAGATCTTGCGGGCGGCGTCGAGGTCGAGCTCCAGCAGCGGGCCGTACACGGGATTGATACCGGTGTTGTTGACCAGGACGTCCGGCGGCCCGAACAGGTCCGCCACCCGGCGGACGGCGTCGGCGCGGTGCTCAGGGTCGTCGGCCCGGCCGGCGACGGCGACGGCGTTGACCGGCCCGCCGAGCGCGGCGACCGCCTCCTCCAGGGCGTCGGGCTTGCGTGCGGTGACGCACACCTTCGCGCCCTCCTCCACGAACCGTTTGGCGATGCCGAAGCCGATGCCCCGGCTCGCCCCGGTGATGACGGCGACCCGACCGGCGAGCCTGCCTTCCTGCGCGCTCATACAGCTCCTTCATCCGGCGGGGAGTATATGCACTTGGAGTGTATGTTTTTCGGCGCGGCCGTCAACTGGCAAGCTGGGCCGGTGCGCGTGCTGTTCGCCGGCCTCGGCTCGCCCGGCCACACCTATCCCCTGGTCCCCCTCGCGGCCGCCTGCCGCGAAGCCGGCCACGAGGTGCACTTCGCCGCCGGCGAAGCCGTGCACCCCGCCCTCGACGCGCACGGGCTCCGCCCGTTCCGGCCCGCCGACGCCTTCTACGAGATCTACGCCGAGGACCTCGCGCCCGAACTCGACCGCCTGCGCCCCGACCTCGTCGTGCACGGCTGGGGCGTGCCCGGTGCGGCCGCGGCGGCGTACCGGGCCGGCATTCCCGGACTGTGGCACGGCTTCGGCCGCATGTTCCCCGACGGCATCGGCCTGCGGATCCCGACCCTGGTCGACGAGGCGCCCGGCCGTCCGCACCTCGACATCTGCCCGCCCTCACTGCAGGACGAGGACTTCCTGGCGACAGCCGACCGGATCGCGCTGCGGCCGGTGATGTACGCCCAGCCGTCCCCCGCCTTCACCCGCCCGGCGGGCACCCTGGCGTACCTGACGCTGGGCACCGCGTTCGGCACCGCGGACCTGCTCACCACCGCGATCCAAGGACTGACCAGGCTCGGGCTCACCGTGATCGTCGCCGCCGGCCGCGTCCCCCCGCACGAACTCGGCACCCTGCCCGCCGGCGTCACCGTGCAGCCATGGGTGGACCAGGCCACGGTCCTGCCGCACGCGGACGTCGTGGTGCACCACGGCGGCAGCGGCACGACCCTGGGCGCGCTGGCCTCGGGCGTACCGCAGCTGCTCCTGCCACAGGGCGCCGACCAGCACGCCAACGCGGCCGCCGTCACCGCCCGCGGCGCGGGCCTGCGGCTGGCGCCGGACGAGCTGACCGCCGACGCGGTCACCGACGAGGTCCTGACCCTGCTGTCCGGGCAGGCCGGCCACCGCGACGCGGCACGGGTGCTCGCCGGGGAGATCGCCCGGATGCCGTCGCCCACCGAGGTCGCCGGCCGGCTTCCGGGTTTTGTCTGACCGCTGTGCGATACTCACGCTGGTTGTTGTTCAGGTTCTGCTTTTCGAGGAGGTGACGCCGTGGCCCGCATCCATGACCGCCCAGGTGTCACCTCGCGCCGCTGACCGTTCGCGGCGTCGCTCGCGCCTGGGCCCGCTCGGACCAGTGACCTGAGTGCGAAAGGCACAACCACATGCATCAGCTGCTGCACGACATGCTCGACCTCATCCGCAAGCACTACGTCTTCCCGGCCGTCGCCGCCGAGGTCGCGACAGCGATCGAACGCCGCGCCGCCGCCGGCGAGTTCGACGACCTCGACAACCTCGGCAACCTCGACGAGGCCGGCAACCTCGACGGCCTCGGCAACCCTGGCAACGTCGACACCTCCGGCAGCCCCGACCGCCCTGGCGACGCCGACGGCCGCGAGCACCTCGCCAACGCCGACAGCCGCGAGCACCTCGACGCCCCCGGCAGGTCCGGCCGCGACCACTCCGACAACGCCAGCAGCCCACCCGACCCGGGCAACACCGGCAGCCCCGGCAGCCCCGGCAACGCCGACGGGCTCGACGCCACCGACGCTTACTGCCCTGGCGACTCGGATGCGCCCGACGCGCCCGACGCGCGCGACCCCTTCGGCGGCGCCGGGCGTGACGGCTTCGACAGTGTCAGCGATCCTCACGGCACCGGCGATCCCAGCGGCACCGACCGTTTCGGCGATATCGGCGATGCCGGCAGCGGCTTTGACGTCGAGGGGTTCGCGGCGCGGGTCACGGCGGTGTTCCACGAGGTCAGTGGCGACAGGCATCTGCGGCTGCTCGTCCGATCCCCCGACCACCGCGCCGCGGTCACGCCCGAGGAGGCCGAGGCCGCCTGGCTGGAGGCGCAGCGACTCGGCAACCATCACATCGCCGCGGTGCAGCGGCTTGACGGCAACGTCGGGTACGTCGACCTGCGCGGCGTGGCGTCACCCGGCACGGGCGGCCCCGCCATCGCCGCGGCGATGCGGCTCGTCGCGCACACCGGTGCCCTCATCTTCGACCTGCGCCGGAACAAGGGCGGCGACCCCGACGGCGTCCAGTTGTGGCACAGCTACCTGTTCCCCGACTCCGACACCCACCTCAACGACATCTACGACGGCCGCACCGGCACGACCAGGCAGTTCTGGACGCTCGCGTACGTGCCGGGCCCACGCTACCTGGACCGTCCCGTGTACGTGCTGACCAGCGACTTCACCTTCTCCGCCGGTGAGGAGTTCGCCTACAACCTGCAGGCGCTGCGCCGGGCCACCCTCGTCGGCGAGGTGACCCGCGGCGGCGCCCACCCGACCGACCGCTTCCCCCTCTCGGCGACCCTGGAGGTCGCGGTGCCGATCGCCCGCTCGATCAACCCGGTCACCGGCACCAACTGGGAGGGCACCGGCGTCACCCCCGACGTCACCGTCCCGGCCGGTGACGCGCTGCGGGTCGCGCACCGCGCGGCGCTCGAACACGTCCTGACCACTCCGACCTCCTACGCCGTGCTCGCCGAGGCCCGGGAGGCCCTCGCGGATTTCTCATCGAACTCTTAGTCACGCGGACCGGACCTCTTAGGTGCGGGGCAGATGCTGGCGGCGTCGACCCCGACATCGCCCCGCACCGGAGGTCTCCGATGAGCGACACGAAGCCTTTGCCCGACGATCCGGACCGGCCCGCCGCCGACCCGACCCGGGACGCCCCGACGGTGCACACCCCGGCCCACGACACCGCAGCCCACGGCGGCCCGGCACAGGGCGGCCCGGCACAGGGCGGCCCGGCACAGGGCGGCCCGGCACAGAGCGGCCCGGCACAGAGCGGCCCGGCACAGAGCGGCCCGGCACAGAGCGGCCCGGCACAGAGCGGCCCGGCACAGAGCGGCCCGGCACAAACCGGCGCGGCGGAAGGCGACTCGCAGGCCGCCCCCGCGCAGGCCGCCCCCGCGCAGGCCGCCCCCGCGCAGGCCGCCCCCGCGCAGGGTGCCCCCGCGCAGGGTGCCCCCGCGCAGGGCGGCACGGCGCAAGCCGGCCCGGCGCAGGGCGATCCGGCGCAAGGTGGCCCGGCACACGGCGGTCCCGGTGAGCCGGTGTGGGCCGCGCCGCCTCCCCCGTCAGCGGGCCCGGGCGCGACGACCCCGGCGGCGTACGCCGCACCTCCCCCGGCAGCGCCGGGTGGGATCCGGACGGCCGGTGGGCGTCTGCGGGACTCCCGGGTCGGTGTCCCACTGCTCGTCGGCATCATCGGCCTGGTGCTGGGCTGCTGTCTCGGCGCGGGCGTGGTCGCCGTCGGGGCCGCGCTGTTCAGCGACGGTCACCGCGGCGACGACCGCGGCCGGATCACCCGCGACGAACGCCCTGGCCGCTACGGCGGACCCGGAGCCCCAGGCGTCCCCGGCCGTGACGGTGAGCCTCGCAAGGTCCGCCCCGGCCAGGACGGCAACCGCGGCCCCGGCCCGGTCACCACGCCCACCGCCCCGACGACCGCGGCACCCTCACCGTCCGCGTCCTGAGGCCCGCCGCACACCGGCACCGCGTCCCGAGGTCCGCCGCACGCCGGCACCGCGACCTCAGGCCGCCACGACCGCAAGCCCCGACAACCGTGGGCCGCCTCGTCCTGGCCGGCATGCGCCCGCAGACGCGCGGACCAGGCCGTCCCGTCCAGGCCGGCCCGACCCGCAGACCTCGCAGCCCAAGACCGCTTCGTCATGGTCGTCGTCGCGGTCCTGATCCCCGCCCCAGGAAGGCCCCGCTCCCCAACTGCCCCCGGGGAGCGGGGCGTCTGCCGCATCCCCGTCATGCCCGCGACGGTACCGGCCGGGTACGACACTTCCCGGCGCACGACGCGGGGCCCGCCCCGCCGGACGCGGGGCGGTCATGGAGCTGTCACCGCAGGGCGAAACGGCGGTCCAGGGCCGGGTCACGGTCGTCGAGGGACGGGATGTGGGACGGAGCCCCGGTGAGGGACGCGGCCGTGGTGACGCCGGCCCAGCGCTGGACGGCGGCCGTCGCGGTCGCGGCCTCCGCCGGGGTCAGCTTGGCGATGTTCGCGCCGTGGTTGGCGCCGGCCGCCGTGTACGACAGGGAGTCCTTCGTGCCCGGACCGAGGCGGAAGGGTTCGGCGCCCCAGGGGTCGTTCTGGCCGTACACGAACAAGAGACGGCGGCCGAAGAGCTTCACCCACACGTCGACGTCGTCCATGGCGAGCGGCTGGAAGTGCGGGACGATGTCGCGGGGGATGTAGGACTGCGCGCGGTCCTGGCCGCGGTAGTGCTGCAGGCCGGCCAGGTGCGGCAGCGCGACGTCCGGGTAGCCGAGCTGGTAGGAGGCCTGGAAGTAGTACGGGATGTAGGGGCCGACGCCCTGGTCGGTGTTGGAGTCGATGCCGTAGATCTCGTCGAGCCAGGCCCAGAGGTCGTCGCTGGACGCGGTCGCCGGTGGCACGGTGGCGCAGTCGCTCGCCAGGCTGTACTGCCAGAACGCCCACGTCGTGCCGTTGACCATGAACTCGAAGGCGCGGTCGGCGCTGCCGATGGTGGTGAACGTGCGGGCGTTCGCCGCGGCCCACGCCTCGTAGCGGGCGACGAGCTCGCCGCGCCGGCGCAGCGCCTCGACCTGGACCGCGTCGAGGGCGGCCCGGCACTGCGCGGTGCCGACCTTCGTGAAGAACCGGTCGTACGCGGAGTCCTCGCTGTTGACGACGTCCTGCGGGGCGACGTAGGCGATCGTGCCGTCCACGTCGGACGGGTAGAAACGGCGGTGGTAGATCGAGGTCATGCCGCCCTTGCTCGCGCCGGTCGACAGCCATTTCTTCGCGTAGATCGGTTTCAGCGCCGCGACGATGCGGTGGTGGTCGCTGGCGGCCTGCCAGATGGTGAGCTTCGACCAGTCCGCCGGGTCGGGTCGTGACGGGGTGAAGAAGCGCTGCTCGACGGAGAGCTGGTTGCCGTCCACGAGCCGGGTCGGCTCCGAGCGGAACGCGTACGCGGGCACGTTGTAGCCGGTGGTGTGCAGCACCGTCGGCCGGTCGGTGCCCCGGTGCAGGATCGTGAACCGCTGCTGGAACGTGCCGGCGGCGGGCCGCAGGTGGTCGACCGGCTGCGTGATGCTCAGGACGAAGAACCGGTACGGCGCCTCGACCGGCTGCTCCTCCAGGACGGTCACGCCCGGGGCCGCCTCGAGCTGGTCGCGGATGTCCGCCACGGCCGCCGCGGCGGCGGGGGCGCCGACGCCGGCGGCGCCGATCAGACCGGTCAGGAGCGTCATCGACATCAGTGCACGCCTGAAGCGCGTCATACCGTGTCTCCTATCGACGATTTCGGATGCGTCGATGTACGCTACCGACGGCCGGGCCCTCCCCTGCCCTCGTCATGGCCCTCGCCCTGTCGGGTTCCGGTCCCCCGCACGCCCGTAGTTCTACGGATCCGGCGGTGGTGCGGCGGCGCCGATGATGGCGGCATGAGCACCAGACACGCAGGAAACGTCAAGCGGCGCGTGGCGCTGCTGACCGGGATCGTGGCCGCCGCCGGGCTCCTCACCGGGTCGTCGGCGGCGGCGCAGATGGAGGTGACCTGCTCCGTGAACGCGGCCGGGACGCGGGTCTGCGCCGCGCCCCTCGCGGCGCAGGGCCGCTATCCGCTGCACGAGATCTTCCACGCCGACGGCACGAAGGTCGGCGAGATCTTCGTGGCCCGCAAGCCCGGAGCGTCGGTCTACGTCGAGCACTGGGTCATGTACCCCGGGTACGAGTACCCGGACAGGATCCGGCCCGCGGCGGTGCAGCGGTACCGCGGCGAGCAGGACTTCCTCGATCACGTGCCGTTCGGGGCCGGCTACCGCTACGTGCGGTGGGACGTCGTGGAGCGCGGCACGATCCCCGGCCGGAGCCGGTCAGATCTCGGCGGATGAGCGGTCGCGCAGGCCGTTGCGGGCGGCGACCGGGTTCCAGACGGCCAGGAAGCGGGTCTTGGCGTCGCTCGCCAGCCGCGACTGGCGCTGCGCCTCCTGGTAGTCGGCGCGGCCGCCGCCGTCGCAGCCGCTGTCCTGCACGGCCTGCCCCCACAGCACGAATCCGCGGTCGGCGGCCAGGGAGTACCGCAGTGCCTCGCTGAGCAGGGTCCGGACCTGTTCGCCCTCGGGCAGCGCGGACAGGTCGAACGCGGCGACGCCGTCCAGCTGCGCCTGCCGCTCTGCGCCGACCGTGCGCAGGTCGCCGATCGCCTGCTCGATGGACGTGCAGTCGCTGACCCGCGCGATGGCGGCGTTGAGTCTGGTACGGCTGGCGACGCTGGCGTCGAGCACCCCGTCGACGGCGGCGGCCTGCGCCCTCGGGTCGGCCTGCGCCCCGGCCGGCACCCCGCTCGGCGGCAAGGCCGGCGCCGAGGCCTGGCCGGACACCTGGCCCGCCGCCCGCTGGTCCGGCTGGCCGGGCTGGGTGTTCCAGCCGACGCGGGCGGTCGTCTCGGCGGCCGCGGGGGTGAACTTCGGGCCGCCGGTCATCCGCACCACCGCGATGACGGTGCTGGCGACGACGAGCACCACGACGATCACCGTGAGCGGCACGACCACCCGCGGCCGCTGCCGGGCGGCGGCCGGCGAGCGGGAGCCGGGCGGCGCGGGCACCCGCACGGCGGAGACCGGCGGCCCGGAGGTGGGTGCGCCGGAGACCGGCGGCCACGCGCCGGGCGTTCCCGGGACCGGCGGCCCGGAGGTGGGCGCGTCCACGACCGGCGGCCAGGACACCGGCGGCCACGACGAGTACGGCGGCGGGAACGGCGGCGGACCCGCACCGGGCGGCCCGGGAACCGCGTGCACGTCGTACGCGGCGACGACCGGCTGCTCGCCATACCCGGCGACGGCCGGCAGACGCGGAACCGCGTGCATGTCATACGCGGCGACGACCGGCGGACCGGGGACCGGGTGCTCGCCATACGCGGCGACGACCGGCGGACCCGGGTGCTCGTCGTAGGTGGCGACCCGCGGTCCGGGGATGGGCGGCACGGCGGCGGCCGGGCCCGGACCGGTCTCGTCGTCGGGTGCCGGGTTGGGCGGCGGAGGGCGCATCGCGAAGCCGCAGTTGGCGCATCGGATCGCGGCGGCGTCATTGCCCGGAAAGGCGCAGATCGGGCACGTCATGCACCGAGCGTATTCACGTGGACACGCCCGCCGGCACCTCCGTCGGGGCCGACTCCGATGCCGACGGGCGGGCCCGGGTGACCGTCAGGATGCACCCGATCGTGTCACCCACCCGGAAGCCACCCGGAAGGCATCAGCAAGACACGACAGGCACGGAAGGGGTGAGCAGCGGCGGAGGCCCCGGGCGCGTCCTGCGAACCGGACGCGCCCGGGGAGGTGCTACCGGCCGCCGCCCATCCCGCCGCCGGCCGGCGCCTGACCGGCGGTGACCGTCACCGCGAGGGCCGCCGAGCCGAGGCTGCCGCCCGCCGCGAGCCCGCCGGTGCTGCCGCCGCTCGCCGTCCCGCCGGTGTAGACCTTGTACTGCGCGCCGCTGGTGATCGCCGGCGAGGAGTACACGAGGTTCTGGGTCGCCTTCGACGTCACGAACGTGGCGACGACCTTGCCGGAGCCGTCGACGATCTGGACGGTGGTGCCGGCGGCGAGGGTGCCGGTGAAGGTCGCCGACAGCCAGCCCTGCGCCGAGTCCGTGTCCGGCGCGACGACCATCCCGGAGCTGCCCGCCGCGGCGAGGACCCCGCCGCTGACGGTGAACGCGCCGTTGACGTCGAGGGCGCCGTTGTTGCGCTGGGTGGGCCCGTTCACGACGACGGTGCCGCCGGTCATGGTCGCGGTGCCGTTGGAGTCGAACCCGTCCCCGCCGGCGTCGATGACGAGCGTCCCGCCGGTGACGGTGACCGTGAAGTCGCCGACCGCCTCACCGCCACCACCACCGCCGAAGCCACCGCCGCCGCCACCGAAGCCACCGCCGCCGCGGCCACCGTCCATCCCGCCGGTGCCCGTACCGGAGCCGCCGGAGCCGCCGCCGGAGCCGGAACCGGTGCCCGTCGAGGCCGACGTGGAGCCGCCCGCGGCGTTCAGCCCGTCGTCGCTGGAGACGACCGAGATGTCGCCGCCGTTGACGGTGATGTGCGCCGACTCGAGACCCTCGTAGGACCTGGCGACCTTCACCGTCCCCTTGTCGATGACCAGCGCGGTCCCGCCGTGCACGCCGTCGTCGCCGGAGGACAGCGTGAGCGTCGCGCCGGCGAGGTGCACGGCGCCGTCGCTGTGCACGGCGTCGTCGGCGGCGTCGACCGTGGCGATGCCGCCCTCAAGGACGCTGATCACCCCGGACTTGAGCCCCTTCGTGGAGGTGTCGCCGGTCTTGGCGGTGCTGCCGCCGCCCGCGGTGACCGTGATCGTGCCGCCGGTCTGCACCAGGTCGGTGGCCGCGTCCACGCCGTCGCCGCCGGCCGTGATCCGCAGCGTGCCGCCGCTGACGGCGACGTAGCCGGCGTCGGCCTTCTCCGTGTTGTCGGCCTTGAGCCCGTCGCCGCCGGACGTGACGGTGACGGTGCCGCCGGTGACGACGAGGTAGTCCTTGCCGCGGATGCCGTCGTCCACGGCGTCGACGGTGATCGTGCCGCCCGCGACGACCAGGCCGTCCTTGCCGGCGATCGCGTCGTTGCCGTTGCCGTGCACGGTGAGCGCGCCGGAGCCGGCGATCGTCAGGTCGGCGGCGCTGTACAGGGCGGCGTTGACGGCCGCGTCCGCCGCGTACGCCTTGGTGTCCGACAGCGTGTTGCTGCTGCCGTCGGCGAGGATGACGACCACCTGCTCGGCCGCGGTGGCCGCGATCGCCGCGCCGGTGGAGCTGCTGACGTTCGCCCCGTCCAGGACGAGCTTGACGGTCGCGCCGGCGGCGTCCACGACGATCTGCCCGTCGCTCAGCGTGCCCGTGACCCGGTAGGTGCCGGCGGCGGAGATGGTGACCTTGCCGCCGCTGACGGTGACGCCTTTGCCCGACGGTACCGACGCCGAAGACCCGGACAGGGAGATCGTCACGGCGTCCGAAGCGCTCCACGTGGTGCCGGCCTCGTGCACCGCGGTATCGGCGGCCAGCACGGCGGCGGCGCTGAGGGTGGCGTCGGCGACGACCGCCGCGCTGGAGGAGGCGGCGGAGGCGGAGGAGGAGCCGCTGGAGGTGCCGCAGCCGGTGAGCGCAGCGGCGGCGAGGACGGTGGAGGTGACGGCGGCGAGCAGGCGGGCACGGATGCGCATCTCAGGACTCCATGTCGATCGGGAGGTGCCGGCGCAGGGTTCGCAGCCAGCGGTTCGCGGGCAGGTCCGGCCGCAGCGCGGCGAGGCCGGTGGCGTACTTGGACATCGGGCACGGCCGGTGACCCAGCGACCACAGCAGCCGGTCCGCCTCGCACGCGCCGGCGGCGGCCTTCGTCTCGACGATCACCCGGCCGGGCAGCCGCAGGCCGTCGCCGCCGTCGCACAGCTGCCAGGTGAGGCCGGTGTCGATCGTGACCCGGCCGCCGGTGGCCGGCAGGTAGAGCGTCGTGCGGTCATACCGGGTGACCAGCACCGGCCGCAGCAGCCCTGGGTCGCAGGGCATCGGGACGTCGGTCAGGGGGCCGCCGGTGTACGGCGCCCGCTCCTTCACCGTGGTGCCGCGCGCCCCGCGGGTCTTCAACTCCAGGAACCGCTCACCGGTGTCCAGGTAGGTCCGGACCCGCACCTTGAAGCGGCGGCGCCGGCGGTGTGCGGCGGCGAGGTAGCAGGCGAGGGCCGGGGTGTCGAAGTAGTCGGAGCGGTAGCCGAAGCTGCGCCGTCCGTCGATCTCCAGGACCCGGGCGGCGCGGGCGAGGCGGCGCAGCACCTCGGGGAGCCGGTCGGCGGGCAGCAGATACTTGCGGTCGACCCGGGTCTGCAGTGCCGCCCGCCGGGTCAGCTCGTCCAGCCCGATGGGCCGCAGCGCGGCGGCGCCGGTTGTCGTCGTCATGCCGTCACCCGCTCGATGGCCGGCCCGAGCTGAGCGTTGCTGCCGCTGCCGGTGATGTACCGGACCTCGACGAGCGTGGTGTCGTTGACCAGGTCGACGTGCCGGACGATCAGGTTGACGACCCGGCCGCCCAGCCGGTCCTCCAGGTGCGCGCGCAGCGTCGCCTCGTCGGTGTGCGCCCGGTCCAGCTGCATCGTCTGTTGCCGGTGCCGGCCGAACAGCCGCGGATGGTCGGCGACGAACAGCCCGCCGACGACGAGCGCCATCAGCCCCACCGTGAGCGGCCCGACGGCCGGGCTGAGCCCGCTGAGCAGGCCGAGGGCGAGCGCGGCGAAGTAGTAGGCGATCTCGTGCTGGGCGATCTCGTTGGAGCGCAGCCGGATGATCGACAGTACGCCGAAGAGGCCGAGGCCGAGGCCCGCGCCGACCGACGAGGAGCCGAGCACGATCGAGGTGGCCAGGACGCCGAGGTTCACCCCGATGAACGCGACGACCAGGTCGCGGCGGTGATGGCGGGGGAAGTACACCGCGAAGGTCAGCACGGCGATGGCGACGAGGTCGACACCGATGATCATCAAATCGTCCACGGGAGTTCCTTCATCTCGAGTTCGCTACCCGTTCATCAAGCCGGGCGGGGCTGTGCGCCACCTGGGAGGCACCTGTGGCCGGGCTGCCGAACACGACCCGGTGCTGCACGAGGTAGCTGACGGCGAACAGCAGTGCCTCGGTCGCGAGCTTCGCCGGTAGCAGCGGCAGCCCGGCGCCGGTGAGCGCGTGCAGCACCGCGGCGTTGCCGAGCGCCAGCCCGGCGACGAGGGTCCAGTAGCGGCGCGCCGAGGCGGCCGGCGACGAGCTGCCGCCGGCGAACACGACCCGCCGGTTGACCAGGAAGTTCGTCGTGGAGCTGACCGCGCGGGCGCCGAGCACCGAGGGCAGCAGGGCGCCGGTCGCCGCGTACAGGGTGAAGAGCAGCACCGCGTCGACGGCCGCGGCGAGCAGCGACGAGCCGGCGAAGCGCAGCAGCGGCGCGTAGACCCGGGCGGAGTCCGCGAGGGGCCGGAAGTGCGAGGACGCGTTGTGCTCCAGGTAGACCGTCGCGATCGGCACCTGCTCGACCGGGTGGCCGTGGCGGGCGGCGAGCAGCAGGGCGCGCATCTCGTACTCGAAGCGCTCCCCCGGCACGTCCAGCAGCCAGCCGAGCAGCGCGCCGGGGTAACCGCGCAGGCCGGTCTGGGTGTCGGCGACGCGGCGGCCGGTGACCGCGGCGAACAGCACCCGGGTGAGCGTGTTGCCGGCGCTGCTGCGCAACGGCACCGCCCCGGCTCCCGTGAAGCGGCGCACGCCGAGGGTGGTGCGGCCGGTGCGCCGCACGTGCGCGGCGACGAGCAGCACGTCCTGGACCCGGTGCTGGCCGTCGGCGTCGGCGCAGACCACGTCGTCGCCGCCCGCGTGCCGGAAGCCGGTCTTCAGCGCGGCGCCCTTGCCCCGGTTGACCGGATGGGTCAGCACGGTGGCGCCCAGGTCCCGCACGGCCTGGAACACGCCGGCGTGGGCGGGGCCGCTGCCGTCGTCGACGACCACGACCCGCTGCCCCGCGTCGAGCAGGTCGGCCACGAGGCGGACCAGTCGCGGGCCCGGCTCGTACGCCGGGATGAGCACGATCATCGGCGGACTACCGCTCGATGTAGAGGATGTCGGACGTGCCCCGCTCGGTGCCCTTGCCGAGGGGGTTGTTGACCAGTTCGCCGTCGAAGACCATCGTCGACGAGCCGCCGCCGTCCAGGTTGTACGCGGTGCCCGCGCCCAGGTCCCGCAGGATCCCGGCGAGCCCGGTCATCGTCACCCCGGCGCTGTAGCCGGTGCTGCGCCCGTCGACGACGACGAAGACGAGGTGGTTGGCGTCGACGACGCCGACGGCGGTGCGCGGCTGGTCGCCCTGGATGGAGTGGTTGCCGAAGTTGGTGTCGACCTCGGCGTCCTCGATGCCGGCGACGACCTGCCCGTCCTCCAGCAGCGCGGGCCCGAACGACAGCGTGTTCCACACGCCGGCGTCGACCAGCTTCTGGGCGGTGGTGGCGGTCTCGTTGTACACCTCGACGGTGCCGTCGCGGTAGAAGGCGAGGCCCTGGCGGGCGCCCTTGTCGCGGTAGACGACGCCGTTGCGGATCACGATGCCGGTGTCGCGGAACCCGTAGTAGTCGCCGTTGATCGCGAACACGGCGTCGTTGTCGGCGGCGATCGCCGAGGTGTTCTCGACGATGTTGGTGCCGAACCGGTTGTCCGCGAACGCCGAGCGCAGCCGGGTCGCGTCGGTGAGGACGACGTCGGCGACGTAGTAGGTGACGGTCCCGCCGCCGGTGCCGGTGACGTGCTTGGCGACGGTGACGGTCGCGTCGGCGGAGGTGTAGGTGGTGCCGGTGACCGTGCTCTGCGCGCCGGCGCGGTCCGCCGCGGTGCCGGCCGCGGCCTCGTACGCGTCGACGTCGGCGATCTGCACGTGGTCGACGACGAACCGGTCGAGCGCCCATGCCGTGCCACCGCCGGCGGCGAGCACCAGGGCGGCGACCCCGGCGGCGACGGTCCTGCCCACTGTGCTGCCCAGGAACTTCTTCATGTCCCCTGGATACGGAGCGAACGTGTGGCGTCCTTGTGCGTTGCCTGTGACCCACCTGGGCCTTTCTCCCGTGATCCCGCGACGTTCCCGCGAACCGGCGCGGAGAGCGCTCCCTCGAATCGGCCCGTCGCGGGCGTGTCATGACCGTCGATGGGCCGGACACCGTGCGGCCTGCGGGAAAACGGATTCTTGGAGAGCGCTCTCCCATTTGTCCGGATCCATTGACACGAATCGAGTCCGAGGTTCAGTGTGAGACGACAGAGAGCGCTCTCTGGCAAGATCACCGTCCCGCTGCCACGGGCCGGTGCCGGTCGGACCCCGCCCCCGGCCGTACCCGCAGAACCGGAGGACCCGTCATGTCCAACTACGCCCTCGCGGGCAGAACGCGGCTGCGCACCCTGGTGCTCGGCGCCGCGCTCACCGCGTTGGTCGGCACGTTCCTCACCGCCCAGGCCCTGCAGTCCGCCGACGCCGCCGAGACCCCGATCTCCCAGGGCAAGCCGGCGACGGCGTCGTCGACCGAGAACGGCGGCACCCCCGCCGCCAACGCGGTCGACGGCAACACCGGCACCCGGTGGTCGAGCGCGTTCAGCGACCCCCAGTGGCTCCAGGTCGACCTGGGCGCCACCGCCACCATCAACAAGGTGGTCATCATCTGGGAGACCGCCTACGCGAAGAACTTCACCATCCAGACGTCGGCCAACGGCACCTCGTGGACGACGATCAACACCACCGTCAACGGCACCGGCGGCACGCAGACCTTCAACGTGTCCGCCTCCGGCCGGTACGTGAAGCTCAACACCACCGCCCGCGCGACGCAGTACGGCGCGTCGCTGTGGGAGTTCCAGGTGTTCGGCACGGGCGGCAGCCAGCCGACCCCGACCGCCACCGGCTCGTCCGGCGCGGGCTGGGTGAAGATGGACCAGGCGAAGTGGGCCGCGCAGCTCGCGCAGTTCAACGCGCTGCCCATGCACCCGGCGCCGGCCAACGCCGTGCGCGTCTCGGAGTTCAACGCGGCGTGCACCTACAGCCACTCGTTCAAGGACGACCCGATCGTCTTCCCCGGGCTGCCCGGCGCGTCGCACATGCACAGCTTCCTGGGCAACCGCAGTACCAACGCCAACACCACCACCGAGTCGCTGCTCGCCAACACGTCGTCGAGCTGCGGGCCGGCGCTGGACCACTCCGCGTACTGGATCCCGACGCTCTACCAGAACGGCGTGGCGATCGAGCCCCGCGGCGTGACCGTGTACTACGGCTCCCGCCTGCAGGACCCGACCGCGACCGTGCCGTTCCCGCAGGGCTTCCGGATGATCGCCGGTGACGCCAAGCGGCAGGTGGCGACCCCGTCCGGCGCACCCGGCCAGTTCTGGTGCGCGGGCCCCGGCGGCGAGATCGGCCGCAGCTCCGACGGCAACTGGCCGATCTGCGCGCAGACCGCCAACCTGACGTACCAGCTCGTCTTCCAGGACTGCTGGGACGGGATCAACCTGGACAGCCCCGACCACAAGTCGCACGTGTCGACCAACCTGGTCAACGGCAAGTGCGGCGGGGCGTTCCCGGTCGCGATCCCGAACGTCTCGTTCGTCATCGACTACAACACGCACGGCAGCGCGGCGGGCTACACCCTCGCGTCCGGCATGGCGTCGTCGATGCACGGCGACAACTTCTTCGCCTGGGACAACGTGGCCCTCGGCCAGCGGGTGAAGGACTGCATCGTCCAGAAGGCCAAGTGCAACACGGCCGGGACGTTCTGACGTTCCACCGGTAGAAACGGACGTGGTCCTGGCTGGCGGGCCAGGACCACGTCATTCGGCGGCATACGGTCGGATCAGCCGCGGCGCCACTTCTGGTTGGAGCTGCCGGTGCAGGTCCACTGGATGAGCTTGGCCCCGTCGTTGGCGTTGAACGACTGGATGTCCAGGCACTTGCCCGACTGCAGGTTCACGATGTCGCCGGCGCCGTTGAGCGTGAAGCGTTGCGCGCCGGAGCCGTTGCAGGTCCAGATCTGGATCTTCGCGTCGTTGGCGAGGGAGCCGGCCGCGACGTCCATGCACTTGCCGCCGGCCTGGATCGCGTCGCCGTTGAACGTCCAGTTCTGCGCGCCGGTGCCGTTGCAGTTCCACATCTGCAGCTGGTTGCCGTCGGTGAAGTTGGACGACGGGACGTCGACGCACTTGTTGTTCATGTTGCTGATGATGCGGTTACCGGTCGGCGGGTTGCTGCCGCCGCTGAACGGGGTGAGCACGATCCCGGCGGCGCGGGGGTCACCGTCGTGCACGAGCGACTCGAAGGCGCCCACGTCGTCGAAGGGGAAGGCGTACGCCTTGCCGTCCACCATGTTCGCGTGAATGATCTTGGCGTACTGGTTGGTCGGGTTGTTCTTGTAGAAGTCCGCCGCGTTGGTGCTCGGCTGGGTGTCGATCGTGCCGAGCGTGCCGCGGTTGAGGGCGGCGCACAGGGTACGGGAGATGGGCCCGACGACCAGGTCGTTGGGCGCGGCGAGCCGGCCGGCGCAGCCCCACACGTCGGCGCTGGTGGGCCGCTGGAACGACGCGACCTGCTGCCCGGCGCTGTTGGTGAAGTTCATCGTCGTGCCCGACACCCGGCCGAAGTACTTCGTGTTCGGCTGGTCGCCGAACGGCACCACGGTCAGCGTCTTGCTCGCGTACGCGCCCCACGCCGAGTTGATGTAGGAGTCGAGGTATGTGCTGCTCAGCCCGCCCGCCTCGGCGGCCTTGCCCGGGGCGAGGACGCGCAGGACGGTGCCGTCGCCGCGGGTGTAGATCGAGCCGCCCCAGCCGGGCTGGTTGCGGATGCCGTTGATCACCGCGTCGCGGCCGTTGGCGACGAGGTCGCCGGTCCGCTTCGTGGTGCCCGTGGCGCCGGTGACGGTCACGGCGTGCGGGACGGCGAACATGTCGACCTGCGAGCTGTTGAGCCACAGGCCGGCGTCGTTGTAGGTGAACTCGCTCCAGTCGAACAGGATGTCGCGGTTGGAGTCCCCGCCCGCCCACGGCGCGGGCTGGACCAGGCCGTCCGGGGTGAGGTAGAAGTTGATCCGCTGGCCGAGGGAGAAGTAGACCCGGCCGGACAGCCCGCGCGGGATCTGGATGGTCTTCGTGCCGCCGTTGCCGGGGCCGGCGATCGACACGTCGGGCGCCGGGGTGGGCGGCAGCCCGCCGGCGGGCCAGTTGTTGAACGTGCCGGCGCCGTTGACGTAGCCGAGCCGGCCGGTCGCCAGGTTGACGCCGAGCACGTAGAGGTAGACGGCGTCGCCGCGACCGGTGGAGTTGGTGACGGTCATGGGCAGCAGGCTCGGCCCGATCGCCTGCGCGGCGGTGCCGCCGACGAGCACGGCCGGCACGGCCAGTAGGAGGGTTGCGGCCGCGCGCAGCAGCCTGGTCATGGTGCGCAAAGGTGGCTCCTCAGTTCCGCTGGACAGCCCGGCGTGCTCCCCGGTGGCGGCCGGGCAGGACTGTCGCGACGTTGTGTGGCCCGCCGGTGCGCTCCCGGATCTGTGAAGAACCTTTAGTGAGAGCGCTCTCACAGCATCGGACCGAGATCGGGGCATGTCAATAGGACGGAACTGGACGGGTGGCTACCTGTTCCGGGCTCCGGCCCGCCGGCGCGGGGCGGTCTCGACGACGCTGACCCTGTCCCGGCCGTGGACCTTCGCGTCGTACAGGGCCCGGTCGGCCGCGGCGAGCAGCGCGTCCGGCTCCGTCACGGCCGAGCGGGTGGACACCAGGCCGACGCTCAGCGTCGGCAGCCCGTCGGGCAGGTCCGCGACGCCGGCCACCGCGGCCCGCGCCGCCACCGCGATCCGCTGCGCGTCCGCCACGTCGCCCCGCACGAGCACGGCGAACTCGTCCCCGCCGAGCCGCGCCGCCCGCGACTGCCCCGGCCCGGCCTCCCGCAGCGCCGCCGCCACCTGGACCAGCACGGCGTCGCCGGTCGCGTGGCCCCACGTGTCGTTGATCGTCTTGAAGTGGTCGACGTCGACGATGAGCAGGCAGTACTCCGCCCCGGTCAGCCGGGCGGCGTCGAGCGCGGCGGTGAGGTCCCGGTCGAACGCCCGCCGGTTGGGCAGCCCGGTCAGCGGGTCGGTCAGCGCCTGCTGCTCCAGCATCGCCACCAGGGCGTCGGCCCGGCCGCGCAGCTTCGTCACCACGACGGTGAGCACGCAGTACGCCGTGACCAGGGCCGCGATGTCGGGCAGCCCGACCCTGACCGGCTGCAGCGTGAACGTCACCGCCGCGTCGGTCAGGCTCGCCGCCACCAGCAGCGCGTAGGCGACGTCCTGGCGCAGGAACGTCGCGGCGTACAGCAGCGGCCACAGATAGTAGAGGTGCGCGCTGACGCTCACGTCCTCGGTGGCGAGGTTCAGGCCGCCGATGATCAGCACGCCGAGTGCCGGGACGACCGCCCAGAACGGCTCCGGCACCCGGTCGGGCGCCAGCCGGCAGCACGCCCCGGCGCCGATCATGGCGATCGCCGTCACCACGGTCGCGACGATGCCCGCGAAGCTCCCGGCGAACCCGGGGACGAGCAGCGCGCACACGCCGACGACCGCGCCGCCGACCATCAGGAAGTACGCGACGGCGCGCGTCGCGGCGACCCTGTCCCGGGCGAGGATCATCGACCGGCGCAGTGACGCCCGCTCCCCCACCCCGGCCGAATCGGCATCCGGGCAGCGCATCTGAGCACAACCGCGGTGATCGGCGGGTGTGCCTCCCCCCTACGCCACGCGGCGACCACCTACAATTCCCCAGCGGTTCGCTGAAGGTCGGTTGCCGGCGCGGCGGTCCAGGTGCAAGGGGCCAACGGCCATGACCGACGATCGGGGGCGCATTGCCTGCTCGGGGGAAGGGCTCAGCGGCTGTCCCGCAGACCGGCGAAGACGTCGTCGATCAGGGGACGGGCCGGTGCGCGGCCGTGCTGGACGAACCATTCGCGCCCCATCAGCAACCGGAAGAGCGGACGCGGCAGCTTCAGCAGGACCGCCAGGGTGCGCCGGCCGGTGTCGGCCCCGGCCTGGCTGGTGTGCGCGGCCATGGCGGCCCGCTTGGGCCCGGTGAAGCGGCGCACGTCGACACGGTGCGTGATGCGCCCCGGCTCCGCGAACGCCCCGGCGAAGCGCGCCGGGTGGAAGTCCGCCGGGATGCCGGGCAGCCAGTGCACGGCGCGCAGCGCCCGCTGCAGCAGCCGCCGGTCGACGGTGGCCTCCAGCACGACCGGCGTGCCGGCCAGCTCCGCCGCCAGGGTCCCGACCCGGTGCACCTGCACGTGGTCGGGGTGGCCGTAGCCGCCGGCCGGGTCGTAGACGGTGAGCACGGCGGCGCGCTCCTGCTCCAGCAGCGCGGCGAGCCGGCCGGCCGCCTCGCGCACGTCGGCGTCGGCGAACGAGCCGTCGGCCCCGGAGCGGGCGTCCGCCATGCCGGAGTCCTCGTAGCCGAGGCACTCGACCCGAGCACAGCCGAGGGCCGCCGCGGAGGCGTGCAGCTCGGTCAGGCGCCGCCCGGCCAGGGGTCCCTCCGCCAGCACCGCCGAGGACGCGAGCCCGGCCCCACCGGCGGTCGCGACGACCAGGACGACGCGGTGCCCCTCCGCGGCCGCCCTGGCCAGGGTCCCCGCGGTCAGCAACGCCTCGTCGTCCGGATGCGCATGAAACGACACCATCGTGTACGGCACCGGCCAATGCTCCCATCCCACCCCGGGCACCGGCCGTCACCATCTCGGAGCCGCAGTTCATGAGAATCGCGCACGTCACCGACTTCTACCTCCCGCGCCTCGGCGGCATCGAGATGCACGTGCACGACCTGGCCGTCCGGCAGCAGGCGGCCGGGCACGACGTCGAGATCGTCACCACCACCCCCGACGGCCCCGGCGGCACCACCCTGCCCTCCCCGCACGGTGAGCCGCGGGTGCACCGGCTGTCGGAGCGGCTCTGGCTGCCCGCCGAGGTGCGCCCCACCGTCCTGCGGGCGGGCCGGTCGCTGCTGCTGTCCGGCCGGTACGACGTGCTGCACGTGCACGCCGGGCCGGCCTCGCCGCTCGCGTACGCCGCCGCGTCGCTCGCCGGTCAGGTCCCGACCGTGGTGACGATCCACTCGCTGCTGTCGCACCTGGAGCACGCGTTCCGCGCGCTGGACAGCGCCTCCGGCTGGTCCTCCTGGCCGGCCGTGTGGACGGCGGTCAGCGACGTGGCGGCCGCGCCCCTGCGCCGGCTCGTCTGGCCCGCCGAGGTGCACGTGCTGCCCAACGGCATCGACGCCGACCGGTGGCGGGTCGACCCGCACCCCACCGACCCGCGCGGCGTGCTCGTCGTCGCCGTCATGCGCCTCGCCGCCCGTAAGCGGCCGCTGCAGCTGCTGCGGATGCTGCGCCGGGCCCGGCTGTCGCTGCCGGAGACGACCGGCCTGCGGGCGGTCATCGCCGGCGACGGCCCGCGCCGCCCGGCCATGGAGCGCTACCTGCGCAGACACGGGATGACCGGATGGGTGAGCCTGCCCGGTAGGCTGTCCCGGTCACAGATCAGGTCGCTGTTCGCGCAGGGTGACCTGTTCGTCGCGCCGGCCATCCTGGAGTCCTTCGGGATCGCGGCGCTGGAGGCGCGGTGCGCCGGGCTTCCCGTGGTCGCGCGGGCCGAGGGCGGGATCGGTCAGCTCATCACCGATGGCAGGGAGGGTGTCTTGGTCGACAGCGACGCCGCGATGGCCGACGCGATCGCCGCACTCGCCACCGATCCGGCCCGGCGCGGCCGGATCGCCGCACACAACCTGGCCACGGCGCCGCCGGTCGCGTGGCCGGACGTCCTGGCCAGGACCACCGCGCTGTATGAGCTCGCCGCGGCGCACCGGGCACCGATCGGCGCGCGCGCGTGACCCTGCGCTCCAGCTCACTCACGCCGCCGCCTCCGCTGCGCTCCAGCGTCGGCCTGAGCCACGACCTGCGCCCATGGTGAGCGGCCCTCCGCTGCGCTCCAGCCCGCTCACGGACCGTCCCGCCACGATCTCCGTCACCCGGCGCCGCCGGCCCAACGTGCTCGGCGAGCTGCTGATCGTGGTGCTGCTCGTCAAGGTGTACGACATGATCCGCTCCCTGGCCGCGGTGCGGGAGGCGCCCGCGCACCGGCACGGCGCCGAGGTGCTGTCGATCGAGCGGCTGCTGCACCTGGACTGGGAGCTGGCCGCCAACCGGTGGCTGACCGACCATCCGCCGCTGGCCCTGGCCGCGGTGTACTGGTACCAGTTCGCCCACATCGGCGTGTCCCTGGCGGTGCTGGTCTGGTGCTACATCGCCGGCCCGGACCTCTACCGGCCGATGCGCAACGCCCTGGTCATCACCAACCTGACCGGGATGACCGTGTTCTACCTGCTGCCGGTGATGCCGCCGAGGCTCATGCCGGACGGCGGCTACGTGGACACGATCGCCGCCGCCGGGTTCAGCCTCGACCACGGCGGCCAGGTGCCCGCCGACCAGTACGCGGCGATGCCGTCGCTGCACCTCGCCTGGGCGGTGTGGACCGCGTGCGTCGCCGCGGCGCTGCTGGCCGGGCGGCGCGGGCGGGCGCTGTGCTACGTGTACCCCACGATCACCGGGGTCGTCGTGGTCGTCACCGCCAACCACTGGGTCCTCGACGTCGTCGCCGGGGTCGTCGTCGGCCTGGCCGCGGTCGCGCTCGCCCCGGCCCTGCCCCCGCTGCCGGCCCGCTTCACCACCCCGCCGTGGCGCCGCCGCCGGCTGTCCGCGCACCCGGTCGACGACCTGGCGCCGCGGGACCGCGCGGACGACCGCATCGTGCCGGCTCGGCACGGGCATGACGGCGTGGCGCCGCCGCGGGAGCGCGTCGTGCCGGGGCGGCACGGGTCAGATGATGCGCCGGCGCAGGAGCACCGCCAGGACGAACGCGCTGGGCAGCAGCGGCACCCACACGGTGATCAGCCGATACCCCACCACCGCACCGAGCGCGACGGCCGAGGACACGCCGATCGCGGTGAGGCCGGCCAGCATGGCGACGTCGAGCGCGCCGATGCCACCGGGTGACGGCACGAACGCCGACAGCGTCGACACGACGAGGTAGAGCACGACAGCGGTCCCGACCGTCACCGCCACGCCCAGGCTGCGCAGGACCGCGTAGAGGATGACGGCGTGCAGCAGCGGCGTGGAGAACGACCCGAGCCACAGCGCCGCCGCCCGGTACGGGTCGCGCAGCACCCCCCACAGCCGGCGCAGCTCCTCACCGACCCGCCGGCCCGCCGCGACGACCCGGGCCGCCATCGTGCGGCGCCACGCGGGACGCACCGCGGCGACCAGGCCCGCGGCCAGCAGCAGGGCACCGACCGCGAGCAGGGCCCAGCCGGCCGGTCCCGCGGCCCGCGCCGCCGACTCCCGCCACGACCCCGGCACCTGGATGCCGCGGGCCAGCGACGGGCTGACGGCGACGGCCACGACGAGCAGCAGCGTGTGCGTGACCGCGCCGGCGAGGGTGTTCAGCCCGACGGATCCGACCGCGGCGCCCGGCCCGAGGCCGTGCTTGCGCAGGAACCGGATGTTGATCCCCATCCCGCCCGAACCGGCGGGCAGCACGTGGTTGGCGAACGACGCCGCCACCTGGACCGCCAGGAGCTTGCCGACCGGCGGGCGCAGCGACATCGAGCCGATCTGCGTGATCGTCCCGGCGATCCAGATCGACGCGGTGCCGAGCGCGGCGACCACCAGCCAGGCGCTGTCGGCCCGGGCGAGCCCGGCGACGCCCTCACGCACCGTCGACCAGTGGGTCACGCCGAGGACGACGACCGTGACCGCGACGGCGGTCGCGAGCAGCATCCGCGGCAGCGAGGAGCCCAGGACGGCGGTGCCGTCAACGGCCGTGCCGTCCACCGCGGGACCGGCATCCTCGCAGGTGGCCTCGTTCACGCTCATTCCGCTCCTACCGCTCGGGCGACCGACGGAACATACCTGACGGGTCCGGGAACGGATATCGCCATCAACCCGCTTGAATACTGCAACACGCTCAATCCGGGCGTTGATTCTACAGACGGCCGGGAGCACTCCCGAACGCCTCGACGAACGCCGCGCGGACCGGGGTGCCCTTCGCCCGGTCGTACACCGCGAAGACCACCTGGTCGAACGCGCCGACGTCGGCGAGCGCCAGGGCGAACGCGCCGGCCACGTCGGCCGGCACGTTGCGGAACACCCCGCAACCCCACCCGCCGAGGACCAGGGTGCGGTGCCCGTGGGCGGCGGCGACCGCCAGGACCCGGCGGGCCCGCCGGTGCAGCACCGCGGGGACGTCGCCGGCGTCGCCGGGCCGGCTGCGCAGGATCGCGCCGAGGTTCGGGGCGGCGGCCGTCAGGAACGTGGCGTGGTGCGCCGCGTCGAGCAGCCTGCCCTTGTCGTCGCGGAACACCGGCACACCCGGCGAGTAGACGATCCGGTCGCTGTAGCGCAGATCGTGCTGCTCGCGGTGGAACGCGTAGAAGTCCGGCGCCGCCCGCAGGCACGGGTAGAGGGCGGACGCCCGGGCGAGGCTCTCCTCCTGCGCCTCGGCGCCGCCGAGGAAGCCGCCGCCGGGGTTCTTCGCGGACGCGAACACCAGGCACGCGACGTCGCCCAGCGCGGCCAGGCGCCGGGCCGCCGCGAGGGTCGACTCGGCGGTCACCTCGACCCGGGCCTCCACCGGCGGCCCCGCGGGCGGGGGCACGGGGTCGTCCGGCAGGTACAGCCTGGTCCCGGCGACGGCGGCGGTCACCGCGGGACCGATGCGGACGAGGTCGCCGGCCTGGTTGCGGTACTCGCCGGCGGCGGCGATCGCGACGGTCTGCCGGGCGATCTCCCGCAGCCGCCCGCTCACGCCCCGCTCCAGTTTCGATCTCGGTTCGGCACGCGGTTACGGTACCGGCCGGGCGGGGTAGGTGACCGGTATGCCTCTGGACGCGCAGCCGCCCCGGCGGCGAGGGACCGTCGGGCACCCGTACAGCCCCCTCAACCTGCGCCTGGTCCTGGCCACGTTCGGCCTGGTGTCGTCGGTCGTGTTCGCCGTGCTGCTGTTCCGCGCCGGCCTGCCGCTGCCCGCGTGGGCGTTCGTGTTCCTCGCCGCCGTCGCGGTCGTCGACCTCGTCGTCATCCAGCGCCGCCGCCACGCCCGGGGCGGGCACCACTCGCTGTTCGAGTAGACGGTTGACGCATCGACCACGTGGGCATGTACGGAGCATGCCGTGGATCGTGTGGGTGCTGGCCGGGGCCGTGTCGCTGCGGGCCGGGATCGGGCTGCTGGTGCTGTGGGACCGCCGCCCGGGTGCCCCGCCGCGCCCTGCGCGCCGCCGGGTGACCGTCTGACGCCTCGCCCACGTTCGGTGCTATTGACCGGTGGTTATGCGACGCCGGTGATTGGGTACCCTCATCCCGTCTTCGACAGGGGAGGCCCCGATGTCCGAACCCGCGAGAAGAGCTCACGCCAGGCGCACCCTCGCCGAGCGGCGGGCGATCGCCACGGTGGTCGCCGTCGCGTTGCTGGTCCTGCTGGTGCTGCTGCTGTCGTACTGCGTGGCGACCCGCGACGACCGTGACGGCGCCGCACCGGGCCCCGCCGGCACCTCGGGGACCGCCGCGCCCGCCTCCCGCTCCGCCTCGGCCGGCCCGGCCGCCTCGGGCAACGCGGCCAGGACCTCGACCCCCACCGGCGCCTCGACCGGCTCGGGCGCCGCCGGCGGCGGCTCGACCGCCGGTGGTGCGACCGCGGGCGGCTCGACCGGGCCGGGCGGCGGCGCTTCGGCCGGTGCCGCGGGCGGCGCCACGACCTCCACGGGGCCGGGCAGCTCCGCCGGTGCGGCGGGCGGCGCGACCACCGCGACCGCCACGGCGACCGCGCGGCCGGCCACGACCCCGAGCGGCGCGCCGGGCACGGGCGGCGGTGGTGGTCTCGGCATGCGGTATCCGCTCCTCGCCGGCGCCGGCATCGTCCTGCTGCTCGCCGCCGCGGCCCTCGCCGTGTTCCGGCTGCGCCCGTCGTCCGGTCCGCGGTAGATGCGGCCCGGACCACCCACCGCGTCCGGACCATCCACCGCGTCCGGACCATCCACCGCGTCCGGACCATCCACCGCGTCCGGACCATCCACCGCGTCCGGACCATCCACCGCGTCCGGACCACCCGCCGCGTCCGGACCACCCGCTGTGTCCGGAGCCCCCACCGCGTCCGGAGCACCTACCGCGTCCGGGGTAGCCGCCACTTCTGGACCATCCGCCACGCCTGGACCATCCGCCGCGTCCGGGGCACCGGCCGCGGCCGGGGTAGCCGGGGTGGCCGGTGCCGTCTCGCGGGTGCGGCAGCGGATCTCGGCGATGGAGCCGCGGCGGCGACGGCGGGTCGTCGACGTGCTGACCGCCGTTTGCGCGGTCGCCGGGCTCACGCTCGTGGTCATCGGTGCCGCGCCGGCGCGCGAGCCGCAGCGCCGGCCCGGGCAGCAGGCCGCCGCCGACGAGGTGCCGCTCGGACCGCCCGCGCCGACCGGCCGTGCCGCCGGCTCTCCGGCCGCCACCGGACCGGGCGCCGGCTCTTCCACCAGTCCTGCCACCGGGTCTGCCCCCAGCCCTTCCACGGGCTCTGCCACCGGACCGGGCGGCGCCGTGACCGGCGGCACGAGCGGTTCCGCCGGGGTCGCCGCGGCCGGTGGTGCGATGGGGGCTTCGGTGCCCGTACACCTGGACATCCCGGTGATCGGGGTCAGCACCTCGCTGATGGAGCTCGGCCTCAACCCGGACGGGACGATCGCGGTGCCGCCGCTGCGGGGCGACGCGCCCGCCGGCTGGTACAGGAACCTCGCCACGCCCGGGGAGATCGGGCCGGCGGTGATCCTCGGGCACGTCGACACGGCCAGGGACGGGCCCGCGGTGTTCTACCAGCTGCGGGACCTGCGCCCCGGCGACGAGATCGCCGTCCGCCGGGCCGACGGCACGACCGCGGTGTTCGGCGTCGACCGGGTCGAGGAGTACCCGAAGGAGCGGTTCCCCTCCGCCGAGGTCTACGGCGCGGCGGACCGACCGGTGCTGCGGCTCATCACCTGCGGCGGCACGTTCGACCGGATGCGGCGCTCGTACCGCGGCAACGTCATCGTCTTCGCGACCCTGCGCCGGAGCGCCTGAGCCGCGTCAGTGCTTCGGCCCCGGCGGCAGCTGCAGCGGCGGGCGTTGCATCGGCAGCGCCGGGCGGCCGTACAGCTCGACGGCCTTCTTGCCGAGCGACTTCGTCGCGCCCGCGTTGGCGAAGCTGCCGAGGATGATCGCCGCACCCGGGACGATCTTCGCGAACAGCCGCTTCGCGGCCTTGACCCCGGCCATCTGGGCGAGCTTCAGGCCCAGGGTCAGCAGCATCTGGTTGATCGGCCGGCGCTTGTCCGGCAGCAGCGTGCCGATCCCCTGCCGGCCGCGGGCGACCTGCAGCGCGGCCCGGGCCGTCTGCGTGTACTTGTGGACGCCCTGCAGCACCAGCAGCTCCGTGGCCCGCTCGGGGTCGGCCGGGTCGTGCCCGAACGCGGCGGCCACGAGCAGCACCATCTTCGCCTGGGTCCAGGCGAGCACACCGACGTCGAGGACCGCCCCGGCGAGCCCGACGGCGCCGGACACCGCGCCGGAGAGCCTGGCGTGGTTGGTGTACCGGTAGACGACCATGCTCGCGATCGCCTCCGGCGGCGCGCCCGGGTTCTGGGCGCGCAGCTTCTGCAGCTCGAGGAGCATCTTCGGCCCGATCCTGGTGACGGCCTCGAGCGCGAGGTGCTCGGGCGCGTACTCGGGGTCGGCGCGCATCTTCTGCCACAGCCCGGGCGGCGGCCCGTCGTCGACGCCGTCGGGCGACGGCTGGGACGGCTGCGGCGCCGGCCCCGGGTCGCCGGGAATCCACGACTGCCCGGCGTCGCCCTGCGGCTGCACGGCCGTGATCCATTCCGGCTGCTGCTGTTGCCCGGCGGCGGGCTGCGGCTGCCCGGCGGTGACCCACGACGGCTGACCCGCATCGCCGGCGGCCTGCGGCTGCCCGGCGGTGACCCATGACGGCTGACCCGCGCCGGCCGCCTGCGGCCGGCCCGAGGGCGTCCACGGCGGGCCGGGATCGACCATCGGCGCCCGGGGCGGGCCGTCGTCAGCAGCGGAAGCAGCGGAAGCGCCCGGAGCCGTGGAAGCACCCGGAGCAGCGCCGGCGGTGGAGGCCCACACCGGTGGCGGGACCTGGCCGGAGGACCGCGGCGGGCCGGAGTCGGTGGCGTCGGGGCTCTGCGGCGGCACGTCGGTCACACGAAGACTGTAGGAGATCCGCACAACCCCGGGACAGACCCGCTACCGAGCCGCTCCCGTGTCGGTACATCTGGGTATGAGCCACGACATGACCAAGGTGATCGCAGACATGACGATGTCCCTCGACGGGTTCGTCGCCGACCCGCACGACGGTGTGGAGCACCTCTTCGGCTGGTACGGCAACGGTCCCGTCAACATCCCCAGCCACAACCCGGGCGTCACGTTCAACGTCTCGGCGGCGAGCGAGCCGCACCTGCGTGCCGCGTTCGAGCACCTGGGCTGCCTCGTCGTCGGCCGCCGCCTGTACGACATCACGGACGGCTGGGGCGGCACCCATCCGATGGGCGTCCCGGTCGTCGTGCTGAGTCATTCGGTCCCTGACGAGCCACGCTGCCGGTTCGTCACCGGCGGGGCGGCCGAGGCGGTCGAGGTGGCGAAGGAGATCGCCGGGCCCGGCAAGTGGGTGGGTGTCGCCGGCGCCTCCCTCGCGGCGCAGTGCCTGGACCTGGGCCTGCTCGACGAGATCCGGGTCGCCCTCGCGCCGGTCCTGCTCGGCGAGGGCATCGCGTGGTTCGGCGGACTGACCCGGCACCCCGTCCACCTCGAGGACCCGCGGATCGTCGCGGGCACCGGTGTCACGCACCTGTACTACCGGGTCAAGCGGGACGGTTGAGCCGCTTCGCGTGCCGGTACTGCTGGCCGGTGGCGAACGTCAGGAACTCGATCATGTGCTCGAGGGTGGCGTTGTCGTACGCCGCGAGGTGGGCGTCGCCCTCGGCCACGATCGGGCCGTAGATCTCCGCGACGACCCGCCGGGCGTGCGCGGTGGGGTGGACGGTGACCCGGCGCCGGTCGGCGCAGTCGCGTTCGCGGGTGACGTACCCGGCGCGTTCGAGCCGGTCGATGGCGGTGGTCACGCCGCCGGTGGTGAGCCCCGCGGCGGTCGCGAGCTCGCTCGGGCTCAGCGGCTCCGGGGCGAACAGCAGCTCCAGGCACCGCATGTCGGTGCGGTTGAGCCCGAGGTGGTCGGCGACGCGCTGGTCGAGCACGTCGATGGCGCGCTGGTATGCCTGCATGACCTGGCCGAGCTCGGCGAGCAGGTCCGCGCGTGCGGTCGTTCCCACACTTGCCGATCGTAGAGGACTCCTCGTACGCTAAGACACTAGAAAATCTAGTGACTAGACATTCTAGAGGAGCTCGGATGCGAGTGATCGTCATCGGCGGCGGCACCGGCGGCATGTGCCTCGCGCACGGCCTGCGCCGGGCGGGGGTCGACGTGCGGGTCTTCGAGCGGCACCGGACCAGGACCGGCGGGCTGCACGGCTACCGGGTCGGCATCGACCCCGACGGCAGCCGGGCGCTGAAGGCGTGCCTGCCACCGGACGTCTACGACCTGTTCGTCCGGACCTGCGCGCGCCGGCCGGAGACCTTCGCGTTCCTCGACGAGCGCGGGCGGCGCACGCTGACCGTGCCGCTGCGCACACCCACCGACGACGTCAACGACGAGAAGTCGGTGAGCCGGATGACGCTGCGGCAGGTCCTGTACACCGGCATGGAGGACGTCGTGCGCTTCGGCAGCGAGTTCACCCACTACGAGCAGCACGGCGACTCGGTGACGGCGCACTTCGCCGACGGCGGCACCGCCACCGGGGACCTCCTCGTCGGCGCCGACGGCACCGGCTCACGGGTGCGCGCCCAGCGGCTGCCGCACGCCCGCGTCGAGGACTCGGGCATCGTCGCGATCGGCGGGAAGGTGCCGCTCACCGACGACACCAGGGCGCTGCTGCCCGAGGGGGTGTTCCCGGGCATCGGCCTCGTCCTGGCCCCGCACGGCATGGCCTGCGTCCTGCACGTCATGGAGTTCCCGTGGGGTCCCGGCGGCACGTCGCCGCTGCCCGGCGACCCGACCGCCGACCACGTCAACTGGGGCGTCTCCGCGCACCGCGACCGCTTCCCGGCGGGCGTGACCGGCCTGCGCGGCCCGCGGCTGGTCGAGCAGACCCTGGCCATGACCCAGCGGTGGAGCCCGGCGCTGCGGCGGCTCTTCGCGCTCACCGACCCGGACACCTGCTTCCCGATCAGCATCCGCACCTCGGTGCCCGTGCCGCCGTGGCCGACCGACAACGTCATGCTGCTCGGCGACGCCATCCACACCATGACCCCCGGCCAGGGCGTCGGCGCCAACACCGCGCTGCGCGACGCGCACAACCTGGTGCGCGCCCTGACCACCGGTGACGGTTCGCTGCGGGGGTACGAGCAGCGCATGCGCGACTACGGCTTCGCCGCCGTGGCCGCCTCGAAGGCGCGCACGGGCGGCGACCAGCTCGTGCACCGCCCGGTGCTCGGCCGGCTCGCGCTCGCCGGTCAGCGCGCCTTCCTGCGCACCACCGACCGGGTCCCGGCCCTGAAGCGGCGGTTCGAGGCTTCGCTATACACCACCCGCGGCGGCGACCGCGAGGAATTCCCGGCGACGCGATGACGCCGCGGGTAGGGTGCGGCCCGTGGCAGACATCGTGCACGGCAGCGTCGCACCGGGGTTCGAGACCGTCCGTTCGGCGTTCGAGGAGCTGTTCGGCTCGGGTGCGGAGACGGGCGCGTCGGTCGCCGCCTCCGTGGACGGCGTGCCGGTCGTCGACCTGTGGGGCGGCTGGTCCGACGCGGCCAGGACGCGGCCCTGGGAGGCGGACACCCTGGCGACGGTGTTCTCCACGGGCAAGCCGGTGGCGGCGATGGCGGTGCTGCGCCGGGTGGCCGACGGTCGCATCGAGCTCGACGCCCCGATCGCCACGTACTGGAAGGCGTTCCCCCACCCGGCGGCCACGGTCCGGCACGCGCTGTCCCATCAGGCCGGCTCGCCCGCGGCCGGGACCTCCGACGTCGCCGAGATCCTGGACGGCGACCGGTTCGCGGCGGTCATCGCGGGCACGCCGCTGGAGTGGGAGCCCGGGACGGCGTTCGGGGAGCACGCGCTGACCTACGGGACCATCCTCGGCGAGATCCTGCGCGGCGCCACCGGCGAGACGGTCGGCGAGGTCGTGCGCACCCTCGGCGTCGACGTCCACTTCGGACTGTCCGACGTGGACATCGCGCGGTGCGCCGAGGTCGAGCACGCCACGCCCGACTGGCCCGAGCGGCAGCTGAGCGGCCACGGCGACCTGTGGTCCCGCGCCCTCGGCCCGGCCGGGCTCCTCGCCACCGAGGTCGTCAACGGGCCGCGGTGGCGGCGCGGGGAGCTGCCCGCCGTCAACTGCCACGCGACGGCGCGCGGGCTCGTCGCGTTCTACGACGGGCTGCCCGGCATGCTGCCCGCGCCGCTGCTCGCCGAGGCGCTCGCCCCGCAGGCGGTCGGCTTCGACCGGCTGCTGGAGGAGGACGCGACCTGGACCCTCGGCTGGCGCCGCGACGAGGCCTGGCTGGGCATGGGCGGCATCGGCGGGTCGTCCGGCGGCCGCGACGAGTCGCTCGGCTACAGCCTCGCCTACGTCACCCGCCGCCTCGGCGACCACGGCCGCGGCGACATCATGTACGACACCCTCGAAGCCGCGATCAAGGCCCTGCGCTCGGGCTAGAGCTGCGCGACGGCGCCGTAGACGGAGACGTCGGCGGGGGTGAGGTCCGGGTCGCGGTCGGCGTCGGGGCGCCATTCGTTGACGGCGACGACGCCCGGGTCGACGAGGGTCAGCCCGTCGAACAGCGAGCCGAACTCGGCCAGGGTGCGTGGCCAGATGTCGGTCTGCCCGGCGGCGAGCATCCGGTCGTACACCTCGGCGATCTGCGGCGGCAGGAAGTCCTTCGTCGCGTTGCTGGCCACGAGATAGCTGCCCGGGGGCAGGGCGCCGAGGAGCTCCCGCACGATCGGCGCGCCGGCGCCCTCGCCGTGGATGAAGTGCAGCACCGCGACGAGCATGAGGCCGATCGGCCGGGTGAAGTCGAGGGTGGCGCGCAGGTCGGGGTGGGCGAGGATGCGGGCCGGGTCGCGCAGGTCCGCCTCCAGATAGGCGGTCGCGCCCTCGGGCGCGCTGGTCAGCAGCGCCCTGGCGTGGACCATGACCATCGGGTCGTTGTCGACGTAGACGACCCGGGCCGACGGGGCGATGGCCTGCGCGACCTCGTGGGTGTTGCCCGCGGTGGGCAGGCCGGTGCCGATGTCCAGGAACTGGCGGATGCCCGCCTCGCCGGCCAGGAAGCGCACGGCGCGGCCGAGGAAGCGCCGGTTCTCCCGGGCGGCGATCGGCGCGCTCGGCCAGGCCGCGGCGATGGCGTCGGCGGAGGCCCTGTCCGCGGCGAAGTTGTCCTTGCCGCCGAGCCAGTAGTTGTACCGCCGGGCCGGGTGGGCCACGCTGGTGTCGATCCGATCCATGGGCACGCGGCAAACTGTATCCGGCCGTGCGCTCAGGTGACAGCGCGGATCGCGGCGGCCATCCTCGCCGGGTCGTGGCCGGGCCGGACGCCGTCGAAGAGGATCGCGGTGCCGGCGATGTGGTCGGTGCGCAGGTGCAGGATCTCCTGGTAGGCGGGCGAGTCGTACCAGGCCCGGGCCGCGGTCAGGGCCGGAAACGCGATGATCACGAGCGAGCCGGGCCAGTCACCCTCGCGGACCTCGACGTCGGGGCCGTGGGCGAGGAACGTGCCGCCGAACGGGTCGAGGGTCGCCTGGATCCGCTCCAGGTAGACCAGGACGTCCTCGTTGATGGTGGGCGTGTGCAGGTGGGCGAGCGCGTAAGCCGTCATGCCGTGATCGTCACCCGTGCCGGGTAGGCGTGTCGATTACCTGCGACGTCATGCGAACGCGTCCAGCAGCATCGCGGCGGTGCGGCTGCCGACGCCGCCGATCCCGCCGCCGCGCATCACGGCCCGGACCGAGGCGCCGTCGAACAGCATGAGCAGCTGGGTGCCGAGCTGCTGCGGGTCGCGGGCGCCGAGCAGGGCGGCCTGCCGCTGGAAGTACACCTCCAGCCGCGTCTTGAACTCCAGCGCGACCCGGCTGGCCCGGTGCGTGGCGTCGTGCAGCTCGATCGTCGTGTTGGCGAACGGGCAACCGTGGAAGCCGGGCGCGGCGGCCTGCTCCTCGAGGACGTCGAAGACGTGCAGGATCCGCTCGCGCGGGGTGAGGCCGGCGTCCTCGGGCGCGAAATAGCGTGCGACGGTGTCCGGCCCGTGCACCCGCAGCGCCTCGGCGACCAGGTCGTCCTTCGTCGCGAACAGCTGATACATCGAGCGCTTCGACACGCCCGCGGTCTGGCACAGGCGCTCGACGCCGACCGCGCCGACGCCCTCCGCGTAGAACAGGTCGGCGGCGGCGCGCAAGAGGCGGTCCCGTGTCGGAGAGGTCACATCCCAAGGGTAAACCGATCGGTTTATGGTTGCCACAGCGGTCGGAAACCGATCGGTTTCCACCCACGTCGACAGCGGAGGCACATCATGAAGATCGAGGACGCGGTGGTCATGGTCACCGGCGGCAACCGGGGCATCGGCAAGGCGCTCGTCGCCGAGGCCGTGGCCCGCGGCGCCCGCAAGGTGTACGCCGCCGCCCGCGACCCGCGCACCGTCACCACACCCGGCGCCGAGGCGGTCACCCTGGACGTCACCGATCCCGGGTCGGTCCGGCTGGCCGCCGCCCGCACCGGCGACGTCACCGTCCTGATCAACAACGCCGGCATCTACGTCGGCGCCAGCTTCCTGACCGGCGACCTGGCCGACGTGCGCCGCGAGTTCGAGACGAACTTCTACGGCCCGCTGCAGGTCACCCGGGCGTTCGTGCCGCAGCTGCTCGCCAACGGCGGCGGCCGCATCGTCAACGTGCACTCGGCGCTGTCGTGGGTCGCGCTCGGCGGGTCGTACAGCGCCACCAAGGCGGCCCTGTGGTCGGCCAGCGACGCACTGCGCCTGGAGCTCGCGCCGCAGGGCATCGGCGTCACCGGCCTGCACGTCGGCTACGTCGACACCGACATGGCCGCCACCGTCGACGCCCCGAAGGTCAGCCCCGCGTCGGTCGCCGCGCAGGTGTTCGACGCGATCGAGCAGGACCGCGACGAGGTCCTCGCCGACGACACGTCCCGCGGTGCGAAGCAGTCACTGACCCGCGACCCGGCGGAGCGGTACGCGGCGGTGGCAGGATAGGACGTATGGGTGCCTACCGGTCGACCGGCGAGTTCAAGCGGGACCAGAACTACATCACCTCCCGCATCACCGCCGACGGCCGGGACGGCTACCCGGTCGAGCCCGGCCGCTACCGCCTGGTGGTGAGCCGGGCCTGTCCGTGGGCGAGCCGCGCCATCATCGTGCGGGAGCTGCTCGGGCTGCAGGACGTGCTGTCGATGGGCGTCTGCGGCCCGACCCACGACCAGCGCAGCTGGACCTTCGACCTCGACCCCGGCGGCGTCGACCCCGTGCTCGGCATCGAACGCATCCAGGACGCCTATTTCGCCCGCATCCCCGGCTACGAGCGCGGCATCACCGTGCCGTGCATCGTCGACGTCACCACCGGCCAGGTCGTCACCAACGACTACGCCCAGATCACCCTCGACCTCTCCACCGAGTGGGCGGCCTTCCACAAGCCGGGTTCTCCGCGGCTGTACCCCGCCGAGCTCCGCGACGAGATCGACGAGGTCAACGAGGTCGTCTTCAAGGACGTCAACAACGGCGTCTACCGGGCCGGGTTCGCCGGCTCCCAGGAGGCGTACGAGGCGGCCTACGAGCGGCTGTTCGCCCGGCTGGACTGGCTGTCGGAGCGGCTGTCGACCCGGCGGTACCTCGTCGGCGGCCAGATCACCGAGGCCGACATCCGCCTGTTCACCACCCTCGTGCGCTTCGACGCCGTCTACCACGGCCACTTCAAGTGCAACCGGCAGAAGCTCACCGAGCTGCCCGTGCTGTGGGACTACGCCCGCGACCTGTTCCAGACCCCGGGCTTCGGCGACACGGTCGACTTCGACCACATCAAGCGGCACTACTACGAGGTCCACCGCGACATCAACCCGTCCGGCGTGGTCCCGCTCGGCCCATCGTTGTCGGGATGGGCGCTGCCTCACAACCGGGCCGCACTGGGCGCGTGATCGCCTAGGCTCGCGTCCATGGGTCAGGTCACGGTCATCACCGGCGGCAGCAGGGGCATCGGCGCGGCGTGCGCCGTGCGGCTCGCGGCGGACGGGCACCGGGTCGCGGTCGGCTACCAGCGCGCCGCCGCGGCAGCCGCGTCGGTCGTCGCCGCCGTGGCGGAGGCGGGCGGGTCCGCCGTCGCGGTGCAGGTCGACACGTCCGCCGAGGACGACGTGGTGCGGCTCTTCGCGACCGCCGCCGCCGAGCTCGGCCCGGTCACCGGCCTGGTCAACAACGCCGCCATCACCTCCCCCATGGGCCCCCTCGCCGACCTGCACACCGAGGACCTGCGCCGGGTCGTCGACGTCAACATCGTCGGCGCCTTCCTGTGCGCCCGCGAAGCCGCCCGCGTCCTGCCCCGCGGCGGCGCGATCGTCAACATCTCGTCGGGCGCGGCGACACTGGGCAGCCCCGGCGAGTACATCCACTACGCCGCGAGCAAGGCCGCCCTCGACACGCTGACGCTCGGGCTGTCGAAGGAGCTCGGCCCGGCGGGCATCCGCGTCAACGGGGTCGCCCCGGGCATCATCCGCACCGAGATGCACACCGTGTCCGGCGACCCCGACCGCGCCGAGAAGGCCGGGCCGGGCATCCCGCTCGGCCGCGCCGGCGAACCGGCCGAGATCGCGGAGGCCGTCGCCTGGCTGCTGAGCGACGCCGCCTCGTACGCCACGGGCACCACCCTGCGGGTCGCCGGCGGCCGCTGACCCCCGGTCTCGCCTGGCGCCCCCGTTCAGCGGCGGCCCGTCGGGCCGCGGCGGTCAGCGCTCGTGGAGGGTGTCGACGTCGGCCCCCTGGTCGAGGAGGTAGCGCACGGCGCGGTCGAGGTCGGTCTGGCGCAGGACGAGCGCGCCGATCCTGGTCTTGCGGGAGCCCTGAGCCCCGCGGTCATAGACGTCGACCCCCCGGGACCGCACCTCCAGCCGCCACCGCCCGTCATCGGTGACCAGCACCCGCATCCCCCGCACCGCATGATTCTCGGATCGCGTCGGTCGATTTTCCGCATATTTCCGAAAAATCGGAACCATCCGACTCACGGTCAACGCCTGCCGGCCGCCGCGATGCTCACCCGGTCCTACTGATCGACGGTGAAGATGACGGCCCGTCTAGCCGCCGCGGCGTTGCGGTAGAACATCCCTCGACATGCCACGACCGCACGGTACCCGGGCCGGTACGCGTTGCAGACGCACAGGCTCACGTCCAGCCGACCGCACACACAGTCAGTCGTCCTCGTCGTGGGCGTCGCCGTCCCTCCGCCAGCGCAGCGCCCGTTCAGTGAGTTTGCCCGTCACCAACTTGGCCCGGTCGAACGTCTCGGCGCCGATACGGCGGGCAGTGTCGACGTGGTCCGCGCCGGTCTCCAATGCTTTGTCGCGCACCTCCTTTGCCGCGTCCCCCCAGCGCCGGGCCTCCGCGGAGTGCCGATCGCCCTCGATCCCGAGCCGGCCGCGGAACTCCACGACCGCGGTTGAGACGTGATTGCTCGACAGCACCACGGCCGGGGCCTTGGCCGGATGGAGCAGCACCCGCTTGTTGGCCGTTCCGGCGGCCGCATCCATGCGGGCCAGCAGCCGCTCGGTGCTCCGGGCGATGAGCTCGAGCCGGTTCTGCCGAGCAGCTTTCAGACCGAGGCGGTGTCGGTTGAGTTCCTCTGGGGCCGCGTCCAGCACCCGGTCGAGCTCGAGTACGCCGATCGCGTCCTGCAGCTGGAAACAGCGGGCCAGCACGGCGAGCCACTCCTGAACCTTGGTCTCGGCGTCCCGGGCAGCCTTGGCGAGATCGCCGATGTCGGCCTTGTGCTCAAGCTTCTCGGCGAGCGCATCGAGCTGCCGCAGCGCGTACGCCTGGGTCTTGCCGACCGTCACGGGTGTGGCCTGCACCTTCGACCAGGTCACCTCGGACACCCGCCCGACCTCGGCCCGGATCGTCATGGCCTCCTCGATCACGAAGTCGGCACCGACCATGTCGGCCAGCACGGCGTCCTTCTGCGCGCGCAGGACGTCGTCGACCTTCTCGTCGATCACCGCGAGATAGTCGGTGATCTCGTCCATGGCCTGCTGCATGGCCAGCTGCGCCATGATCCCGGCGGCCCCTGCCAGTACCGCCGGGTTGGTCAGCAACGACCCGGAGCCTTTGCCCGCGAACTCGACGAAGCCCTTGATCTGTCCCTTGCCGCCCTTGAGCACCCCGGTGCCGAGCCCCGACTTCGAGCTTTCCCGCAGCCCGTACTTGCTCACTGCCTGCGCTGACTCCCGCGTCAGCTGCACCCACCGACCCGAGTTCGCGGCGATCTCGGACCCTGCCTGCGCGACCGCGGAGCCAGCACCGAGTACCGGTCCGAGCCGGTGCAGCCCGAGGTCCTTGGCCGGCAGTCCTTCCGAAGCGAGGAACCGCTCGACCGCAGCCGGAGGCCCGATGACCGCCAGCCCGTCACCGTCGCTGATCAGCTGAATCTCGTCGTCCATCGTCGGCTCCTGCCGTTGGCGGAGGACCAGCTTCGCACAGAAGCCAGCCGGGCGTTGCGCATAGGAACTGCTCTGCTCATCACGTCTGCAAAACGGCCCGACGTCACGCCACGCGAAGGCAGCGGCAGATGAGGATGCCGCGCGCGAAACGGTCTGGACGGCGCTATGCGAGTTCGTAGGTGAAGCGATCGACCCGATCCCCGGCGGCGTCCTGGTCGGCCGCCGCGCGAAGGATGCCTTCGATTCGTTTGAACGCGGCTCGTCCCATGGCCGAGCGACTCCCCCGGGCTGCGGTCCAGGTCACATGCACGGGACACGGAACATCGGTGGTCAGCCGGTCCCACAACGCGTCCAACTTGTGCCCGTAGTAGGGGCCGAAGTCCAGAAGCCCCGCCATGTGGCGGTGGAAGTCTGCCTCGGAGCTGATCTGGTTCCCGTCAAGCTGCACACGCACCACTGTGGGAGCGTGTGCCGCGGATGCCGACGAGTGTCTACCGCACGGTCATGTCGACCAGCGTTGTCAAGGCCGCCGTCGCCGAGCACGAGTTGAACTCAGCGGTCCGGCCTGCAGGCACGCCCGGCTGCCTTGTCGAATCGGGGCCGTGGGCGTGGCGAACGTCTGACCGGTCGACGGCAAGAGGATGGAACGGCACCTCGACGGTCACACCGGGCACCCTATGAACGGAACTTCGCGTCGGTAGACGGGTTTGCCGTTCACCCAAGGTCGGGGCCAACCTCGGGCACCGCAGCGTTCGTGTACGGGGGTGGAGCAACGACTTGAGGGGTGCTGGTGGACGATGAGGCGGGCTTTCGGGAGTTCGTGGCTGCACGGCTGGGGCGCCTGTCGCGGATCGCGTTCCTGCTGACGGGCGATCATCACAAGGCCGAGGACCTGGTGCAGGTCACGCTCGTCAAGGTGGCGCGGCACTGGCGCCGGGTGGCGCGGGCGGGGGCGCCGGACGCGTACGTGCGGCGGGCGTTGTACCACGAGCATGTCTCGTCGTGGCGGGGCAGGCGCGTGCAGGAGACGACGACCGCGGACCCGCCCGAGCGGGCGACCGGGCGCGACGAGTCGGCGGAGACGGTGCGCCGGATCGTGTTGCGCGACGCGCTGGCGAAGCTGGCTCCGGGGCAGCGGGCGGTGATCGTCCTGCGGTACTTCGAGGACCTGTCCGAGGCCGAGACCGCTGACGCGCTCGGCTGCTCGGTGGGTTCGGTCAAGAGCCAGACCCATCATGCGCTGGCCCGGTTGCGGGTCGTCGCGCCCGAGCTGGTCGAACTCATCGAGGATTCGGAGGTACTGGCATGACCGGGCTGCGGGACGCGCTGATCGAGGCGGCGGACGACGCGCGCACATATGACGTGACCGACCGGGCCGTGCGGGTGGTCCGGCGCCGGCGGTTGGCGGCGCGGCTGGTGCCGGTCGCGGCGGCGCTGCTCGTGGTCGCCGGTCTGCTGGCGGTCGGGGTGCCGTTCGGCGGCGGCGATGACGCGCCCCTGCCGGTCGCCGCCGCGGGCCTGCCGGGGCGGCTGGTCCCGCAGGCGTCCGCGCCGGTGCTGCCCGAGGACCGTGGCGTCGGCCAGGCCGCGCTGGCCTACCTGGGCGGCGACGGCGACCAGGACCGCTGGGTCCTGGTGACCGCGGACGGCGGCCAGTACCGGGTGCACGGGCTGCTCGTGGACGGGATGTCACCGGACGGGCGGTGGCTGCTGGTGCTGCGGGCCGACGGGACGAGGGTCCTGCGCGACCTGACCGGCACCGCACGGCAGGAGTTCGCCGGTGGGGACACCACGTCCGGCGCGAGGTGGTCGCCGGACGGCCGGCGGCTGGTGGTGCAGGTCTCCGGCGGGTCCGGTGCCAACGATGCCGTCGTCACGTACATGGTCGACCTCGGCACCGGGGTACGCGCCACGGTGCCGCTGGACCCCGCGCTGCCCGACCGGGTGTGCGCGGTGCGCAACTCGGGGGTGCTCGTGCTGTGCCCGTCGCGCGAGTCGGCCTTCTCCGGGCTGCGCCTGGCCGACGGCACGACCGGGCAGGTCGTCCGCGACATCCCCGCCGGGGAGCTGGGGCTGCGCCCCACGGAGGTGGTGCCGGCCGAGCTCGGGACGCCGAGGCTGGGACCGGACGACCGCACGCTGTTCATCGGTACCCGCGACACGGCCCCGCCGGGCTCGGCCACGGGTGCGGGGGCAGTGGGGCGGCACCGGTTCCTCGTGGGGTTCGACCTCGAGTCCGGACGGGTGACCGAGCGGTTCCCGCTGCCCGACCAGATCCCCGCCGCCGAGCGCCCCACGAACGGGGGTGTCGAATACGGGCAGCCGGACGAGCGCTACGTCCTCGGTGTCCACGCCGACGGGCCGTTGCTGCTGCACATCGCGCCGAGCCGGAGCGACGCCTTCACGGCCGGATCGGTGTCGATCGAGCTGATCGCCCGGGACACCGGCGCGCTGAGCACCGTCACGCTCGTGTCGAGGCCCATCACGCTGATCTGCTACCCCGGCTGACAGCGGCCGCGCCGGTCGGGACGGTCATCGTCCCGGCCGGCGGTCAGGTGGGGTCACCACTGGGCGTAGGGGACGTTCCAGTCGCCGATGCCGTCGGTGAGGGTGAGGTTCTTCGCGGTGTTGCGGACCTCCACGACGTCGCCGACGTCGAAGTTCTCGTAGAACCACTTGGCGTGGTCGGGGGCGACGTTGATGCAGCCGTGCGAGGTGTTCTCCTTGCCGTGCTTGGGGATGTTCCAGTCGGCGAGGTGGACGTACTCCCCCGAGAGCGAGATCCGGCAGGCGAGGCGGATCTTGTCCTCGTAGTAGTTCGGGTCGTTCTTGTTGGTGATGCCGTAGGTGGCGGAGCTCATCGTGACGAGCGGTTCCTTCGTCATGAGGACGTGGACGCCGCTGGCGGTCAGGTAGTCGATCTTCTCGCCCTTGGAGCCGATGGCGCCCTTGCCGCCGCGGCCCATGCTGCAGGGGATCTTGCGGACCATCTGGCCGTCGACGTAGCACTCCATCTGCTTGGTGTTGGAGTCGGCGATGGCGATCCTGGACTTGCCGATCTTGAAGTTGGCGGAGGCGTTGGTGCCGCCGTAGACACCGTTGCCGACGTCGACGCCGAGCAGGTTGGCGTCGACCTTCACGGCGGTGCCGGGCGTCCAGTACTTCTCCGGGCGCCAGTGGGCGCTCTGCGGGCTGACCCAGTGCCACTTGCCCTCGACCGCGGGCGTGGTGGTGACCTTCATGGCCTCGGCGACGGCGTCCTTGTTGGTGACGGCCTTGTTGAAGAAGACGATGACGGGCTGGCCCACGCCATAGGTGTTGCCGCTCTTCAGCGCGAGCATCGGGTTGGCCTGGAAGGTGATCCCGACGGTGGCGGCCGGCTTCAGCGTGGTGAACGTGGCGGTCTGGTTGACCGCGGTGCCGGCGGCGTCGACGCCGGTGACCGTGACGGTGTAGGTCTGCCCATACGCCAGGGCGCCGGTGGACTGCCAGTTGTGCTTGTCGTCGGCCAGGGTGCCGGCGAGGGACTTGCCGGCGGCGGCGACCGTGACGGTGTCGAGCGTGCCGTTCTCGATGGCGACGGTGACCGGGCTGGTCGGGGCGACGTCCTTGCTGTCGGCGGCCGGCGTGATGGTGAGCTTCGCCGGCTGCGGGGCGGCGCCGCCGCCCGTGCCCTCGGCGCCCGTGGCGGCCGAACCCGTCTTCTTCTCACCGTCGTCACAGCCGGCCAGGACCGCGGCGGTGGCGACTCCGGCACCCGTGACCAGCATCTTGCGTCGACTCAGCATGTCTCGTCCCTCCCCGTTCGCGAACGCTACCCACACGAAGACGTTTCGCGTAACCCTTCGCGTTGCACATGGTCGGGACGAACGCGTCACTCCACCGTCAGGTCGACCTGGTCGGTGTAGAAGGCGACCCGCTTGGCGATCGGCTCGACGGCCGGATAGGGCGTCTCATAGGTCCAGATGACGTTCGTCAGCTCACGGTCGGCGGTGACGACGCTGTAGTAGGAGGCGTCGCCCTTGTACGGGCAGTGCGTCGAGTGCTCCGTGCGGCGCAGCGCCGACTGGTCGACGTCGGCGAGGGGCAGGTAGAACACGGGCGGATAGGTGGACTCCTGCAGCGTCAGCGCGTCGGTGGTGTCGGCGAGGACGGCACCGTCGACGCGGACCGTGACGCGGCGGCCGGTCGGCGTGACGGTGATCGGGTGGTCAGGTCCTGGAATCTTCATGCCTCCGACGCTACCTCGCCCCCAGCGGCCTGGCCGCCGGACGTGCGCTGGGTCAGCAGCCGGTCGACGCACCGTGACGCGAGGTCGGGCGTGAGCGTCCACGGCAGGAAGATCACCCGGTAGATGATGGGCGAGATCACCAGGTCGATGAGGTCGTCGGCGGCGAAGGGCGCGCCGGACCGGGAGGCCAGGACGACGGCCTCGGCGCGGCGGTTGCGCAGGCAGTCGGACTCGGTCTCGCCGGCGGAGGCGGCGCCGCCGCGCAGCAGGGCGGCGTTGACCGGCTTGGCGTAGTGCTCGACGATTTCACCCGCCCAGGCGACCAGGTCGGCGCGCGGGTCGCCGGTGTCGGGCAGCGGCCGGTCCGGGTCGAGCCGGTAGGTGGCGATGTCGTTGAGCATCGTCGGCAGGTCGCCCCAGCGCCGGTAGATCGAGGTCGGGTTGACCCCGGCGCGCTCGGCGATCAGCGGGATGGTGACCCGCTCGGCGCCGCGCTCCCGCACCAGGTCCTCGACGGCACGTCTGACCTGCGCGAGGACGACGGCGCTCCGGCCGCCGGTGCGCTTCTCGGGCACGATGTGACGCTCCTAACGCAACGATCGTTGCTTTAAGCCGGGGAAAACGGCGTAGCTTCAGCCTAACGCAATGGAAATTGCTTTAGGGGGTACGACATGACCACCGCTCTGGCCAGACCGGTCACACTGCCCGCCGGGGTCGCCTTCGCCGGCGCCGGTCTCGCGTTCGCGTCGCTGTACCTGGCGGCCGGGGCGCCGACGCCGCTGCTCGTGCTGTTCGAGCACCAGTGGGGCTTCGCGCCGTGGGTGCTGACCGTCGCGTTCGCCGCCTACGCCCTCGGCCTGCTCGCGTCGCTGCTCGTCGTCGGGTCGCTGTCCGACCACGTGGGCCGGCGGCCGGTCCTGGTCGGCGCGCTCAGCGTCGAGGTCGCCGCGATGCTCATGTTCGTGTTCGCGCCCGGCATCGGCTGGGTGATCGCCGCCCGGGTCGTGCAGGGCATCGCCACGGGCGCCGCGAGCAGCGCGTTCACCGCCGCGCTCGTCGAGCTGGCGCCGCCGCACCGCAAGCGGCTCGGCACGGTCGTCGCGGGCGCCGCGCCCGCCGGCGGTCTCGGGCTGGGCGCGCTGCTGACCGGCTTCGCCGTGCAGTTCACCCACTCGGCGAACCTCATCGTCTTCGGCGCCCTCACCGTGATCATGGTCGTCGGTACGCTCACCGCCGCGTTCTCCGCCGAGACCGTGACCAGGCGGGCCGGCGCGCTCGACTCGCTCAGGCCCCGGGTGACCGTGCCGCGGGCGGCCCGCCGCGAGTTCACCGCCGCGGTCCCCGTGCACCTGGCCAGCTGGATGTTCGCCGGGCTGTTCATGGGCCTCGCCCCGACGATCGTCCGGGACATCTTCCACCGCGACAGCGGCCTGCTCAACGGGGCGACCGCGTTCCTGCCGCCCGCGTCGGCCGCCGTCGCCGGGTACCTCCTGGGCCGCCTCCACCCGCGCCGCACGATCCTGCTCGGCGGCGCCGCGGTCCTGCTGGGCGCCGCGGTCGTCGTCACCGGCATCGTCGCCGTCGTGCTGCCCCTCGTGTGGGCCGGCGGGATCGTCGGCGGCGCCGGGTTCGGCGCCACGTTCTCCGGTGCGCTGCGCGCCGTCGGGCCGCTCGCCGAGACGCACCAGCGGGCGGGGCTGTTCGCGGCCGTGTTCCTCGTCGCCTACCTGTCCTTCGGCGTCCCGGCGATCGTCGCGGGGCAGCTCGTCGCCCCGCTCGGCCTGCTCACCACGGTCCTGCTCTACGGCACCGCGATCCTCGCCGCCGCCGCGGCGGGCCTGCTCACCCAGTGGCGGCTGACCCTTCAGGTCCGCGGCGGCGCTGCCGATGTGGACACGACCAGCCGGGCGAGCAGAGGAGTCACAGCATGAACGTCGGCCAGATCGCCTCGTCCGTCACCTGGAGCGTCCCCTCCGCGGGCCGCAGCGTCGACCCGGCCACCGCGAAAGCCCAGGTCAACGCCCAGGCGGACACGCTCAGCGCGCTCATGGGCAGCAAGCACAGCACCGCCGTGGCGAGCGGCCTCTCCGACGGCAAGGGCGTCGACATCCTCCTGTGAGCGGGCGGGTCACCGCCCCGGCGGGACGTGCGCCGCGCGGAACAGCGCTAGATTGGGCCGGGTGAACCGGCAGGAGATCAGCGACGCCGTCGTGGACGTCGGATGGCGGTACATCCTGAGCACCCTCATGACGGCGGTGCCGGTCGGCTCGGTCGGGCAGGCGGCCGAGGTCGCGGCCAGGTGCACCGCGGTCGCCGGCGACGACGCGGACCGGCACCTGTGGCTCGACCTGCGCGCCGGGCACGTCCTGCTGTCCCTGCAGAGCATCGCCGAGGGCCGGGTGACCGGGCGGGACATCGAGCTCGCCCGGGCGCTGACCGGGTCGCTGCGGGAGATCGGCCTCGCCACCGTCCCCGCCACGGGCCGGCCGGTGCAGCTCATCGAGCTCGCCGTCGACGCGGTGAACATCCCGGCCGTCCGGCCGTTCTGGAAGGCGGTCCTCGGCTACGGGGACGACCCGGCCGAGGCTCCTGACCCGGGCGGCGCGATCACCGACCCGCACCGGCTCGGGCCCGCCGTCTGGTTCCAGCAGATGGACAAGCCGCGCCTGGAGCGCAACCGGATCCACCTCGACATCAGCGTCCCGCACGACGCCGCGGCGCAGCGGATCGCCGACGCGCTCGCCGCCGGCGGCATCCTCGTGTCGGAGGCGGCCGCTCCCGCGTACTGGATCCTCGCCGACGTCGAGGGCAACGAGGTCTGCGTCACCACCTGGCAGGGCCGCGACTGATGCCCGCGGACACCGACGTGTTCGCCGACGAGGCGACCGCGGCGATGGTCGCGGCGTCCCGCGTCCCGCAGCCACCCGTGAGCCCGACCGCAAGCCCGACCGTGAGCCCGGCCGTGAGCCCGCTGGAGCGCATCACCGAGCTGCGCCGGGGCGGGGCCGAGCGCGCCGCCCTGCGCCCGCCCGGTCCGGCCGTGCCGGTCGAGGACGGCGACATCGGCGGTGTCAGGATCCGCCGGTACGGCCGCGGCGGCCCGGGCACGGTCGTCTTCGCGCACGGCGGCGGCTTCGTCCTCGGCGACCTCGCCACCCATGACGCCTTCGCCCGCCGGATCGCCGCCGCCACCGGCCGGACCGTCGTCGCCGTGGACTACCGGCGGGCCCCGGAGCACCCGTTCCCGGCCGCGCTCGACGACGTCCTCACCGTCCTGGACGCGCAGCCGCCGGGGCCGCTCGCGGTCGCCGGGGACTCCGCCGGCGGGTTCCTCGCGATCCTGGCCGCCCTCGCGCGGCGGGACCGGGTCGACGCGCAGCTGCTCGTCTGCCCCGTCGCCGGGCTCGCCCTGGACGACGACGGCGGCAGCGTCACGACGAAGGGCACCGGATACACCCTGGACGTCGCCGAGCTGCGCGAGTGGATCGGCTGGTGGGCGCCGCGGGCCGCGCCGGACCCGCTGACTGTGGACCTCACCGGCATGCCGCCCGCGCTCGTCGTCACCGCGGAGCACGACCCGCTGCGCGACGGCGGCGACCGGTACGCGGCGCGGCTCACGGCGGCCGGGACCATGGTCGTACACCGGAACGAGCGGGGACACGTGCACAACTTCCCTCAGTCGGCGCACCGATCGCCCGCGTGCGCGGCGGCCGACGCCCGCTGGCTCGCCGACGCCGCCCGGCTGCTGCCGTGACCCGCCTGGCGCTGCACGAGCGGGTGTCGGCGCGGCTGACGCTGCTCAGCGACACGGCGATCGCCGCGCTCGTCGACGGGCGGGCGCAGACCGGCGCGGACGGGATCGGCGGGCGGACCGCCACCCTCGACGTCGGCGGCGACCCGGTGTTCGTGAAGCAGGTCCCGGTCACCGCGCTGGACCTGGCGCACCCGCACTCGACCGCGAACCTCTTCGGGTTGCCGATGTTCTGCCAGTACGGGGTCGGCTCGACCGGCTTCGGCGTGTGGCGGGAGCTCGCCACGCACCGGATCACCACCGGCTGGGTCGTCGCCGGGCGGCACGCCGCGTTCCCACTGCTGCACCACTGGCGGGTGCTGCCGGCCGGGTTCGCGTGGGAGCCGGTCGACATCGAGGAGCGGGTCCGCTACTGGGGCGGCGCGCCGTCGGTACGCGACCGGCTGACGCAGCTGCGGGACGCCCCGGCGCGGCTCGTGCTCTTCCTCGAGCACCTCCCCCAGACGGTGCACACGTTCCTGCGCGCCAGCCCGGAGGCCGCCCCGGACGTCGACGGGTGGCTGCGGGACGCGATCGGCTTCATGAACGGCGAAGGGCTGTGGCACTTCGACGGGCACTTCGACAACATCCTGACCGACGGGCGGCAGGTGTACTTCGGCGACCACGGCCTCGCCCTGCACGAGGGGTTCGAGCTCAGCGGGCCGGAACGCGCGTGGCTGGGCGAGCACGCCGACTACGACCTGCGGTACACCACCGGGCACCTGGCGACGTGGCTCGCCGAGGAGTTCCGCGGCGAGGCCACCCGGGCCGAGGTCCTGCGCGGGGAGGCGCCGTTCCTGGGCCCGCCCCAGGCCGGCGTCGTGATGCGGCGGTACGCGCGGCGGGCCCTCGTGACGACCGCGTTCTTCCACGACCTGGTCACGTCGGCGAAGACGACGCCCTACCCGGTGATGTGACGCTTCGGGACGAAGCCGAGGAGCCGCTCGGCGGCGCCGGTGTCGATCGGGACGCGGCGGCCGGGGATCGGCGTCCTGACCGGTACGCCCGGATGGTGGGTGGCGATGAGCCGCTCGGTCGGCTCGTCGCAGAAGGTCTCCGGCGCCGCGACGAAGCACCGGTGGAAGCCGGTCAGCGGCACCGACGCGGCCAGCCAGGCGGCCTCGGCGGCGTCGTCGACGTGCAGGTAGGCCCACGAGTTCCGGGCGCCCTTGCCCGGGTCGGCGCGCAGGTCGGCGGCGGCCGCGGCGAGTCGCGCCGTGTCGCCGGTGAACGGGAAGCGCAGCGCGACGACGGCCATGCCGTCGCGGCGGTGGACCATCTCGCCGGTGAGCTCGTCGACGAGCTTCGACAGCGCGTACGGGTCCTCGATCTGCGGCGGGGTCGCCTCGTCGATCGGGTAGTGCGGCGGGTGCAGGTCGTGCGGCGAGAACGGCATGCCGAGCAGCGCGTAGCTGCTGGCCAGGACCGCTCTCGGCACGCCGCGGCGGGCGGCCTCGTCGAGCACCACGAACGTCGCCCGGGTGTTGCCGGCGAACACGTCCAGGGCGCTGCCGAGGGTCGGCGCCGGGATCGCCGCCAGGTGGATGACGGCGTCGACGGGTTCGGTGAACGCCCCGGCGACGACGCCCGGATCCCCGGCCGACCCGACGACGACCGAGACGCGGCCGTCACCGGCGCCACCTTCGGCTTCGGCTTCGGGGAACGTGACCGGCTCCAGGGAGAGCGCGACGACGTCGGCGCCCTCGGCCCGCAGGCGGGCCACCGTGGCGCGGCCGATGTTGCCGCCGGCGCCGGTGACGACGATCCTCACGGTGCCTCCAGCGCGCCGTCCGGGCGGCGGACGACGGCGGCCCAGCGGTCGAAGAGGAACTTCGTCGGCGGGTACTTCGCCGCCTCGACCTCGTCGACGTCGACGCCCCAGCCGGGCCGGTCCGACGGGTACATGTAGCCCTTGACCACGTCGGGGCAGCCGGGGAACACCTCGTGGGTGGCCTCGTTGTACTCGTGCGACTCCTGGAAGCCGAACGCGTGGCTGGAGATGTCGACGGCCAGGTTGGCCGCGACACCGACCGGCGACACGTCCGCCGGGGAGTGGAACGCGGTCCGCACCCCGCACAGCTCCGCCAGGGCGGCGATCTTGCGGGTCGGGGTGAGCCCGCCGATCGCCGACGTGTGCAGCCGGATGAGGTCGACGCCGCCGTCCCTGACCAGCCGCGCCGCGTCGGCGACCGAGCTGACCTGCTCCCCCACCGCGAGCGGCACCGGCGACGCGGCGCGGATCTCCGGCAGCCGGTCGTAGAGCTCCGACGGGATCGGGTCCTCCAGGAACGACAACCCGTAGGGCTCCAGGGCGCGGGCGAGGACGACCGCCTGTTTCGGGGTGAGCCGGCTGTGCACGTCGTGCATGAGGTTGACGGCGCTGCCCAGCCGGCCGCGGGCCGCCTCGAACAGCGACGGGGTGCCGCGCAGGTAGCGCTCCGGGTCCCAGCCGTCCGGGTTCGGCGAGTCCGGGTAGTGCCCGCCGGTGCCGGCGGCGCCGTAGCTGCCGAGGCCCGGCTCCGCGCGCTGCAGGCGGATGCAGCGGTACCCCTGGGCGATGAGCCGCTCCGCCTCGTCGAGGACCTCACGGGTGTCGGCGCCGGACGCGTGCGTGTAGACCTCGACGCCGCCCCGGACCCGCCCGCCGAGCAGCTCGTGCACCGGCAGCCCGGCCCGCTTCCCGGCGATGTCCCACAGCGCCTGGTCCAGCCCCGACAGGGCGTTGTTGAGGACCGGCCCGTTGCGCCAGTACGACGAGAAGTGCACCAGCCGCGTGATGTCCTCGATGTCCGCCGGGTGCCGGCCGACCGCGAGCGGCCCGACGTGCTCCGTCACGGCCGCCGCCACCGCCGCGTACCGCTGGGTGAAGGTCGCGCAGCCCAGCCCGTACAGCCCCGGCTCGGACGTCTCGACCTTGACCACGACCAGCGGCAGCCCCTCCGGCGCCGTCACGATCGGCCGGACCGCGGTGATCCTCAGCGCGTCGCGGGCCGGCCACGGCGGCACGGACTCGGGCAGGCCACCGCCGGGCCCCAGCAACCGGTCCGGGTCGTGTTCCACGGCATCTCCCTTCGGCGGCGGTCACGCATGATCCGTCGATCATGGGTGCGATAACGTTACGCCGTGCACGCAGACTCCCGCCCGGTTTGGGTCCTCGAAATCGGGGGCAGCCACGTCACGGCCGCCGGTGTGCTGCTGGACGACCGGAAGGTGATCCAGCGGCAACGACACCCTCTCGATCCCGCGCTGCCCGCCGACGGCATCGTCGACGCCCTCGCCGGCGCCGCGAAGCTGCTCGACCCGCACCCCGGCGACCGCTGGGCGGTGGCGATGCCCGGCCCGTTCGACTACCGCACCGGCGTCTCCCTGCACGCCGGTGTCGGCAAGTTCGACAGCCTCCGCGGCGTCGACCTGCGCGCCGCCCTCGGCGCCGCGATCCCGGCCTCGCCCGACGCGTTCACCTTCGTCAACGACGCCGACTCGTTCCTGCTCGGCGAATGGGTCGACGGCGCCGCCAAGGGCGCGACCCGCTGCGTCGCCATCACCCTCGGCACCGGCATCGGCTCCGCCTGGCTCGCCGACGGCAGCGTGGTCACCACCGGCCCGACCGTGCCCCCGGACGGCGAGGTGCACTTCTGCACCATCGACGGGGTCGAGCTGGAGGACGTCGTCTCCGATCGGGCGCTGATCCGTGCGTACCGCGCGGCGACCGGCATCGACGTGGACGGCATGCGCGGCCTGGCCGCCCGGGCCCGCGAGCTGGACGCCGCCGCGCAGACGGTCATCGACACCGCGTTCGGCGCCCTGGGCCTGCTGCTCACCGAGTGGCTGACCCGGTTCGACGCCGAGGTGGTCGTGTTCGGCGGCTCGATGACCGGCGCCTGGGACCTGATCGAGCCGGCCCTCGCGCTGACCCTGCCGGCCCGCCCGGTCTCCGACACGGAGCACGCCGCCCTGCTCGGCGCCGCCTGGGCCGCCGCCCACCCGGCCGCCGCGCAGTACTGACGCCACCGCCGCTTCCGCCGGCCCCGTCGCTCCCGTCGCTCCCAGCGGCCCCGTCGCTCCCGTCGCTCCCCGCGGCCCCGTCGGTCCCAGCGGCCCCGTCGGTCCCGTCGGTCAGCCGGCGGGAGGGCGGCCCAGGGCGGTCTTGAGGTCGTGCACGAGGGCGGGGTCCACCTGGCCGGTCCAGTCGCCGCCCCCGCGGACCGCGGTGCCCGAGTGGAAGGCGGTGACACCGGCCGCCCGCAGCGGAGCGATGTGCTCGCGCCGCAGGCCGCCCCCGGCGAGCAGCACCAGCCTGACCGCGCCCCCGGCGGCTCCAGCCATTCCGGCGGCTCCGGCTGTTCTTGCGGCTCCGACTCCGGCGGCGCCGGCTGCGACTCCGGCTGCGACTCCGGCTCCGGCTCCGGCTCCGGCTCCGGCTTCGGCGAGGACGGTGGGCAGGCCGTCGTGCAGGCCGGTCGGGGCGCCCGAGGTGAGGACGGTGTCGAGGCCGGGCAGGCCGGTGAGCGCGGCCCAGGCGGCGGGCCGGTCGATGGTGTGGTCGATCGCGCGGTGGAACGTCCAGGGTGCGCCGTCGAGGACCGCCAGGAGCTCCAGGACCGCCGGCAGGTCGACCGTCCCGGCGGGGGTGAGGAAGCCGAGGACGAACTCGGTGGCGCCCGCCGACCGCAGGTCCTTCGCGGCGCGGCGCAGGGCGTCGAGGTCGCCGGCGGCGAAGTCCGCGCGGGCCCGCAGCATCACGCGCACCGGCAGTCCGGTGGCGGCCCGGACGGCGGCGACGGTCGCCGGGGACGGGCTGAGGCCGGCGGCGGCCATGTCGCTGACGAGCTCGACGCGGTCGCCCCCGCCGTCGCGGGCGTGGCGCGCGTCGGTCGCGTCGAGGGCGATGACCTCCAGCAGCGGCGTGATCATGCCTTCATCGTGCCAGCGTGCCCCGCCGGGAGGCCAAGGCCGCGGGGCGCGAGGTGTCAGAGCGCACCGCGGCGGGTGCGGTAGGCGCGCATGCGGGTGTTGACCCCGCAGCCGGCGACGTCGCACCAGCGGGCCGAGCGGTTGCGGGTGTGGTCGTAGAACGCGTATCCGCAGTCGCCGGCGGCGCAGGTCTTGAAGCGGGCCCAGGTGCCGTCGGCGACCGCGGTGACGACCCCGCCGAGGACCGCGCCCAGCAGCGCACCGAGCCCCTCCCCCGGAGCCCGCCAGCGCACCTGCAGGGACGGCGACAGCTCGGGCGCCACCGCGTGGGTGCGCAGCAGCCCGTTCACGGCGCCGGGCGCGGGTGGCGGGCCGCCGGGGGTGTTGGCGCCGGCCAGGGCGCGGATCTCCTCCCGCGCCTCGACCGCCGCCGCCAGGTCGGACGCCGTCAACGGCCCGGCGGGGAAGCCGTGCTCCCGCATCCAGCGGGCCAGCGTCGCCGGGGACGTCACCGAGTTGCGGGTGCGCAGGAACGCCTCGACGAGGGCGAGCCCGCCAGGGGCCGGCGGCCGGTGGTCCATACCTGCCACGTTACCGGCAAAACCATTTAGAGCGTAACCTGGACCGTATGCGATTCCCGAAGGAGCAACTCGACGACCTGCGGCGGCGGCTGGACACGGCGCGCCTGCCCGCGGCGCCGATCCGTGGCGGTGGCGAGACGCCCGGGACGGTGGCCCGGCTCGACGACCTCATCCGGTACTGGCGCGACGGCTACGACTGGGCGGCCCAGGAAGCGCGGCTCGCCGGCCTGCCGCACCGGGAGGTGACGGTCGACGGCGTCAGGCTGCACGCGATCGTCGCCGAGGGCCGGGGACCGCGGCCGAGGCCGCTGCTGCTGGTCAACGGCTGGCCGAGCAGCTTCGTGGAATACCTCGGCGTGCTCGGCCCGCTCACCGACCCGGCGGCGCACGGCGGCGACCCGGCCGACGCGTTCACCGTCGTCGTCCCCGCCCTGCCGGGCTACGGGCTGTCGGACCGCGCCCTGCACCTGGACCTGGACCGGGAGGCGATCGCCCGGCTGTTCGACCGGCTGATGGTGCGGCACCTCGGGTTCGAGCGCTACGTCGCGCACGGCGACGACATCGGCGGCGGGGTGGTCAACCGGCTCGGCATCCATCACGCGGACACGGTCACCGCGATCCAGACCGCCAACTGGCTCGACGCCCACCTGCCGCCCGGCGCCACGCTGACCGGAGCGGAGGAGCGCTACCTGGCGCAGTCGCGGGAATGGGACCGCACCGAGGGCGCCTACGCGCACGTCCAGGCCACCCGGCCGCACACCCTGGCGTATGCGCTGACCGACTCGCCGGTCGGGCTCGCCGCCTGGATCCTGGAGAAGTGGCTCACCTGGAGCGACCCCGCCTCCCGGCTCGACCCGGACCTGCTGCTGACCAACGTGATGCTGTACTGGCTGACCGGCACCATCGCGAGCTCCACCCGTCTCTACGCGCTGTCGTCCCCGCCGGGGCCGCACGACGTGATCCAGGTCCCCGCGTCGGTGCTGATCCCCAACGAGCCACGGCTGCCGGTGCCGCCCGAGGAGTGGCTGCGGCGGGCGTACCCCCGGCTGACCCGCGTCGTGCGCGCCGGGCGGGGCGGGCACTTCCTGGCGGCGGAGAACCCCGACCTGTTCGTGAAGGAGATTCGTGACGCGTTCCGGTGACCCCATAAGCTGAGCCGGTGCAGCACAAACGGCCCACCCTCGACGACGTCGCGCAGGCCGCCGGGGTGTCCCGGGCCACCGTCTCGCGCGTCATCAACGGCAACCCGCGCGTCGCCACCGGCGTCCGCGAGCAGGTGGAGCGGGCCGTCGAGCGCCTCGGCTACCGGCCCGACCCCGTCGCCCGCGCCCTCGCCCGGGGGCACGGCGACGTCGTCGAGCTCATCGTCATCGACGACGAGCCGACCTGCTTCGGCACCAATCCCTACTACGGGCGGGTCGTCGCCGGGATCGTCGACGGGCTGCGCCGGACCGAGGCGCAGATGCGGGTCCACGTCGTCGGCCACGCCGAGGCGCCGCGGCTGCTCGACCGGGTCGCGCACACCGTGAGCGCCGGCGCCGTCCTGGTCAACGTGCCGCCGCCGCTCGCCGCCGCGTTCCACGCGATCTGCCCGCGGGTCGTGTCGATGAGCCGCACCGAGCCGCCGGTGCCGTCGATCGTGCCGGACAACACCACCGGCGCCTACGAGGCCGTGCGGCTGCTGCACCGCAACGGGCGCAAGCGGATCGCGCTCGTGCCCGGGCCGGCGCACAACAGCGACGCCGCCGACCGCCGCGCCGGGTATCTCGCCGCGGTCCGCGCCGCGGGGCTCGACCCGATCAGCGGCGACGACGGCTGGTTCAGCCGCGAGTCGGGCGCGGCGACGACCCGGCAGCTGCTCGCCACGCACCCGGACCTCGACGCGCTGTTCGTCGCGTGCGACCTGATGGCGTCCGGGGCGCTGCAGGTCCTCGCCGCGGCGGGCCGCCGGGTGCCGCACGACGTGGCGGTCATCGGCTTCGACGACAGCCTCGTCGCCACGTGCACGACACCGCCGCTGACCACGGTGCGCCAGCCGGTCGAGGAGATGGCCGCGGCCGCGACCCGGGCGCTGGTCGGCGGCGAGGTCGGCAGCGGGTGGCACGCCACGTTCCCGACCACGCTGACCGTCCGCGACAGTTCAGGCTGAGTTCTCCCGCCCGTTCTCCCGCCAGTTCACACCGGGGCTACGGTGCGGGCATGGCTGCCCGTCAGACATTGATCTCGGGGGTACTGACCACCGCCGCCGCCGGCACGCTCGTGCTGCAACTGCTGATCCTGCCGGTGTGGCTGCTGCCCGCCGACCCGCGCTGGGGCTGGCTGCTCGTCCCCGTCGTGCTCACCACCGTGCCGCTGTGGTCGCTCATCCACGAGGGCATCCACGGCACCCTCCTGCGCGACCGGCCCTGGAACGACCGGCTCGGCCGCGTCCTCGCCACCGGGTACGGCGCCCCCTTCACGTTGCTGAAGGCCGGGCATCTGCTGCACCACCGGTACAGCCGGACCCGCCGCGAACGGACCGAGGTCTACGACCCGGCGGTCACCACGTGGCTCGCCGCCGCGCGCGGCTACTACCCGCGCCTGCTCGGCGGTCTCTACCTCCTGGAGGTCGCGTCGGTGCTGCTGGCCGCCGTGCCCGGCGCCGGGTGGCGGTGGCTGGTGCGCCGCACCGACTCCCTGGACTCCGTCACCGGCCTGCTCTTCGAGCGGGTGTCGCGGCGCGAGCACCTGCGCCGCTTCCGCCTCGAGTCGGTCGCCGTGGTCCTCACGTACGCCGGCTCCGCCGCGGGCTACGGCCGGCACCTCTGGATGCTCGCCGCCGCCGTCGGCGGGCGCGCGCTGCTGGTGTCGCTCGCCGACAACGCCTACCACTACCGGACCCGCCTGGAGCTGCCCCTGGAGGCGATGAACCTGCGGCTGCCCCGGCCGATGGAGCTGTTCGTGCTCGCGTTCAACCTGCACGGCGTGCACCACCGGCATCCCGGGCTGCACTGGTACGAGCTGCGCGCCGCCTTCCACGCCGACGGCGACGAGTGGCACCTGGGCTGGACCGCCGCGGTGGCCCGCCAGCTGCGCGGTCCGGTGCCGGAGCCGGTGCTGCTGCAACCGGAGCGGAGCGCACCGGCCCGCTGACCGGCGGGCCGGGTCACCGTCCGGGTCACGCCGTCCGGGTCACGCCGTCCGGGTCACGCCGTCCGGGTCACGCCGTCCGGGTCACGCCGTCCGGGTCACGCCGTCCGGGTCA
>NZ_JBVJIJ010000013.1:0-117252 GCF_055586325.1 Dactylosporangium sp. NPDC051087 | reverse complement strand
ACCGTCCGGGTCACGCCGTCCGGGTCACGCCGTCCGGGTCACGCCGTCCGGGTCACGCCGTCCGGGTCACGCCGTCCGGGTCACGCCGTCCGGGTCACGCCGTCCGGGTCCCCGGTGCCGGTGCCGGGTGGGCGCCCCGGGTCCGCACGTCACGGCCCGCGTCGGGCCGGTCAGCGTGCGGAGCCCGGGCGCCCCACGGTGCCGGGCGCGGCGGCAGCGCCGCCATGTCGCCGCCGGCGTCGAGCGCCGTCGGCCGACCGCCCCGGACACTGCGGGTGCCGGCCACCACGAGCGCCGCCGGCACGGCTTCCAGGAAGCGTTCCAGGTTGTAGTGGCATTCCCTGGCGCGCAGATAGGAACGACTGGACATCCCGACCGTCGCCCCGTCGACCTCGGCGCGCCAGACCCACTGCCCGTTGGACTCGGCGGCGGCGACCGTGCCGCGCACGCCGGCGAATCCGTCCCGCAGGCTCAGCACCGCGTCGCGGCACGCGCCGTAGGTGTCGAACGTCCGCGCCGCTCTGCCCAGCGGCCGGTTGTTCGGCGACACCAGCATCCAGGTGGTGGCCTCGACCGCCCTGCCGTCACCGGCGGCCGCCGAGGCCAGCGCTAAGAAGACGAACCTCGATTGGTGCACCCGCTGCTCCCTCGCCCGCAAGGAACGCCCACTTCCTGGGACACACGCTCGGGACGCCGCATGACCAACATGACCGGCCGTGCGCGCACGCCGGACATGCAGGAGATGAACAACGACTGCCAGGCCAGCGATCCGGGCGCAAAAGGGCATTGGCCTTGACGTGGGACATCGACATCCGTTAGACCTCTTGGAGATTCCCGAACTTCGATGGAGGACAACGTGGTCCGGATCCGTGCCGTCGTGGTCATGCTCGCCGTGGCCGTCTCCGCCCTCGCCGTCGCGCCCGCCCCCGCCACGGCGGGAGGACCGCCCGGCGGGCCGACGAGCGGGCCCTGCGCGTACACGCCGACCCCCGACGACCCGGCGGTCCGGCCGGTGCCGCTACCCAGGGATCCCCGGCACACGCCGGCGCGTGGCACGGTCACCGTCACGCTCTTCACCAACCTGGGCCTGATCCCGCTGACCCTGGACCGGGCGCAGGCGCCGTGCACGGTGCAGAGCTTCCTGCACCTCACCCGGCACGGGTTCTACAACCGCACGATCTGCCACCGGCTGACGACGTACCCGACGCTGAAGGTCCTGCAGTGCGGCGACCCGTCGGGCACGGGCGAGGGCGGGCCGGGCTACAAGTACAAGGACGAACTGCCGACCGGGCTGCCGCCGGCGCCGACCGACCCGACCGGCGCCCGCAAGGTCTACGCGCGCGGCGTGCTCGCCATGGCCAACGCCGGCCCGGACACCAACGGCAGCCAGTTCTTCCTCGTCTTCGCCGACTCGGCGCTGCGGCCCAACTACACGATCTTCGGCAGCGTCCGCCCGCTCGGCCTGGACACCCTGGACCGGGTCGCGGCCGGCGGCGTCGCCCCCACCGAGGACGACCCCGCCCCGGTCGACGGCGCCCCCGCCCTGCGCACCTCGATCCTGCTGGCGCTGTAAGTTCTGCGCCGTGGCGCATTTCAGCAGGCTGTACACGATCGTCCTCGACGTGCCCGCCGACGACGAGGACACGACCGTCACGTTCTGGCGGGGCGCGCTCGGCGCCCCGCTGGAGCGGGTCACGAAATATCCGGACTTCCACGGCGCGCCGATCCCCGGCCACGAGCTGCTGCTGCTCACCCAGCGGCTCGGCGCCGGCGAGCCCAGGGTGCACGTCGACATCCACACGGACGACCTCGACGCCGAGGTCGCCCGCCTGGAGTCCCTCGGCGCCACCCGGGTCGAGCGTCAGGACCGCTGGTGGGTCATGCGCGACCCGGCGGGCATCACCTTCTGCGTCGTGCTGGACCGCCCCGGCACCCTCAACGACGGCAACGCCACCCGCTGGGACTGACCCCTCACCGGGCCAGTGCCGGGCGCTGGTCGGTGAACCCCCGCTCCAGGAAGACCGCGCTCCAGACGGTGCCGGTGTCGTCGGTGTACCCCGCGGCGAGGACGTCACCGGTGGCCGGGTCCACAAGCAGTGACCGGCTGCCGCCGGCACCCGGGCTGGGGTGCGGGCCGGCGCCCTCCGGCGCGCTGAGCACGACACCCGGGCGGCCGGTCGGGTCGGCCTGCTCGCCGGCGCACGTGACGCCGTCGGTTCCGGCGAGGAACCGCAGCAACGCGACCCGGTGCGGCAGGTCCAGCACGCGGGCCTGGACGAGGGCGGTGACGCCGTCGACCGCCTGCGACGGGCCGTTCTCCCGCGGCCGGTACAGCGCGTCGGCCATCGCCGCCGGATCCGCGGCCGGGATCGCCGTCCGGCTGACCTCACCGGCGGACTGGTCCTCGACGGTGGTGCCCTGCGGCGCCAGCATCCCCGGGTTGTCGCGGAAGAACACCCTGGACGTCTCGTCGGGATAGGTGGGCTGCTGCATCACGCTCCGCACCCGCCGGGAGCCGTCGGCGGCCGTCCACGTGGACCGTTCCACCATGTACGTCGCGTTCGCGAACCTCCCGTTCTGCATCTGGACCGTGCTGCCGCTCATCGACGAGCTCCGCAGGTACTCGTAGGCACCCTTGGACGTGTCGTACGGCGCGGCCCCCACCCCGTCGGCGAGCCGGTCCACGCAGCTGCTCACGACGCTCGGCGCGGGCACCGCCGGGACGGGCCCGGGCGGCGGCGAACCGCGCAGCAGCACCGCGGTCGTGCCGGTGACCGCGCCGACGGCGACGATCGCCGCGGCCGCGAGCAGGACCCGGCGCCGGCCGCGGGCGGGACCTTCGAGGTCGTAGCTGGTGACGTCGTGCGACGCGAGACGCAGCAGCGCCTCCACGTCGCCGGTGCCGACCTGCACGCCCCGGGCGGGGTCGGCGGCGGTCAGCTGCTCCAGAATCCGCTCGGTCATCGGTTGCCTCCCACACGGGCCGGGGTTGACGTGTCGGCGAGCAGTTCGGTGAGGCGCCGCCGGGCACGGTGCAGGCGCACCTTCGCCGCGGCGACACCGCAGCCGAGGACGAGCGCGGCCTCACCGACGGCCAGCTGCTCCCACGCGACGAGCCGCAGGATCTCCTGGTCGTCGTCGGACAGCCGGGTCAGCGCCGCCCGCACGTCGAGCAGGTCGGTGACCCCGTCGTGCCGGTCGGCGGCGGGATGCTCGCGCAGCTCACCCGGCGGCGGAGCGGCCCGCTGCGCCCGCCAGTGGTTCGCCAGCAGGCGCCGGGCCACCCCGTACAGCCACGGCAGCGCCTGAGGCGGCACGTCCCAGCGGCGGCGCCAGGCGACCAGGAAGACCTCCTGGGCCAGCTCCTCCGCTGCCGCCGTACCGTCGAGCCGGCGCAGGCCGTACCGCACGACGTCGGCGTAGTGCCGGGCGTACACGGCCCGGAACCAGCCGGTGTCACGATCGTCGTCCATACCCCGTTCTATGTCCGCTCCGCCCCGATGGTTACAGCACTCCCCCAAAACCTCGAACCCCACCCCCACCCCCCACCCATGATCCGGAAGAGTTGTTGCCGCCCGGACGACCAAAAGTCTTCCGGATCATGGAAAAAGACGCGGCGGCGAGCCACCGGGATGGCACGCGGATGCGTGTGAAGCTGCCGCGCGCTCTGCGCGCTGGCAGTGCGTCGCGCAGCGGCGCATTGGGGGGCTCCGGGGGTGAGAATCCCCCCGGCGGGACCCGCGCGAAGCGTGGGGCAGCGAGCCCCATCGCCGAAGGCGACAGAGCGGGTAACAGCTAACAGCGGGTTACAGCAGGCTTCGCAGGTATGCGAGGTTGTCCGCGGTGCGTTCCTCCAGAGGTACGGCGGTGGAGAAGTCCTCCAGGGTGACCCACCCGTCGTAGCCGTGCGCGGCGAGCGCGGCCAGGTAACGGCCGACGTGTGCCTGCCCGGTCCGCAGCGGCGCCCAGTCGTGGGCCCAGGTCACGGTGCCGTCGGCGGCGGTGGACACGGGCTTCCAGGCGACGTTCTTGACGTGGACGTGCTGCAGGTACGGGCCGAGCAGCTCGAACCCGGCGCGGTGGTCCTCGTGGCCCTCGATGACGAGGTTGCCGAGGTCGTGGATGACGCCGACGTGCCGCGGGTCGAGGCCGTCGACGAGGCGCATCGCGGCGGACGCCGACGACACGATCGTCTCGTGGTGCAGTTCGACGAGGATCGTCACGCCGTGCTGGGCGGCCAGGCCGGTGGCCCATTCGAGGTCCTTGCGGGTGGCGTCGAACAGGTCCGGGTAGCGGCCGGTCGCCAGCAGCGGCATGGTGACCCGGACCCGGCCGGCGCCGAGGGTGGCGGTCGCGGCGAGGAGGCGGGCGACGTCGTCGTGCTCGAAGCTGCGCGCGTAGCCGCCGAGGCCGGAGTACGAAAGACCCGCCCCGCGGGTGAGGGCGGCGATCTCCGGCAGTGCCGCCTCCAGGCCGGTGAGCGGCCAGGTGGCCCGGTTGCCTTTCCAGAACCCGGGGCTGGAGGCGGGGTCCTGGTCGACGATGCGCCATTCGACGCCGTCCCAGCCCTGGGCGGCGAGGTGCCGCACGACCTCCTCGGGGGTCCAGTCGGGGGTCGACGCGGTGAAGACGGAGAACTTCACACCTGCTCCTCAACAGAAGAAGTGACGGCGGGCTGCACGTCGTCGTGGACGCCGTCGAGGACCTGGTCGAACAGGACGGGACGGCCGAGGGTGGCCGCGACGTAGACGGCCCGCACGGTGGCGAGGGCGAGGAGCCCGTCGGCGACCCGTACGCCCGGCGGGCGCCGCTCGTCGATGGCCGCGACGAGGTCCTCGTACTGCCGCAGGTGCCCGAGCACGAACCCGTCCGCCGGCTTCGGCGCGCCGTACACGTCAGCGGGTCCGACCAGCGAGGCGGCCGTGTCGGGCGAGCCGGCCGAGGCGAAGTACTCCAGCTGGTCGTCGTGCAGGACGGCGGAGCCGCGGGTGCCGTGCACCTGGAGGCGGACCGGCAGTCCGGGGTGTGCGCTGGTACTGGCGTGCAGCACCGCGAGGGCTCCGCCGGCGAAGCGCAGCGTGGCGACCGCGAGGTCCTCGACCTCGATCCGGTCGTGCGCGATGCGCGTGGCCCGCGCGGTGATCTCCACGGGCGGGCCGAGCAGGGCGAGCATCTGGTCGATGAGGTGGATGCCCTGGTTGGCGACGGCGCCGCCGCCGTCGAACTCCCACGTGCCGCGCCAGTCGGCGGAGTCGTAGTAGGCCTGGTCGCGCCACCACGGCATGGACACGACCGCGGAGGTGAGCCGCCCGAGCCGGCCTTCCCGTACGGCCTGCTGCACGGCGACCATGGCCGGGTCGAAGCGGTGCTGGCTGACGACGGCGCAGACGAGGCCTCGCGACTCGGCCTCGAGGGCGACCTTCGCGAACGCCCGGGCCTTCGGCAGCGACACGTCGAGGGGCTTCTCCACGAGGAGGTGCGCGCCGGCCCGCAGGGTCTGCTCGGCGGCCTCGACGTGCAGCCCGCTGGGGGTGCAGATCGCCACGAGGTCCACCTGTACCGACGCGAGGGCGTCGACCAGGGTGCGGTGGCACGAGGGCGCGGGGTCGATCCGGGCGGCGAGGGCGGTGTTCGCGGCCTCGACCGCGTCCACGAGCGCCACGATCCGCAGGCGGGGATGGCGCAGGATCGCGTCGGCGTGGTTGCCGCCGATGATGCCGCTGCCGACGATCGCCACGTTGATCAGGTCTGTCATTTCACTCCCCCGGCCGTCAGGCCGCCGACCAGGAACCGCTGGAACACGAGGTACAACACCACCACCGGCAGCGCGCAGATCAGCGCGGACGCCATCAGCTGCCCGTAGATGGGGATGGCGCCGCCCTCCTGGGTGGCGCCGAAGACCTGCAGGGCCACCGCGACGGTGCGGCTGTCCGGGCTGGTCATCACGGAGGCGAACAGCACGTCGTTCCAGCCCAGCAGGAACGCGAAGATGCTGGCCACGACGAGGCCGGGCCAGCTCAGCGGGATGATGATCGAGCGCAGGATCCGCCACGAGGAGGCCCCGTCGAGCCGGGCGGCCTCGTCGAGCTCGGCGGGCAGGCCGCGCAGGTACGTCACCATCACCCACGTCGAGAACGGCAGCGCGAACGTGAGGTAGGTGACGAACAGGGCCCACCGGGTGCCGATGACCTGCACGCCGAGCACCGCCGACAGGTTCGCGAAGAGCACGAACACCGGCAGCAGCATGAGCGTGCCGGGGATCGACTGCAGCGCCAGGAGGCCGCGCAGGATGAGGCCGCGGCCGAGGAACTGGAAGCGGACCAGGACGTAGGCGGTGGCGACGGCGACGACCGCGGACACGACGGCGACGGTGCCGGCGACGACGACGCTGTTCATCAGGCCGGCGCCGAGGTCGACCGTGGTCCAGATCTTCGCGTAGTTGTCCAGGTGCAGGCTCGTGGGCCAGAACGCGCCGCGGGCGACCGCGAGGTCGTCGTTGACGGACGCGAACAGCATGTACAGCACGGGCGTGAGCACGAAGACCAGCAAGACGGTGATCACCGAGGCCTGCACCCAGCGCGGCAGCAGCCTTTGAACGTCAGTTCTCATGCCGCCGCCTCGCTTCGCTCCCCGGCGCCATGAGGCACGCTTTTGCACTGCAACATGATTCGTTCGCAAGCTCACTCATTTTGGTTCAGCCTCACCGCGCGCAGGTACACCGACAGCGGGATCGCGACCAGGACCAGCGACAGCACGGCCATGGCGGCGCTCAGCCCGAAGCGGAAGTTCTGGAAGCTCTCCACGTAGGTCAGCACCGGCAGCACCTCGACGTCGTGCGGGGCGGGCACGCCGAACAGCACGTACGGCAGCGTGAAGCTGTTGAGGTTGTGCAGGAACGCGATGATCAGCGCCAGGGCCAGGACGCCGCGCAGGTGCGGGAACACCACGTAGCGCAGCTTCGCCCACCAGCCGGCGCCGTCGAGCGCGGCCGCCTCGTGCACCTCCTCGCTGATGCTCTGCAGGCCCGACGCGGCCAGGAGGTACAGCAGCGGCCACGACGTCCACAGCTGCACGACGACGAGCGTCCAGTAGCTGTCGGGGCCGTTGAGCCACAGGTGCTGCTCGCCGAGGACGGAGTTGGCGGGCCCGGACGGCATGAGGATGGTGCGCCACACGGTGCCGACGACGAAGGCCGGCAGCACGTACGGGATCAGGAACGCCGAGCGCACGAGGGCCCGGCCCTTGAACCGCTGCTGCGTGGCGAGCGCCGCGGCGAGACCGACCGGCAGGGTCGCCAGGGTGACCAGCGCCGAGTAGCCGACGGACACCCAGATGGCGTGCGGCAGCGGCGTGTCGGTGACCGCCTCGACGTAGTTGTCGATCGCGATGAACGGCGCGCCGGTCCATTCGCGCAGCGTGTACTGGTCGAGGTCGAGCAGCGAGACGGTGAGGGCGACGCCGAGCGGCACCAGGATGACCAGGACGAGCAGGATCCCGCCCGGCGCCAGCATCCACAGCGGGCGGTGCCGGCTCCGGCGGCGGGCCGGCGGCCCGGGCTTGGCGTCCCGGGCCGCCGGCGGTGCGACAGTTTCGATCGCCATGAATCTATTTACTCTTGTCCAGGGCGTCCTGCGCGGCTTTCTGGCCGTCGGCGATGAGCGCCTTGAGCTTTGCCTCGTCGAGCTTGCCGTCCTTGAGCGCCGGGATCGACTGGACGACGACGTTGACGAGGGCCAGCTGGACCTGGCTCCAGGCGCCGTTGAACGGGGTGCCGCTGGCCTTCGACGCCGACTCGACGATCGGCGCGAGTGCCGGGTCGGCCTGCAGCTTCTTCGCCGCGGTCGCGTTCGTCGGCAGCTCGCCGAACGTCTTGTAGTACGACTCCTGCTGCTCGGGGCTGGTCAGCAGCTTCACCAGCGCGAGGGCGAGGTCCTTGTTCTTGGTGTACTTCGCCACGACGAGGTTGTCGCCGGAGAGGATGCTGCTCGCGCCGACGCCAGGGGTACTGGTCTGCCCCGGCGGGACGGTCGGCATGATCGCGTAGGCGTACTTGCCGGCGACCGCGGACTTGTCGAGGGTGACCTTCGACGTCGCGGACACCATCGGCAGGAACGCCGCCTTGCCGGCGCCGAAGTCGGCGATGGCCTGGGCGTTCTTCCAGCCGACGGCGGCCGGGTTGACCACCTTGTCGGTGGCGAGCCAGCCGAGGTAGGTCTGGTAGGCCTTCAGCGTGCTCGGGTCGGACAGCTGCGCCTTCTTGTCCTTGACCAGGGGGTTGCCGGCCTGCACGCTCATCGCCCAGATGAACTTCCACGGGTCGAAGCCGTCGGCGTAGGCGACCGCGAGCCCGTAGGTGTCGCCGCTGGTCATCTTCTTCGCCTGCACCAGCAGCTCGTCCCAGCTCGTCGCCGGCTTGTCGAAGCCCGCGGCCTTGAGCAGGTCGGTGTTGTAGGCCATGACGAACGGCCGGCTGGTGAAGGGGATGCCGACCTGGTGCTCCGCGTCGGGGCCGGAGATGCCCAGCGTCGAGGGCAGGAACGCGTCCTTGCCGCCGAGCTTCTTCCAGTCGTCGTCCTTGAGCTCAAGGAACGCGCCGGTCGAATACGCGGTCGGGGTGAACGTGGTGCCGAGGGAGTAGATGTCGGGGCCCTGACCGGACAGCACCGACGTCTGGATCTTCGTCAGCTCGTCGTTGGGCGAGGCGAAGGTCTCGAACTTCACCTCGGCGCCGGTAGCAGCCTTGAACTTGTCGTTGATCTCGGTGAACCAGGCACGCTGCTGATCGGGGTAGATCGTGTTGGCCTGGACCAGGACGTTGAGGGTCTTGCCGGCACCGTTGAGGCCGGTGTCGCCGGTCTTGTCGCCGCCGTCGCCGTTGCCGCAGGCGGCTAACAGCAGTGCGGCGGCGGCGATGAGGGAAACGCGTTTCATAGGGGTGTCCACTCCTTGTTCACTGGGGGTGTGACGGAGCGCATCAGTGCTGCTTGGCGGGCGGATTGAGCGGGACGCTATCAGCGGCACATTCACGACGGCAACCGCTTGCCATCGTTTGCCATCATCTGCTTTTCTCATCCGCATGCCCCGTGCACACCAGTTCGGATCCGGCGACCGGCCGGTCACCATCAACGACATCGCCGCGGCCACGGGGGTCGCCGCGTCGACGGTGTCGCGCGCCCTGAACAACCCCGGCAGGGTCAACGCCGCGACCCGGGAGCGGATCGAGGCGGCCGCCCGCGAGCTGCGCTACGTGCCCAACTCACAGGCCCGGGCGCTGAGCTCCGGACGCACCGGGGCGATCGCGGTGCTCGTCTCCGACGTGACGAACCCGTTCTACTTCGGCGTGCTGCGCGGCACCCAGATGCAGCTCAAGGCCGCCGGGTACGCACAGCTGCTCATCGACACCGAGGACTCCGGCGACCTGGAGGTGGAGCTGCTGCACAAGATGCGCCGCTCCCTGGACGGCGCGATCCTCGCCGCGTCCCGGCTGCCGGACCGGTCGCTGGCGAAGCTCGCCGAGGACATCCCGCTCGTCACGATCAACCGCAACGTCCGCGGCGTGCCCAGCGCGATCATCGACACGCCTGCCGGGATGGGCCAGGCGGCCGAGCACCTGATCTCCCTCGGCCACCGGGACATCGCCTACGTCTCCGGGCCCGAGCGGTCCTGGCCGAACGAGGCCCGCTGGCACGCGATCAGGGCCGTCGCCGCCCGGCACCGGCTCACGTTCACCCGGGTCGGGCCGTTCCCGTCCGGGCGCCGCTCCGGCTCGGCCGCCGCCGACGCGGTCCTCAACACCGGCGCGACCGCCTGCATCGTCTTCAACGACCTGCTGGCCATCGGCATCCTGCAACGGCTGCGGGAGCGGGAGGTGCGGGTGCCGGAGGACCTCAGCGTCGTCGGCTGCGACGACATCTTCGGCGCCGACTTCTGCCACCCGCCGCTGACCACGCTCACCGCCCCGATCGAGCAGGCGGGCCGGGTGGCGGTGTCGATGCTGCTGTCCCGGCTCGACCCGGCCGCTCCGGCGATGCGGCAGTCGGTGATGCTGCCCGTGCACCTGACGGTGCGCGGATCGACCGGTCCCAGGGTCACCGGGTGAGCCTGCCGAGGATCATCGACGCGACGGTGATCGCGACCGCGGCCGAGCCGACGAGGACGCCGAAGTCGAGCAGCAGCCTGGCGTGGGTGCCGACGAGCAGCCCCCGCAGCGCCTCGACCTCGTAGCTGAGCGGGTTGACGTGGTTGAGCACCTGCAGCCAGCCGGGCATGACGGACACCGGGTAGAGCGCGTTGGAGGCGAAGAACAGCGGCATGATGATCGCCTGCCCGATGCCCATCATCCGGTCCCGCTTCAGCACCAGACCGGCGAGCGTGATAGACAGGCAGCAGAAGAACGCGGAGCCGAGCACGACGACCGCGGCGACCCCCAGCTGGTGCAGCGGGCCGAGCCGCAGGTGCACGCCGAGCAGCAGCGACAGGGCCACGACGACGATCGCCTGGAACAGGGCCCGCACCCCCGCCGCGAACGCCTTACCGGTCACCAGCGCGGCACGCGGGGTCGGCGTCACCATGAGCTTCGCGAGCACCCCGGCGTCGCGCTCCCAGATGATGTGGATGCCGTAGAAGATCGACACGAACAGCGCGGACTGCGCCAGGATGCCCGGGGCCAGGAAGTCCAGGTAGGGCACGTCACCGGTGGGCACCACCCGCAGCCGGGTGAAGGTCTGGCCGAAGATGATGAGCCACAGCGCCGGCTGGACGGCCCTGGTGACCGCCTCGGTCCGGTCCCGCCGCAGTTTCTGCAGCTCCACCAGGCACAGCGCGGCGGTGCGGGACACCAGGAGGCGGACCGGCTCAACGGGCGCGGCGAGCGACACGGACATCCTTGAACCCTCCTCCTTCGAGATCGCCGCCGGTGTACTCCCGGAAGACGTCGTCGAGGTTGGCGTCCTTCTCGTCGAGGGACCGCACGAGCGCCTCCGGCGTGTCGAGGGCGCGGATCCGGCCGCGGTGCATGAGGGCGACCCGGTCGCAGTGCGCGGCGGCCTCCTCCATGTAGTGGGTGGTGACCAGGACGGTCATGCCGGTGCGGGCGCGGGTCTCGTGGATGCGCTCCCAGACGCCGGCCCGGGCGACCGGGTCGAGGCCGATCGTCGGCTCGTCGAGCACCAGCAGCCGCGGCGCGCTGACCAGGGCCTGCGCGAGCTCGAGGCGACGGATCATGCCGCCGGAGTAGGTGCCGGCGGGACGGTCGGCGGCGTCGGTGAGCCCCATCGCGTCGATGACCTCGGCGGTGCGGTCGCGGCGCTGCGCCCGCGGCACGTCGAACAGGCGGGCGAACAGCGCCACGTTCTCCCGGCCGCTGAGCGCGGCGTCCGCGGACAGCGCCTGCGGCACGTAGCCGATCAGGCGGCGCACGGCCATCCTGCGCCGGCGGACGTCGAGGCCGAACACCTCGACCGAGCCGTCCTGCGGGGGCAGCAGCGTGGTGAGCACCCGGATGGTGGTGGTCTTGCCGGCACCGTTGGGCCCCAGCAGGCCGAAGATCTCGGCCTCGGCGACGACCAGGTCCAGGCCGTCGACCGCGAGGGTGTCCTTGAAACGGTGCCGCAACCCGTCGATGCGCACGGCTGCTGCTTCCACCCGGCAAATATAGCTCGTTAGCCCGGCTAATGATATTTCCGAGCCGTCCCGCCGCACGGCCCGGCCCGCTCTACGCCTCCCAGGCCTTCCAGCCCCGCGAGTAGACGACCGCGAGCTTGTCCTCCAGGGCCTGCCGCAGGTCGATGCCCATCGTGTGGGCCGTGACGAACGCCGTCAGCACCACGTCGGCGAGCTCGGCCTCCACGTCGCTGAGCGGCCCCGGTCGCCGCGCCATCCCCGAGTGCCGCCGCACCGCCGCGACGAACTCCCCGACCTCCTCGGCCAGCGCCAGGGTCTGCCGCAACTGTGCCGGCCCCTCGAACCCGGCCTTGTCCAGCTGCCCGGCGACGTCCTCGGCCACGGCCGGCAGATCGTTCAAAGCGAATGACACACCGCACCCTAACCTTCTACGGTCGGCACGTGCACGAGATCCGCGCCCTCCACGACGACGCCACCATCACCGTCTACCAGGCCTACAGCCCCGCCATCGCCCTGCCCGCCCTGCGGGCCGGGCGCTTCGTGCCCCCGTTCAAGCGGGAGCGGATGACCTGGGTCAAGCCGTCGTTCCTCTGGATGATGTACCGCAGCGGCTGGGCCACCAAGGAGGGCCAGGAACACGTCCTCGCCGTCCGCCTGCACCGGGCCGGCTTCGACGCCGCACTCGCCGGCGCCTGCCTGAGCCACTACTCCCCCGCCGTCCACACCGACCGGGCCGCCTGGTCCGCCCAGCTGCGCACCAGCCCGGTCCGCGTCCAGTGGGACCCGGAACGCGACCTGCACCTGCGCCCCCTGGACCACCGCTCCCTGCAGCTCGGCCTGAGCGGCCCCGCCGTCCACGACTACGTCGACACCTGGACGGCCGGCATCACCGACGTCACCCCGCTGGCGCACGAGATCCACGCCCTGGTGCGCTCCGGCTCCCTCGACGAGGCCAGGGCCCTCCTCCCACCCGAGCGCCCCTACTCCCCGAACGACACCAGGCACCCGTAGCCGCGCTCACGCACTGTTTGCCACTCAATGGCCATACGGCTACAGTTCGGTGATGTCATCGACAACACCCGCGTGCATCCCAGATCGGTATCATTCTGGTATGACGACGCAAATCGCGGTACGCCTTCCGGACGACGTCGTGCAGTACATCGATCGGGAGATCGCTGCCGGCACAGCGCCGAGCCGCGCGGCGGTCGTCCTGCGCGCTCTGGAACGCGACCGCAGACGGCAGGAGGCGGAGCACGACGCGCGAATCTACGCGTCGGACCCGTCGAACGAGTTCGACGGCCTCCACCTGCACGGCGCCCGGCGACCGATGGACATCGACTGATGCGGCCGATCCACCTGGCACAGCTGGACAAGCCTCGCCCGGTCCTGGTCCTCACACGCGCACGGATACGGCCGCATCTGCGGTGGGTGACCGTCGTGCCGATCACAACCACGATCCGCGGCCTGAGCACCGAGGTCGCGGTCGGCCCGCAGAACGGGCTCGACAAGCCGTCGGTCGTGTCCTGCGACAACATCGACACCGTCGACCGGGGCGACCTCGGTCGCCTGATCGGCTACCTCCTGCCGGAGCAGGAGCGAGCGCTCACCAGGGCGATCATGGCCGCGTTCGACCTCGAGCCCATGTGAGGGGACCGCACGAGCCGCTCGGGCGGTGGTGTCAGGCGACCGTGTTGCGCCAGGCGCGGCCGCTGCGCTCGATGAGGCGGTTGGCCTCGGTCGGGCCCCAGGACGCGGCCTCGTAGGTGGGGATCGGGCCGGTGTCCTCGGCCCAGCGCTCCAGGATCGGGTCGACGATCCGCCAGCACTGCTCGACCTCGTCGGAGCGGATGAACAGGGTCGTGTCGCCGATCAGGGCGTCCAGCAGGAGGCGCTCGTAGGCTTCCGGGGACTCCTCGCGGAAGGTCTTGTCGTAGGAGAAGTCCATGCTGGCGGAGCGGACCCGGAAAGAGTGGCCGGGGACCTTCGCGCCGAAGCGCAGGGCGATGCCCTCGTCGGGCTGGATGCGCAGGATGAGGGCGTCGGGCTGGAGCTCGGTGAGCTGGCCCTTGGGGATCGGCAGGTGCGGCGGGCGCTGGAACTGCAGCGCGACCTCGGTCACCCGGCTCGGCAGCCGCTTGCCGGTGCGCACGTAGAAGGGCACGCCCGCCCAGCGCCAGTTGTCGACGTCGAGGCGCAGCGCCGCGTAGGTCTCCGTGCGGGACAGGGGGTCGACGCCGGGCTCCTCGCGGTAGCCGGCCATCAGCTCGGACCGGGAGCCGCCGCGGGTGTACTGCCCCCGCACCGCGATGTCGTCGATGGCCCGGCCGCTCGGCAGGCGGATGGCCTGCAGGAGCTTGACTTTCTCGTTGCGCACGGCCTCGGCGCTGAAGGACGCCGGCGGCTCCATGAGGGCGAGGGCGAGGACCTGCAGCACATGGTTCTGCACGATGTCGCGCATCGCGCCGGCGTGCTCGTAGAAGCTGCCGCGGGTGCCGACGCCGAGGGTCTCCGCGACGGTGATCTGCACGTGGTCGACCCAGGTGCGGTCCCAGATGGGCTGGAAGATGGCGTTGGCGAAGCGCAGCGCGAGCACGTTCTGGACGGTGTCCTTGCCCAGGTAGTGGTCGATGCGGAAGACCTGCGACTCGTCGAACGCGGCGTGCACGGTCGCGTCGAGCTGCTTGGCGCTGCCCTCGTCGTGCCCATACGGCTTCTCGATCACCAGACGGGCGAAGGAGCCCTCGCGGGACTGGTGCAGGCCGGCGCCGGCGAGGCCGTTGATGACGAGCGGGAACGCCTCGGCGGGGGTGGAGAGGTAGAAGATGCGGTTGCCGGCGGTGCCGCGGTCGCGGTCGAGCTCGTCGAGGACCCCGGCGAGACGCTTGTAGGTCTCCGGGTCGTCGTAGCCACCGGAGATGTACCGCACGGCGCCGGCCAGCTGCGGCATGCCGGACAGCCCGCGGTCGCCGAGGACGGCGTGGACGAACTGGTCGTCGTCCATCGGGGTCCGGGCGACGCCGACGACGGCGAACTGCTCGGTGAGCCGGTTGTGCCGGGCGAGGCTCTCGATCGCGGGGATCAGCTTGCGCCGGGTCAGGTCGCCCGAGGCGCCGAAGATGACGACGGTCGCCGGTGGGGCGTGCCGGTCGTCGGACTCCTGCGGAATCGTGACGTGCTCGCCGAACGTGCCGTTGTCGCTGGGCATGGATGCGCGCCTCTCCTCGGACTGCCGCCGTGACACTACGAGTCAACCGCCGCGCACAGCAACGATTCCAGAACGTGACCGGCGTCTCGCGCGTCCCACCCTACGGTCCGGAAAGCGGTTGCAGCGAGCCCGGTATCCCAGCTCGCGGGATTCCCGGGGATCATCGAACACACGGGTAACACCAGGCACCAGGTAAGCGGTCGGACGGTTGCGGCCGGCCACAGCGGGTAACGTTGAGTCATCGGGAGCACTCATAGAGTAGTCACGTCGCAGGACGGGGATGCGCGATGTCGATCACACCGGTAGCAGCGACCACCACCGGCCTCACCGCCACACAGGTGTCGCAGCAGCGCGCGACGGAGCTGGTGGACCAGCAGCGCCTCGACGACCAGCGGTCCCAGCAGGACCGCCTGGACCAGCAGCGGCTGCAGGACCAGCGGCTGGAGGACCAGCGCAGGGTCGACGACCAGCAGTCGGTCCGCCAGGACCTGGCCCGGCAGGACCAGCGCCGCTCCGACGACCTGCAGCAGTTCCGCGACGACCAGTACCGCGTCGAGCAGCAGCGGGTCCAGGAGCAGCGGCGCATGGACGACCAGGCGCGGATCCAGGACCAGCTGCGGCTGGAGGACCAGCTGCGGCAACGCGCGGACGAGGCCCGCCTGCAGCTCGACCGGACCAACGACGCCCTGGCGGCGCAGCGGATGTCCCCGACCAACGGCATGTTCAGCGGCCGGGTCGACGTCTACCTCTGACCCGCCGCAGCTTTCTGATCGGCCTTCTGCGCGACGCTGAGGCGCGCCAGGCGCTCCGGCGTGGGCCAGCGGACGTCCCAGGCCCAGCCGGCCCGCTCGAAGCACCGGATCAGCGCGGCCGAGATGTCGATCTGCCCGCGCAGGACGCCGTGCCGGGCGCTGGTCGGGTCGGCGTGGTGCAGGTTGTGCCACGACTCGCCCATGCTGAGGATCGCGAGGGGCCAGAAGTTCGCCGAGCGGTCCCGCGCCGCGAACGGCCGCTCACCGATCATGTGGCAGACGCTGTTCACCGACCAGGTGACGTGGTGCAGGGCGGTGACCCGCACCAGGCCCGCCCAGAAGAACGCGGTCACCGCGCCCCACAGGCTCCAGGTGACGAGCCCGCCGATGACGGCCGGCAGCGCCAGGGTGACGACGGTCAGCGGGCCGAAGAGCCGGTGCACGAGCCGGATGTCGCGGTCGGCCAGCAGGTCGGGGACGAAGCGCTGCTGGTTGGTGAGGTCACGGTCGAGGACCCAGCCGAGGTGCGCGTGCCAGAAGCCGCGCACGAGCGCCGCCGGGCCGGTGCCGCCCAGCCACGGCGAGTGCGGGTCGCCTTCCTTGTCGGCGAACGCGTGGTGCCGGCGGTGGTCGGCGACCCAGTGCAGGATCGGTCCCTGCACGGCCATGCTGCCGGTGACGGCGAGGGCGATCCGCAGCCAGCGGCGGGCCTTGAACGCGCCGTGGGTGAAGTACCGGTGGAACCCGACGGTCGCGCCGAGGCACGTCACGGTGTAGAGGACCGCCGCGAGGGCGACGTCGAGCCAGGTGAGGCCCCAGCCCCAGGCGAAGGGGACGGCGGTGACGAGCGCCAGGAACGGCACGATCACGAACGCGTACACCGCCACCTGGGCGGGCAGGGGCCGCGGCGCGGCGAGCATCGGGAGTGCCACGCCCCGGACGGTAGGGCGCCGCGATGACCGGCATCCCGCGAGGAGGATGCCGGTCGGCGACATTCAGATGGAATGGTTGGCGACGAACAGCCCGGACGGGTCCACGGCGGCGCGGATCGACCGCAGCCGCCGCAACGCGGACGCCCCGAACGCGGCGGACGCCGGGACGCGTTCCTCGGCGAAGTTCAGGTAGGCGCCGGTCGTCCACGGCGCCATCGCCGCCGCGACCCGGGCGGTGTCGGCGGCCGCCGCCTGCCCCATCCCGGGGGTGGCCGCGATCCCGGTGGAGAACAGCGCGAACGACCCGTCGAGCGCGGGCAGCGCCCCGCCGCCGGGCGCGGGACGGCCGAGGGCGCCGCCGAGCTGGCGCAGCTCCGCCGGGACGAGCAGCGACGACCCGGAGCCCGGTCCGGCGGCGGCGAGGAGCGCGCCGGCGGCGGCCGCCGGCAGGTCGCCGAGCAGCGCCGACCGCGACACCGCCGGGGTCGGGCCCTCCGGGTCGAGGTGCAGCCTGATCAGCGACGCGGCGGGCACGTCGTCGAACGTGTCCAGGAACGGCTTCAGGGCCCGCAGCGGCGCGAGCAGCCGCGGCCCGGCCGCCCCGAGGACGGCGCCGTCGATCGCGACGAGCTGCCGGTCGTGCAGGACCGCGGGCAGCTGCGGCAGCGCCGGCACCTGCAGCAGCCGCAGCGCCGTGGTCACGTCGCCGGGCGCGGTCGCGGCCCAGTCGAGCCACGCGGGCAGCACCCGCTCCGCCTCCCGCCAGTCCCAGGCGAGCATCCCGGCGTACACCCGCGAAACCGGGATCAGGTCGAACTCGACGGCGGTGACCACGCCGAAGTTGCCACCGCCGCCGCGCAGCGCCCAGAACAGGTCGGGCTCGGACGCGGCGTCGACGCGCAGGAGGGTGCCGTCGGCGGTGACCAGCTCGGCGGCCGTGACGGCGTTGCACTGCAGGCCGTGGGCGCGGGCGTACCAGCCGATGCCGCCGCCCAGCGAGTAGCCGGCGACCCCGACGTCGGGTGAGGAGCCGTGCAGCGCGGCGAGCCCGTGCGGCGCGGCCTGCTCGACGACGTCGATCCACAGCGCGCCGGCCTCGGCGCGGGCGGTCCGGCCGGTGACGGTGACACCGGTCATCGCGGACGTGCGCAGCAGCACGACGTCGTCGAGGGGGCCGAGCGGGGCGGCGCTGTGGCCGGTGCCCTGCGCCGCGACCCGCAGCCCGGCACCGGCGGCGGCACGGACGACCGTGGCGACCTCGGCGGCGTCGGCCGGGTACGCGACGGCGGCGGGCCGCTGGTCGACCGCGACGTTCCACGGCGTGCGCGCGGTGTCGTAGCCGGGGTCGCCGGGAAGGTGCAGCGCGCCGCCGCAGAGGCCGCGCAGTGGGTTCGCAACAGTGCTCATGCCGTCCAAGCTGCGGCGGCGGCCTTGGAGCGAACTTGCGACGCACCTGAGTCAGACGTGCGCGCGCAGCTCCGCGAGGGTGGTGACGCCCAGTTTGCGGTGGATCGCGGCGAGGGTGTCGCTGACGGTGTGCGGGGTGAGGAACAGCGCCTGGGCGATGTCGCGGTCGTCGGCGCCGCCGACGGCGAGGGACGCGATGCGGCGTTCGCCGGTGGTCAGCGACACCGACGGCTCCGCCGGCACGGTCTCGCCGAGGCCGGTGAGCGCGGCGGCGACCGCGGCCCGCAACGGCCCGGCGCCGCACTCCTCGGCGAGGCGCAGCGCGTCGCGCAGCATCGCCGGGTCGCCGTCGAGGGCCGCGAGGGCGAACAGCGCCCGCGCGTGCTCCAGCCGGGCGCGGGTGCCGGCGAGCAGCTCGACGGCGGCCGCCAGGTCGGCCCGGTCCCGGCGCAGCTCCCCCACGATCCGCAAGCTCCGCCCGACGGCCCGCGGCGCACCCCAGCGCCGTATGTCCGCCAGGTCCTCCAGGGCGAGGGCGAGCGCTTCGCCGGTCCGGCCGAGCGCGGCCAGGGCCGTGGCGCGTAGGGACCGCTCCTCGAACCACATCGGGTTGCCCTCGTGCCAGGTGCGCAGCATCGCCAGCGCCTCCGCGTGGCGGCCCTCCGCCATCAGCAGCGCCGCCTCCGCCTGGGTGAACAGCCGGATCCCGTCGCCGACCCGCGGCCGGGCGCGGTGCTCGTCGACGAACGCCCGCGCCTCCCCCGGCTCGCCGCGGTCGATGAGGGCCCGCACCAGGTACGCCTCGCCGTAGGAGATGCCGATCGCGGGGACGCCGCCCCAGCGCAGGCTCTGCTCGTTGGCCGCGACGAGGGACGTGCACGCCTCGGGCAGGTCGCCGCGCTGCCACTCCCGCCAGCCGCCCCACAGCTGCGCGGCGAGGACGGTGAACAGCGAGCCGCGGGTGTGCCCGAGCTTCAGCCCGTCGGCCCACAGCGTCCCGGCGTCCTCGTCCGCGGCCTCCAGGACGACCCCGGCGATGACCCAGAAGAGCCCGGGGTCGCCGCGCATGAGGACCCCGTCGGCGAGCGCGAAGCGGGCCAGCTCCGCCGACTCGGCGCGGCGGATCCCCTTGGCGAGCAGCTCCCAGCCGTGGCAGGCGGCCAGCATCCGCGCACCGAGCCCGTCGCCGGTGATCACCGGCCGCTCGGCGGGGAACGAGCCGGGTTCGCCGCTGTACATGTAGCCGGCGATGCGTTCGAGGGCCTGCAGCCCCTGCCGTTCGTCGACGAACTCCGCCGCGAGGCGCGCCGACGCCCGCCGGGCGAACTCCGGCGCGTTGCCCTCCGGCCCGGTGAAGATCAGCGTGTGGATGAGCATCCGGGACACCGCGGCGAACGTCGCCGGGTCGGTGATCGGGTCGTCGTACGCGGCCCGCAGGTGCGCGATCGCGGCGGGCCCGTCGTTGAGCGTCTCGACCTGCCCGAGCTGCAGCAGCACCGCGGGCCGCTGGGCCGGCGCGGGCGGCTCGGCGAGGGCCCGGCGCAGGTACGCGGCGGCGCCCTCGGGTGCGCCGCGGTGCAGGGCGGTGCCGGCCGCGGCCCGCAGCACGTCGACGACCCACTGGTCGGCGCGTTCGGGGATCTGCAGCAGGTGCGCGGCGACCTGCTCCGGCGCCGCCGACAGCCCGCTGAGGACCCGGGCGGCCCGCTCGTGGTGCAGCTGCCGCTCGCCGGGCGGCAGGTCCTGGTAGACGGCGTCGCGCACCAGCGGGTGCACGAACCCGACCGGGTACTCGTGCCGGACCACCTCGGCCCGGGCGAGCGCGGCGACGGCGGCCGCCGCGGCGGGCTCGTCGACGCCGGCGAGGGCCGCGATGGTCGGCAGCCCGGCGCCGTCGCCGAGGACCGCGATCGCCCGCGCGACGGCGGTGCTGGCCGCCGGCATCCGCCGCAGCCGGATGAGGACCATGCTGGACACGGCCCGGGAGCCGATGGCGGTGACGGTGCCGGCGTGCGCGTCGGTGGGCCGCACGCCGTTGCTCTCCAGGGCCCGCAGCAGCTGCCGCAGCAGCAGCGGGTTGCCGGACGTGGTGCGGTGGCAGGCGGCGACGAACCGGGGCTCGGCGCCGTCGCCGAGCCGCTGCCGGACGAGGTCGGCGACCCCGGCGGCGCTCAGCGGCCCGGGCCGCACCGGCGTGGTCGCGGGGTCGAGCTGCAGCTCCGCGAGCAGCGCCTCGTCCTCGTACTGCTCCCCCGTCCGCAGCGTGGCCACGAGCAGCACCGGCAGGCCGTCGAGCCGGCGCACCAGGTACGCCAGGAACCGCAGCGAACCGGTGTCGCACCACTGCAGGTCGTCGACGACGATCGTGACGGGCCTGGTCGCGGCGACGTTGGCGGTCAGCCAGTAGAGCCCGTGCAGGGTCGCGAACGTGTGGTCGCCGCGCTCGCCGCCCGCTGTGACGTCGAGGTCGAAGACGGACGCGGCGGACGCGGCGGCGCCGGCGAGGAGACGGGCGCGGGCGGCCGGGTCGGTGAGCAGCGCCTCGAACAGCTGCCGCACGACGCCGAAGCCGAACTCCTTCTCCAGCTGGCTCCCGCGCGCGGTCAGCGTGAGCGCCCCGTGACCGTCGGCGATCCTGCGCGCCTCCGTCAGCAGCCTGCTCTTGCCGATCCCGGCGGCCCCCTCGATCATCGCCAGCCCCGCCAGCCCGCCGAACGCGTCGGCGGCCGCCTGCCGCAGCTCATCCACTTCCCCGTCGCGGTCGACGAGGTGCTCTTCCGCCGGTTTCCGCGGATGTACCGTCGTCCACTCCCCGGGCGCCTGCGGCGCCGCTGTGGCCGGACCTGCCGCCGCCACCGGCGAAGCGCCCGTCCCGGACACCTGTTGCGCTGACTCCGGGTCGTTCCCGTCCCGCACGCCGCGCCCGCCCGGCACGGCTCCATCGCCCGGCGCGACCACACTGTCCATGCCGGCTGTTGCGCCCGGCTCGGCCGCCGGGCCCGGCTCGGCCGGCCTGGGCGGTGGCGGTACGTCCAGGGACGCCGACTGGGCGAGGACCTCCGCCTCCAGGGCACGCAGGGCCGGCCCCGGGTCGACGCCGAGCTGCTCCGACAGCGTCTGCCGGGCCCTGCGCAGCGCACCCAGCGCGTCGCCCTGCCGGTGCGCGCGGTACAACGCCAGCACCAGCAGCCGCCAGCGCCGCTCCCGCAACGGCTCCTCCGCGACGAGCGCCTCGAGCTCCGGGACCAGCAGCGCGCTGTCGCCGAGCGCCAGCCGCGCCGCCAGGAGCTGCTCCCGGGCGACCTCGCGCAGCTCGCCGAGGCGCGCCGCCTCCGCCTGCGCCCAGGGTTCGTCCGCGTACTCGGCGTACGCGGGCCCGTGCCACAGCCGCAGCGCCGCCTCGAGCAGGTCCCGCTGCGCGGCGGGGTCGGCGGTGCCGAGCGCCGCGGTGACCCCCCGGTCGAAGCGCCACGCGTCGACGGCCCCGGCGTCCAGGTTGAGCGCGTAGCCGGGCGGCCGGGACACGATCACGTTGCCGCGCGCCCGGGCCGTCGCGCCGGGCTCCAGGCGGCGGCGCAGGTGCGAGACGTACGCCTGCAGCGCCCCGGCGGCGTTGACGGGCGACCGGTCGCCCCAGATGTGGTCGATGAGCCGGTCGGTGGGCACGATGTCGCCCCGGTTGACCACCAGCACCGCGAGCACCGCCCGCTGGCGCCGCCCGCCGAGGTCGGCGAGCTGCCCGTCGACCGTCGCGGTCATGTCCCCGAGCACACTGACCCGCAGCCTGCCGGAGAGCGGCGTGACCTGCACCGGCCCTCCACAGCTCGCACCCGTCGTGAGCGATCAACGTACCGCGCCGGGGGTGAACGGCTCCTCAGCCGTTCATCCGGCCCGCCCACCGTCCGAGCGGACCGGCGGGGCACTCCATGAGATGCGCCTCAAGGAAGGTGTGCGGGCCGGGGCACTCGGCGTACGTTCGATCGATGCGTCGGGTGTCGGTGGTTGGCAACTCGGGTTCCGGCAAGTCGACCCTCGGCCGCGCCCTCGCGGCGCGCCTCGGCGTGCCGTTCGTGGAGCTCGACGCGATCCACCACCTCGCGGACTGGGAGCCCATCGACGTCACCGTGTTCCGCAGGACCGTCGCCGGGCTGGCCGGCGGCGACGGCTGGGTGATCGACGGCAACTACAGCGCCGTCCGCGACCTGGTCTGGGCGCGGGCGGACACCGTCGTCTGGTTCGACCTGCCCCGCCGCACCGTCATCCGCCAGCTGCTGTGGCGCACGATCCGCCGCGGCGTCACCCGCGAGCCGCTGTGGAACGGCAACCGCGAGACGCTCGGCGGCCTGTTCCGCCTCGACCCGCAGAAGTCCCTGCTGCGCTGGGCCTGGACCCGTCACAGCGTCTACCAGGAGCGCTACACGACCGCCTCGGCCGAGCGCGAGGACCTCACCTTCATCAGGATCACCTCACGCCACGACGCCGCCCGCCTGCTCGGCTGAGCGTGCGGCAGCGCCGGCCCGGTCCGCTCACATCGCGGCCACGACGGCCGCCGGGACCCGAGACAGGCTGGTGGTCGCGGCCTGCCGGTTCGCCTGTGCGAGGGACTTGGGCAGCACGGCTGCCATTCGTTGTGCAGACCTTCACCGCGCCTGAGGCAGACGTCAGCGGGCCAGGTCGGTCAGCGCGGCGGCGAGGATGGTGACGGCCTCCTCGATGGCGGGTTCGGACAGGTGGCCGTAGCCGAAGAGCAGGCCCGGCGGGCCGGGGGCGAGGCGGTACCGGCCGACCCCGAACACCGCGAGTCCCCTCGCCAGCGCGGCCGCCTCCACCGCGGGCTCGGGCAGGTCGGGTGGGAGCCAGGCGACGAGGTGCTGGCCGGCCGCGATGCCGACCGGGCGTAGCTGCGGGAGGTGCCGGGCGAGGGCGGCCAGGAGGGTGTCGCGGCGGCGGCGGTACAGCGGGCGCATCCGGCGCAGGTGGCGGTCGAGCTCGCCGTGGGTGAGGAAGTCGGCGAAGGTGAGCTGGTCGAGGGCCGGGGAGCCGCGGTCGGCGAGGATCTTCGCCTCGATGACCGGGGCGACGAGCCGGGGCGGCAGGACCATCCAGCCGAGCCGCAGGCCGGGCGCGAGGGTCTTGCTGGCGGAGCCGACGTAGACGACCCGGTCCGGGGCGAGGCCCTGCATGGCGCCGACGGCGGCCCGGTCGTAGCGGTACTCGGCGTCGTAGTCGTCCTCGACGATCAGCGCGTCGTGGTCGGCGGCCCAGCGGATCACGGCGGTGCGGGCGGGTGCGGGCAGGACGCCGCCGGTCGGCCACTGGTGCGACGGGGTGAGCACGAGCGCGTCGGCGGCCACCGCGGTGAGGGCCGTGACGTCGATGCCGTCGGGGCCGGCGGGGACGCCGGTCACGGTCATGCCGGCGGCGAGGGCCAGGGGGCGGGCGTCGTCGTCGCCGGAGGGGTCCTCGACGGCGAGGCGGGTGGCGCCGGCCGCGCGGAGCACCTGGATCAGCAGGTTCGCGGCCTGGGCGTAGCCGGCGCAGACGACGATCGTCTCGGGGCGGGCGTCGGTGCCGCGGACCCGGTTGAGGTATTCGGCGAGGGCGGCGCGCAGCTCGGGGGTGCCCTGGCCGCTGGTGTAGCCGAACCGGTCGAAGGGCGCGGTCGTCAGCACCCGCCGGACGGAGCGCAGCCACGCGGCGCGGGGGAAGCGGGACACGTCGGTGCGGCCGTAGCCGAAGCTGATCCGGGCCTGCGGCGCGACGTCGGGCGGTGGTGCGGCCGTGGGCGCCGGTCCGGTGGCGATCGTGGTGTACCCGCCGGAGCGGCCGGTCAGGTAGCCCTCGGCGGTCAGCTGCTCGTACGCCGTGACGACCACGCCACGGGAGACGCCCAGCGACGCGGCGAGCGCCCGGCTGGACGGCAGCGCGCTGCCCACGACGAGCCGGCCGCCGCGGATGCCCGCCCTGATCGCCGCCTCCAGCTGGCGGTGCAGCGGCCCGCCGGCCGGGTCGAGCGTGACGAGCAGCTCCGGATTGGTCCTCTCACGGGCCACGTAAACGGACCTTACCGCAGGGTCCAATCCGCGTGAAGCTGAGTGCATGACGACGACAGGAACAGCAGAGGTGCTCCGCCCCGGGGACCGCGGCTACGACGAGGCCCGGCAGGTGTGGAACGCGATGTTCGACCGCCGGCCGGCGATGATCGTGCGGTGCCGGTCGGTCCAGGACGTGGCCGCCGCCGTCCGCTCCGCCCGGGAGCGCGGCCTGGAGGTGTCGGTGCGGTGCGGCGGGCACAGCGCGGCAGGCTTCGGGGTCACCGACGGCGGCATGATGATCGACCTGACGCCGATGGGGCGGGTGAGCGTCGACCCGGTGCGGCGGCGCGCGTCCGTGCAGGGCGGCGCGCTGCTCGGCGCGCTCGACGACGCCTCGCAGCGGCACGGCCTGGCGACCACGGCGGGCAACGTGTCGCACACCGGGGTCGGCGGCCTCACCCTCGGCGGCGGGATGGGCTGGCTCGCCCGGCGGTACGGCCTCGCCTGCGACAACGTGCTGTCCTACGACCTCGTCACCGCCGCCGGTGAGGTGCTGCGGGTGCGCGACGGCGAGCTGTTCTGGGGGCTGAAGGGCGGCGGCGGCAACTTCGGGATCGTCACCGGGTTCGAGTTCGCGCTGCACGACACCGGCACGTCGGCGCTCGTCGTGGAGGCCGTGTTCACCGGCGACGCCCGGCACGCGGCGATGCGCCGGTGGCGCGACGAGCACCTCACCGCGCCGCGGCAGGCGACGTTCACCGCGTCCAGCGGCCCCGGCACCCTCACCCTCGGCTACGTCTGGGTCGGTCCCGGTTCCTACTCGCCGGCGTTCCTCCAGGGCGGCACCGTGACCCGGCAGCCCATGTCGTACCTGCGGCTGCAGCGCCGCGACGACACCTCGGGCCGGCACGCGCTGCGCCGGTACGGCCGCTCGCACTACCTCAAGTCGATGCCCGACGCGGCCGTCGACGCCTTCATCGCCGCCGGCGAGCACTGCGGCGCGGGCCTGCAGGGGTACGGCGGCGCGATCGCCGACGTGCCGCAGGACGCGACCGCGTTCGGCCACCGCGACACCATGTTCGAGTTCGGCGCCGGCACCTCCTGGACCGACCCCGCGCAGGACGACGCCCGCCGGGCGGCGGCGCGGGCCGCGGCGGCGCTGCTCGAGCCGTTCTCCGGCGGCGTCTACGTCAACTCGCTGGGCGACGAGGGCGCGGCGGGGGTGCGCCGGGCGTACCCTCCGGCGAAGCTGGCCCGGCTGACCGCGCTCAAGGACCGCTACGACCCGGACAACGTCTTCCACCTGAACCAGAACATCAAGCCCTCGAAGGACGCGTCATGAGCAAAATCGTCGTGCACATGCAGACCACGCTCGACAACAGGATCGCCACCGAGGACGGCACGTTCTGGGAGCCGTTCGGCTGGGGCGAGCAGGAGCAGGCGCACATCAACGACTGGTACCGCGGTGCCGGGACGTGGGCGATGAGCCGCGTCATGTACGACGCGATCGTCCCCTGGTGGGAGGAGGTCGCCGACGGCCGCGTCCCGGCCGGCGCGGGCGCCCTGACCCCCGCCGACCACGAGTTCGCCACGCTGCTGCGGGCGATGCGCAAAGTGGTCTTCACCGGCGACCCCGCGTTCGGCGCCGCGCCGGTGCTGCGCGGCGACCTCGCACCCCAGCTGGCGGCGCTGGAGGGCGACGTCATCCTCTCCGCCGGGCCGGCCACCCTGGCGCCGCTGTGGCCGGTCGTCGACGAGGTGCTCCTCGCCGTCCACCCGGTCGTCCTCGCGTCGGGGCCGGACCTGTTCACCGTGCCGCTGTCGCTGGCGCACCTGTCCACGACCACGTTCCCGAGCGGCATCCAGGTCGTCCGGTACGCCGTCGGCTAAGGCGCCTCGGCGGCCAGCGAACCGGACGGGGTCGTGGCGGCGGCGGACAGGAACTTCGGATGCTTGCCGCGCATGGTCGAGATGACCAGGTCGTACGGCACGTCGTCGAAGTCGCCGTGGAACTCGAGGAACTCCATGTGCCGGTTGCCGTCGCCGTCGAACGGGTGGTGGAGGCTGTCGGCGCGGCCGTCGAACTCCAGCGGTGCCATGCCGTACAGCTTGCACAGCAGCTTGTTGAACACCGGCGTGGCCCTGACCCACCGCCCGTCCAGGTACACGGTGGTCAGGCTGTGGAAGAACACGTCACCGCCGACAAGGTCGCGCAGCCGGGGCGAGGCGAGATGGTTGCGCACGTCGGCGTACGTGACGCGGCTGGGGATGCCGGCCGCGCGCGCCACGGCCGCGTACACGACGGCCTTGTGCATGCAGAAGCCGCGGCCGCGGCCGATGACGGCGCTCGCGGTCAGGCCTTCCCGGCTCAGGTCGGCGTGGTAGACGTCGTACAGGATGCCGTCGCGGACGGCGTAGTACAGCCGGACCGCCCGGTCGACGTCGGTGGCGCCCTCGTCCAGGCCGGCCAGGGCCCTGGCGACGAAGCCGGCGACCGCCGGGTGATCGTGGTCCAGGAAGGCCGTGGGCCCGGTGAGTGCCGCCAGGTCCGCCGTCATGACACCTCCAGGGGGCGGTTCAGGCCCATCAGGGCGGCGAGCCGCTCCCGCTGGATCTCCGACGTACCGGAGTAGATCGTGCCGGACACCGAGTTGCGCAGCTCCTGCTCCAGCCCGTACTCCGTGGTGTAGCCGTAGCCGCCGAAGATCTGCACGGCGGCGAGGGCGGACCGCACGTTGGCCTCGCTGACGACCAGCTTGGTGCGGGCGACGTCGGCGGTCACGCTGCGGTTGGCGGCCAGCTTCCGGGCCGTCGCGTAGAGCCACATCCGCGCGGTCTCCACATCGGTGCCCATGTCGACGATCCGGTGCGAGATCGACTGGTAGCGGCCGATGTGCTGGCCGAACTGCCGCCGGGTGCGGGCGTAGGCGACGCAGCGGTCGAGCCGGTGCTGCATCTCGCCGAGGTTGACGACGAAGCCGCAGAGGATCTCCCACTGCATCACCGCGTCGAGGATGAGCAGGCCGGCGCCCTGCGAGCCGACCATGTTCGCGCGGGGCACCCGCACGTCGTCGAGGAACAGCTCGGCCAGCGGCGACGTGCGCAGCCCCAGCTTGCCGACCGGCTGCCCGACGCTGAGCCCGGGCGTGCCGCGCGGCACCAGGAAGGTGCTGATCGCCGCCGGGTTGCCGAGCTTGCCGGTACGTGCGTAGACGAGCACGACGTCGGCGATCGGCCCGTTGCTGACGAACGCCTTGCTGCCGTTGAGGACGAAGTCGTCGCCGTCGGGCACCGCCGTGGTCCGCATCGGGGTGATGTCCGAGCCGCCCGCCGGCTCGGTGACGGCGTGCGCCCCGATGACGCTGCCGGCGCAGACGTCCGGCAGGTACCGCTGCTTGAGCTCCGCCGACCCGAACCGGTGCAGGGCCACCCCGGTGCTGACCAGGTGGGTGACCACCGAGAAGCTCAGGCCCCCGTCGCGGCACGCCGTGCCGAGGGCCTCCAGGGCGTACATCGTGGTCGGCAGGTCCTGGGCCAGCCCGCCGTACCGCTCGGCGAACGGCAGCCCGAACAGTCCGAGCTCGGCGAGCCGCTTCCAGCCCTCGGCGTCGAAGATGCCCGCCGCGTCGCGTTCGGCGTGGTCCGTGCCCAGGGTCGCGGCGACCGCGAGCACGGCGTCGTGCAGTTCCTGTTGTTCCCGGGACCAGGCCATGTCAGTACTGGGAGAACTCGTCGGAGTCCAGCGAGTGCGTCTCGTCGCCGGTCAGCGGCGGGTTGAAGACGCTGATCAGCTCGAGCTCGCTGTCCGGGTCGGCGATGAGGAAGTGCGCGTCGTGCACGTCCAGGGCGTAGATGACGCCGGGGGTGAGCTCGTACTCCTGGCCGTCCGCGGTGATCACCCGTCCCGTGCCGCGGATGCACAGGCAGGCCTCCAGGTGCCGGCGGTACTGCAGCCGCGACTTGGTGCCCGGGCGCACCGTGGTGTGGCAGACGGTGAAGCCCATCTTGTCGGCCTCGAGCAGGTAACGGCGGCTCAGGCCGTTGCCCCAGTCGACCGTCTTGGCCTGACTCTGGTCCCGGACGATCATGGTCTCACTCCTTCACTGCCGCGACGGCGTCGCTGACCTGGGTGTTACGGGTGATGAAGCTGTCGACCGCCGCCACCGAGCGGAAGTCGTCCGGGTTCAGGTCGATCTGGTCGAGGGCGATCGCGTACCGCTCGCTGACCCAGCCGACCAGCTGCAGCAGGCTGAGGCTGTCGATGACGCCGTTGTCCAGCAGGTCGTAGTCGGCCGGCAGCTCCCCGGCGGGGGTCCCGGGCAGGTACTGCGTGACGAGGTACTCGCTGATCTCGCGTTCCTGGGTGGTCATGTCGGCTCCTTCTGCAGTTCCGTCTTGAGGCGGGCGCGGTCGACCTTGCCGGTGACCCCGACCGGCAGCGGGTCGCTGCGCAGGTCGAAGACCGCGGGGATGGCGGCCCGGGTGAGGCGCTGCGCGCACCAGGTGCGCACCTGCAGGCCGGTCAGCCCGGCGTCGCGGGGCCGCAGGACCGCGGAGATCCTGGCCCCGGCCGCGGCGTCGGGCAGCGCGACGACGGCGGCCTCGGCGACCCCGGGGTGGGCGAGCAGGACCTGCTCGACCTCCTCGAGGCTGACCCGCACGCCGCGGACCTTGACCTGGAAGTCGGTGCGCCCGACCAGCACGAGCCGGCCGCGGTCGTCGCGGGTGACCAGGTCACCGGTGCGGTACCAGCCGCGGCCGCCGCGGACCGGGAACCGGTCGCCGGCCAGGTACCCGACGGCCTGGAACGGCGTCGACACCACCAGCTCACCGGTGCCGGGCCCGTCGAACGGCTCCCCGTCGTCGCCGGCCAGGTGGGCCAGGACCCCGGGCAGCGGCGCCCCGAGCGGGAGCAGCGCACCGTCGCGGGCCTCGTCCGCGCCGAACGAGTGGATGAAGCTGTCGTTGGTCTCGGTGCAGCCGTACACGTTGTGCAGGATCGCCCCGGGGAACAGCTCCGGCAGGGCGGCGCGCAGCGTGGGCGGCGTGTGGTCACCGGTCAGCACCACGTGCCGCACGTCCGGCACGGCCCGCCCGCCGCCCGCCGCGGACACCAGCAGCCGGTAGAACATCGGCACGGCCTGCACCACGTGCGGCCGGGCGCCGCTCACGAGGTCCATCAGGTACGCGGGGTGCACGGCCCGGTCGGGGTCGACGAGCACGACGGTGCCGCCGTGGCTCAGGGTGGCCCACACGTCGAGCAGGCTGAGGTCGAAGTTCAGCGGTGCGTGGCTGAGCACCCGGGTGCCGTCGCCCAGCTCGAACACGCCGGCGGCCCAGGCGGTGAAGCGGGCGACGGCCGCGCCGGGCAGCGGCACGATCTTCGGTACGCCGGTCGAGCCGGACGTGGTCAGCAGCAGGCACGTGCCCGGCGGCAGGCCGGGCGCGGGGGGGGGGGGGGGGGGGGGGGGGGGTGGGGGGGGGGGGGGGGGGGGTTTGTGGGATGCGGTTAGATCGGAGTGGGGCAAACAGAAGCGGTGGACCCGGGGAAGGACCGTCCGCGCCGGCACCGGTGCCGGCACTGGCGGGTGCCGGGGCCCAGTCGAAGGCGCCTTCGCCGGTCGCGGTGGCGACGCCGGCGCAGCCGGCCCGCTCGACCAGGCTGCCGGCCACCTGGGCGCCGAGGTCGACGGAGAGCAGCAGCACGGGCCGGGCGGCGGCGAAGCAGGCCAGGATCAGGGCGATCGTCTGCGGCGACTTCGCCGCGCGGACTGCGATCGGCTGCCCGGCCGGCAGGCCGAGCCCGTCGAGGGCGGTGCCGGCGGTCCGGCTCGCCGCGACGAGCCCGGCGTAGCTGGTCGCGCCGCCGTCGTGCAGCACGGCGGCGCGCTCGGGCGCCCGCCGGGCCGCGGCGTGCACGGCGTCGGCCACGGACCGGCCGGTGTGCGCGGTGCCGGGTCCGGACTCACCGGTGTCCACGGTGCCGGCCAGTGGCTGGCCCGTCATAACTTCTCCCGGGTGGCGGGTGCGGCTGCCGCGACCGGCGGCTGCGAGGTGTGCCGCCGCGCCCCGCCGCCGGGTGGTTCCGCAGCACCGGCCGCGTCGCCGGACGGCGCCGTCTCACCGGCCGCCTCACCAGCCGTCTCACCGGCCGTCTCACCGGCCGCGTCGCCGGACGGTCGCCGCCACGCGCCGGGCCGCAGCTGGTCCTCGCCGAGCAGGATGCTCGCCACGATCACCACGCCGCCGACCAGCACGTTCCAGGTGATCGCCTCGCCGAGGAACGCCGCGCTGAGGATCAGGCTGATGAACGGGACCAGGTAGTTCACCGCGGAGGCGCCGGTCGCGCCGATGTCGGCGATCAGCCGGTTGTAGAGGACGTACGCCAGGCCGGTGCCGAACACGCCGAGCGACACGATGCTCAGCACCACGTGCCAGCCGACCGACGACGGGGTGTGCCAGCCGAGGAACGGCTGCAGCACGGCGAGCAGCACCGTCGCGACGAGGGTCTGGGCCGTCGCCGACGAGATCGGCGGGATGCCCCGGTCGGACAGGAACTTGCGGACGAACACGGCGTGCGCGGCGTAGATCCCGGCGACGGCCAGGCAGGCCAGCTGGCCGCCGATCGTGCCGCCCAGCTCGGACCACGGCGCCATCACCAGCACGATCCCGGCGAACCCGAGGACCACCCCGGCCGTGCGCCGCGCCGTCGCCCGCTCGCTGCGCAGCTGCACGGTGGCCAGCGCGAGGGTCAGCAGCGGGGTGGCCGCGGTGAGCACCCCGGCCATCGAGGCGCTGGTGCGCTGCTCGCCCCAGGCCAGCAGCAGGAACGGGGCGACCATGCCGAGCACGGTGGTCACGGTGATGTGCACCCACACGAACCCGAACCGCGGCAGCCGGGACCGGGTGACCGCGGCGATGAGCACCAGGACCACCGAGCCGAGGACCAGCCGGCCCAGCACCTGCTGGCCCGGGCTCAGCTCCTCACCGGCCAGCTTGATCAGCGGGTAGCTGGAGCCCCAGATGACCCCCAGGGCGAGGAACTGCAGCGCGCTGAGCCCCTTCACGACGCCGCTCCGGCCAGCACCGGGATACTGTTGCGCCCGATCTCCAGGGCCTGCGGGTCGATGCTGTCGTCGGCGAGGGCACCGCCGAGGTACCGCTCGTAGGCGCTGAGGTCGAAGTTGCCGTGCCCCGAGAGCCCGAACAGGATCGTCCTGGTCACGCCCTCCTCACGGGCGCGCAGCGCCTCGTCGACCGCGGCGCGGATCGCGTGCGTCGACTCGGGCGCCGGCACGATGCCCTCGGTCCGGGTGAACAGCACCCCCGCCTCGAAACAGTCCCGCTGCCGCAACGCGACCGCCTCCATCAGACCCTCCTCGACGACCCGGCTGACCAGCGGGGCGATGTTGTGCGCCCGCAGGCCACCGGCGTGCACGGGCGGCGGCACGAACTTGTGGCCCAGCGTGTGCGTCCGGGTCAGCGAGGTGAGCCCGGCGGTGTCGGAGAAGTCGTACGCGATCCGCCCCTGCGTCAGCGACGGGCACGCGGCCGGTTCCGCGGCGACCAGCCGTACCCGCGGACCACCCCGCAACTGCGCGCGCAGGAACGGGAACGCCAGCCCGGCGAGGTTGCTGCCGCCGCCCGCGCACGCCACCACGACGTCCGGGTAGTGCCCGGCCCGCTCCATCTGCGCGATGGCCTCCTGACCGATGACCGTCTGGTGCGCGCACACGTGGTTCAGCGCGCTGCCGCGCGTGTAGCCCCAGCGGGGGTCGGAGAACGCGACCTGCAGCGCCTCCGACTTGGCGACGCTCAGGCTGCCCGGGAAGTCCGGGTTCTCCTCGAGCACCGCGCGCCCGGCGGCGGTCTCCGGGCTCGGGCTCGGCGTGCAGCTCGCCCCGAACATCTGCATCAGCGACCGGTGGTGCGGCTTCTGCTGGAAGCTCACCCGCACCATGAAGACCTTGGCCCGCATGCCGAACAGCGACGCGGCGAACGAGATCGCGCTGCCCCACTGCCCGGCGCCGGTCTCGGCGATCAGGCCCGTCTTGCCGGCGCGCTGGTTGTAGTACGCCTGCGGGATCGCCGAGTTGGGCTTGAAGCTGCCGGTCGGGCCGACCCCCTCGTACTTGAAGTAGATCCGCGCCGGGGTGTCCAGCTCCTTCTCCAGGTTGCGGGCCCGGATCAGCGGGGTGGGCCGCCACTGCGCGTAGAACTGCCGCACCTCGCCCGGGATCTCGAACTCGGGCTCCCGGCTGAGCTCCTGGTCGACCAGCGCCTCCGGCATCGTGCGCAACATGTCGTCGCGGGTCACCGGCTCGCCCGTGGCCGGGCTCAACGCCGGCGCCACGTAGTCGAGGTCGGCGGCCATGTTGTACCAGGTCTCGGGTATCTCCGACGGGCTGAGCTCGAAACGTACCGCCTCCATCGAGGCCGCCTCTCTAGGCATCGGGCTACGAGTCGCGGTGGCCACGCCCCGAAGTCGCCGCCGACCGCATCATGGTCAGCACCGGACCCATCGCCGAGGTAGGGATTGCGGCCAATGTTTAGGGGAAGCCCCAGTGCCCACCCGGACGGTCACATGCCACCGTGACCGCCATGATTCGTGAAGCCACCGCCGGCGACCTCGGCCTGCTGCACTCGCTCGTGCACGGCATGGCCGAAAGTGAAGGGGCCACCGACCAGATCAGCACCGACGAGGACGAGCTCGGCCGGGCGCTGTTCGGGCCGGCACCCGTCGCCTGGGCGCACCTCGCGGTCGACGACGAGACCGGCGACGTCGTCGGCTACACCCTGTGGGCGCTGGTCTACAGCACCTGGCGCGGCACCGCGATCCACATCGACGACATCTACATCCGCGAGGACGCCGCCGGCACCGGCGTCGACACCGCCCTGCTGAGCGCCGTGGCCTCGGTCTGCGCCGAGCGCGGCTACCGCCACATGCAGTGGTGGGGGCGGCCGACCAACGAACCCACCGCCGCGTACTACCGCTCGATCGGCGCCGAGATCCCCTCCGTGCTCGGCGAGGACATCGCCGTCTACCGGCTCACCGGCGCCCCGCTCGCCGACCTGGCCAAGCAGGCCTGACCGGCACGGGCAGGACCGCCACAAAGATCGCGGCAAGATCGTCACGGCCGGAAAACGGGTTAATGCGGGTCGCGAAGAAATACTAGGCTCGCCGATGTGGCACTTGTGGAGGCACGGCAACTGACCAAGGTCTTCCGCAGGCCGGACAAGGATTCTGGGCTGCGGGGAGCCGTCAAACATCTCTTCGTGCGGCGGTTCGTCGACAAGACGGCCGTCGACCACGTGGACCTGACGATCGAGGCGGGTGAGGCCGTCGCCTACGTGGGGCCGAACGGCGCCGGCAAGTCGACGACCGTGAAACTGCTCAGCGGCATCCTGGTGCCCACCTCCGGTGAGGTGCGCATCGACGGGCTGTCGCCGCAGAAGGACCGCATCGCGATGTCACACAGGATCGGGGTGCTGTTCGGGCAGCGGACCCAGCTGTGGTGGGACCTTCCGGTGTCGGAGTCCCTGGCGGTACTGCGCGACGTCTACGGCATCGACCACGGCACGTACCGCAAACGCATGGCCAGGTTCGAGGACGTCCTGGAGCTCGGGGAGGTGCTGCCGGTCCTCGGCCGGAAGCTGTCGCTCGGGCAGCGGATGCGGGCCGACCTCGCCGCGGCGCTGCTGCACGACCCGCCGGTCGTCTACCTCGACGAGCCGACGATCGGGCTCGACCTCGCCGTGAAGGACCGGGTGCGGGAGTTCTTCCGCGCCGTGCGCGACGAGGGCACCACCGTCATGCTGACCAGCCACGACCTCGGCGACATCGAGGGCTTCTGCCGGCGGCTGGTCATCATCGACGAGGGCCGGATCATCTTCGACGGCGACCTGGAGGCCGTGAAGGACGCGTTCGCCCGCGAGCGGATCCTCAACGTGCAGACCGAGACCGCCGTGCCGCTGGAGGCCGTCCGCGCCGCGCTGCCCGGCGCCACGATCGAGGCCGGGGACACGCCGCTGCAGCTCGCGGTGCGCTTCGACCGCTTCACGATGACCGCCGGGCACGTCGTCGCCGCGCTCGCGCCGCTGGCCAACCTCGTCGACTTCGGCGTCGACGAGCCGTCCATCGAGGACGTCATCCGGCGGGTGTACTCGGGCGAGCTGGTGCTGCAGCCGTGAAGCCCTACCTCGCCCACGCCAGGGCCGCGGCGCTGAGCGCCCTGGCGTACCGCGGCAACTTCCTGATGTCCCTCGGCGGCGTCGCGTTCCAGCTCATCGCGCTGCTCGCCGTGTGGCGGGTGCTGCTCGCCGACGGGCCGATCGGTGGCTTCACCTGGCCGCAGATGCGGGCCTACCTGGTGGTCGCGTTCGCCTCCGGCGCTCTCGTCGGCACCTTCGTCGACTTCCGCATGTCGCACCGGATCAAGACCGGGCTCGTCGCGCTGGACCTGGTCAAGCCCGTCGACTATCAGCGGGCCAGGTTCGCCGAGACGGCCGGCGGCGTGTGGATCGAGCTGGTCGCCGTCACGTTCGTCGTCAGTGTGACCGTCGCCGTCGGCGGCGCCCTCGACATGCCGCCGGGGCCGATGCTGGCGCTGTTCGCCGGCAGCATGGTCCTGATCGTGCCGCTGAAGTTCGCGGTGTCCTACCTGAGCACCCTCGCGTGCTTCTGGACGGAGAACTTCGTCGGCGTGCTGTGGGCCCGGCAGGCGATCACCGGCCTGCTGTCCGGGGCGCTGGTGCCGCTGGTTTACTTCCCGGGCTGGCTGGCCACGGCGGCGCAGTGGTCACCGTTCGCGGGACTGACCTCCACGCCCGCGCTGATCTTCATCGGGCAGGCCAGCGGCACCCACGCGGTCCTGCTGGTGGCCACCCAGCTCGGGTGGGTGCTGGCGATGTGGTTCGGCGCCCGGCTGCTGTTCCGGCGGGGGCTGCGCCGGCTGACCGTGAACGGGGGCTGAGCATGCGCACCGTCCGGCTCTACGTCCGGCTGCTCGGCGCGCACATGCGCTCGCTGCTGGAGTACGAGAGCGACTTCTGGATCATGATGGCCGGCACGGTCGTCATGCAGGTCGTCAACGTCGCGTTCCTCGCGGCGATCTTCGCGAAGGTCCCGCACATCAACGGCTGGTCGTTCTGGGCGGTCGTGGCGATGTTCGCGATGGTGGCGATCGCCGAGGGGGTCGGCTCGCTGTTCTTCGAGGGCATGTGGAACCTGGCCTGGCAGATCAACCAGGGCGACCTCGACTACATGATGGTCCGCCCCTACCCGATCGTGCTGCAGGTCAGCAGCATGCAGATCGGGGTCAACGGGCTGTCCAACATCGTCACCGGCGGGCTGATGCTCGGCTTCTCCCTCGCGCACCTGGGCGTCGACTGGTCCGCGGGGCGGGTCGCGCTCGCGGTGCTCGTCCTGCTGTCCGCGATCGTCGTCAAGGTCGCCATCAACCTCGCGACCAACTCGGTGTCCTTCTGGATGCAGAGCCCGAGCCCGATGTTCGCGTTCGCGGTGCACCAGGTCGGCGACCTCGCCCGCTTCCCCCTGTCGATCTACCCGCTGGCGCTGAAGGCGGCGCTGGGCTTCGCGCTGCCGTTCGCGTTCGTCAGCTTCTTCCCCGTCTCGCTGCTGGTCGGCGGCGGCTCGGCGTGGGTGGGGCTGCTGACCCCGCTCGTCGCCGTCTACTGCGCCGCCGTCGCCTGGTTCGTCTTCTCACGGGGACTGCGCCGCTACGAGAGCGCCGGCAACTAAGGCGCGTTTGGTCAGTGGGGTCGGACCCGCCGCAGCCCGGCATCCACTGACCAGACACGCCTTAGCGGCCCTGGTCCCGTCGCAGCAGCGGCGGGTACAGCACGGGGGCCGCCCCACGCGTGAACAGCTGCGCGGGGCGGCCCCGCTCGCCGGCGGTGGACCGGCCCGTCGCCTCGACGAACCCGTCGGTGGACGTCACCTTCCGGTGGAAGTTGCGGGGGTCGAGCTTCGTGGCCCACACGGCCTCGTACACCTGCCGCAGCTCGGCGATCGTGAACTCCGGCGGGCAGAACGCCGCCGCGAGGGGCGTGTACTCGAGCTTCGACCTGGCCCGCTCGACCCCGTCGGCGAGGATGCGCTCGTGGTCGAACGCGAGCGGCGGCAGCCCCTCGACCGGCACCCAGTCCGCGGCGGCCGCGTCGCTGCCCGCCCGCGGTGACGGCGCGTCGGGCACCAGGGCGAGGTAGGCGACGGTGACCACCCGCCCGCGCGGGTCCCGGCCGGGCGTGCCGTAGCTGCCGAGCTGCTCCAGATGGCCGGCGGCCGCCGCCGCTCTGGGCACCCCGGTCTCCTCGACGAGCTCGCGTTCGGCGGCGTCGCCGAGGTCCTCCTCGGGCAGCACGAAGCCGCCGGGCAGCGCGTGGCCACCCTCGTACGGCGGGATCGCCCGGCGGATCAGCAGCACGCTGAGCGCGCCGTCGCGGATCGTCAGCATCACCAGGTCGACGGTCACGGCGAACGTCATGTATTTATCACCACATTGACGAGAAAGTGTGACGACGTATATCGTCAAGTCGACGATAACTCATCCGGGGAGGCGCCGACATGGCTGACGTGACCACCCGCTTCTTCCTGCGCCACCTGCGCGGCGCGCCGACCTCGTGGGTCCGCCACCACGTCAAGGGCAAGGTGCGGCACGAGGGCATTGGCCAGTCGTTCTACTACCGGCCGCTGACCGCCGTGCTGTCCGAGGTGCCCGTCGACGACCGCGAGCTGCCGCTGCTGTTCCACGCGCGGACCGCCGACTTCGCCGACGTCACGGTGCAGGCGACGGTGACCTACCGGATCAGCGCCCCCGACGTGGCGGCGTCCCGGCTCGACTTCTCCGTCGACCCGAGGGCCGGCACGTGGCGCGCGCAGCCGCTCGACCAGGTCGCCACCCTCCTCGCCGAGCTGGCCCAGCAGCCCGCCCTCGACCTGCTGGCGCGGCTGTCGCTCACCGACGCGCTGACCGCCGGGATCGCCCCGGTCCGCGAGGCGGTCGCGGAGGCGCTGAGCGGCGACCCGCGCCTCACCGACACCGGCGTCAGCGTCGTCAGCGCCCGCGTCGTCGCGATCCGCCCCGAGCCCGACCTGGAGCGGGCCCTGCAGACCCCGACCCGGGAGGCGGTGCAGCAGGACGCGGACCGGGCCACCTACGCCCGCCGGGCCCGCGCCGTCGAGCAGGAGCGCGCGATCGCGGAGAACGAGCTGCAGAGCAAGATCGAGCTGGCCCGGCGCGAGCAGCAGCTGGTCGAGCAGCACGGCGCCAACGCCCGCCGCAAGGCCGAGGTCGACGCCGCGGCGGCCCTGGTGGCGGCGCAGGCCGTGGCGGAGCGGGAGCAGGTCGCGGCGACCGCCGCCGCCGAGCGCTCGAAGGTCACGGCGCTCGCCGACGCCGAGCGTGCCCGGCTCACCGCCGCCGCCGAGGCGGACGCCGACCGGGCCCGCACCGAGGCGCGGGCCGAGGGGGTCCGGGCCGTCGGGCTCGCCGAGGCCGAGGCGGAGGCCGCGCGGCTCGCGGCCTACCGGGACCTGGCGCCCGCCGTCCTGCAGGCCCTCGCGCTGCGCGAGCTCGCCGGGAACCTGCCCGAGATCGGCCAGCTCACGGTCACCCCGGACGTGCTGACCGGCCTCGTCGACCGGCTCGGCGGCGGCCGCTCGATCGGCGGCGCGGCATGATCGCCGTCTCGAGCCGGACCGTGATGGCCCGCCGCTGGTCCGCGCTGCACCGCTCCCTGGGCGCCCGCCACCGCCGCACCGTCCGGCGCCGCCCGGCCTGACCAGACCTGCCCCGTGATCCGCGACGGCCGCACAAGGTCTTCCGGATCACGGGGATGCCGCACCCGTAGCCGCACAGGGTCTTCCGGATGCCGCACCCGCAACCGCACGGACTCTTCCGGATCACCGGGGCAGACATCGGAGAGGACACCCGTCATGAGCGCATGGGCAGGGCCGTCGTGAGCACCCTCGCTCCTCGCGTGGTGCTGGTGTCGCGGCGCAGCGAGCTCGACGAGCTCCTCGCCCGGCACGGCACCCGCGCCGCCGCCGCGTATTTCCTGCGCCAGCGCGGCCGCGACCTCGACGACGTCGCCGCCCGGCACGCCGCGCAGCAGGCGGCGCTCACCGCCGCCGGGGCGGCCGTGCCCGCCGACTGGCGCCGCGGGCACCTCGACCGCGCCGACCTGTCGCGGTTCCTGTTCGCGCCGGAGGACGTCATCGTCGCCGTCGGCCAGGACGGCCTCGTCGCCAACGTGGCGAAATACCTGGACGGGCAGCCCGTGATCGGGGTCGACCCCGCACCCGACAGGAACCCGGGCGTGCTCGTACGCCACCCGCCGCAAGCGCTGCGGGGACTGCTGCGCGACCTGCCCGGCCTCCCGGTCCAGGACAGGACGATGGTGTCCGCGGCGCTCGACGACGGCCAGGAGCTCCTCGGCCTCAACGAGGTCTACTTCGGGCACGTCACGCACCAGTCGGCGCGCTACGTACTGTCCACATCGGACGGTTCGAGGGAGCGTCACTCCTCGTCCGGGGTGGTCGCCGGCACGGGCACCGGCGCCACCGGCTGGTGCTCCTCCATCGCCCGGCAACGCGCGGACGCGCCGCCCGCCCCGGCGCCCGGCGAGGCCGCGCTGACCTGGTTCGTCCGCGAGGCGTGGCCGTCCCCGGCGACCGGCGTCACGCTGACCACCGGCCGCCTCGACGGCGCCGGCACACTGGAGCTGACGAGCGAGGGCGAGGGCCTCGTCGTGTTCGCCGACGGCCTCGAGGCCGACCGCCTCGAACTGTCCTGGGGGCAGCGGGTCACCATCGGCGTCGCCGCCAGAAAACTGCGTCTCGTCATGTGACCTGCGGTGTGACACCATCTGCGGACATGATCCGTGAACGGCTGCACGACCACGCGGTGCTGCTGCACCGCCAGGGCAAGGACGACCCGCTGCCCGCAGGTGGCGAGCCGTTCCCCGACGATCAGCGCCCCCGCACCCCGATCGGCCGCGACGCCCGGCGCGTCGGCGCGGACGTCGCCGCCATCCTCGACGCGCACTTCGCCTCACCGGTCGCGGCGCCCAGAGCGCTCATCGGGGCGTTCGACAAGGTGTACGTGCCGGCGACCGACAACGAGCACGTGGCCGCCGCCGCGCTGCGCGCCGGGCGCAAACGGGTCCGCCGGACCGGCCGCTGGCTGGTGCGCTTCGGCGTGGACCGGCGCGAGGTGGCGGTCGGCCTGGCGCTGCTCGGCACCGAGGCGACCGTCTCCGACAAGGACATCGAGCTGATCCGCACGATCGGGCTGCTGTCCGCGGAGTTCGGCGCCCTGGCCGTCGAGTCGCTGCGCCACCGCGGCGACCCGGGCATCGAGGCGCTGCTGTGGCTCGCCGCGCGCACCACCGGCTGGGGCCGCGTGCACGCCGTCGAGGCGCTGTGCACCGTCGCCGTCCTGCCCGAGGTCCGCGACTGGCTGCTGCGGCACGCCTGCGCCGGCGACGACCTCGACGCGGTCACCGCGGGCGCGGTCGCGACCGCCGCGCACCTGCACGCCGCGATCATCGCCGACGAGGCCGACGACGAGCTCGTCGACCACACCGGGGCGCTGCTGCGGGCCATGGCCGACGGCTCCGGCCAGGGCACGACGCTCGCCGACTACCCGCCGGCCCGCTACGTCCTCGCCGCGTACGCGCGGCACCTGGCCCGGCAGAAGCCGACCTGGGCGCGGTACGCGACCGCCGCCGTCATCGCCGACCGGATCGCCCACCTGGAGCCGGAGGACCTCGGCTGCACGAAGAAGGAGCGGGAGCGGCTCGTCGAACGGTACGAGAAGATCCTCCGCCAGCGCCGCTGGCGGGCGACCGTCCCGCGCCGCAAGGTCAAGTCGTCGAAGGCGAAGGCCAGGTCCGCCGCCCGGCGCCGCGCGACCCGCCGCCGCTAGACGGTCAGGCCGGGATCCGTTCCGCGAGCGCCGCGCGGGACGGCGGGGCGGGGAACGGGGACGCGAAGTACTGGGTCTCGTGGGTGACCCGGCCGCCGGTGAGCTCCATGACGCTCACCGAGTGGGCCGGGACGCCGTCGTAGGTGATGACGACCTCGCTCACCCAGAGGGGCCCGCCGCCGCTGACGCGCAGGACGGTGAAGTGCCGGTCGGCGGGGTGGGCGCCGCGCTGGGCGGCGATCGTGGCGCGACCGCGGAAGCGTTCACCCGACTGGGGGTAGTCGAGGATCGCGTCGTCGGCGTAGATCGCGTGCTCCGCGTCGAGGTCGCCCGCCTCCGACGCGCGCCAGTGCTCCTCGATCGCGATCCTGGTCCGCCGGTCGGCATCCACGGGCCCGCCTCCGTCCGCTGGTCGTCAGCGCCCCGACCTGCCCCGTGCCGGGACGATCAACCGTCGTCCCGGCATCCGGCTCGGGGAGCGTCAGAGGCGCAGGTCGCCGGTGACCGCGCGGCCCTGCCCGGACAGGAGCGCGTCGAACGAGGTGGTCAGGGCGAACGGGTCCGCCACCACCGGCGACTCCCGGCGGCCGGCGAGGTCCGCGAGCTCCCGCCCGGCGCGGTCGATGCGCCGGTGCAGGGTCGCGTCGCCGCCGCCGGCCCAGTCCTCCGTCGCGGCGAACACCGCGGTCGGGGCCACCACCGCGTGCAGGTACGTGAACATCGGCCGCAGCGCGTGCTCCAGCGCGAGGGAGTGCCGGGCGGTGCCGCCGGTCGCGCCGAGCAGCACCGGCTTGCCGTCGAGCACGTCGTCGCCGAGGACGTCGAAGAAGGACTTGAACAGCCCGCTGTACGACGCGTTGAAGATCGGCGACACGGCGATCACCGCGTCGGCGGCCGCGACCGCGTCGAGGACGTCCTTGAGCGCGGGCGCGGGGAAGCCGGTCAGCAGGTGGTCGGTGATCGCGTGCGCGTGGTCGCGCAGCTCCACCACCCGCACGCCGGTGTCGGCGCCGAGCTCCCGGACGGTCGCGGCGGCGAGCCGGTCGGCGAGGAGCCGGGTCGACGACGGCTGGCCGAGCCCGGCGGCGATCACCACGAGCTGCTTCATGCGTCCACCTCCACGAGGGCGGCCTTCAGGGACTCGTGCGTCGGGGCGTCCGGCACGTGGGCGGGGCGGCCGACGGCGAACTCCTTGCGCAGCACGGGCACGACCTCCTCGCCGAGGATGTCGAGCTGCTCCAGGACCGTCTTCAGCGGCAGGCCCGCGTGGTCGAGGAGGAACAGCTGCCGCTGGTAGTCGCCGGCGTACTCGCGGAAGGACAGCGTCCTGTCGATGACCTCCTGCGGGCTGCCGACGGTCAGCGGGGTCTGCGCGGTGAAGTCCTCCATCGACGGGCCGTGCCCGTAGACGGGGGCGTTGTCGAAGTACGGCCGGAACTCCCGCTTGGCGTCCTGCGAGTTCTTGCGCATGAACACCTGCCCGCCGAGCCCGACGATCGCCTGGTCGGCGGAGCCGTGCCCGTAGTGCTCGAAGCGCTGCCGGTACAGCCCGACCATGCGCTGGGTGTGCTCCTTCGGCCAGAAGATGTGGTTGGCGAAGAAGCCGTCGCCGTAGTAGGCGGCCTGCTCGGCGATCTCGGGGCTGCGGATCGACCCGTGCCAGACGAACGGCGGGACCCCGTCGAGCGGGCGCGGGGTGGCCGTGAAGCCCTGCAGCGGGGTGCGGAAGTTGCCCTCCCAGTCCACCACGTCCTCCCGCCACAGCCGGCGCAGCAGCGCGTAGTTCTCCACCGCGAGGGCGATGCCGTTGCGGATGTCCTGGCCGAACCACGGGTACACGGGACCGGTGTTGCCGCGCCCCATCATGAGGTCCACCCGGCCGTCGGCCAGGTGCTGCAGCATCGCGTAGTCCTCGGCGATCTTCACCGGGTCGTTGGTCGTGATGAGGGTGGTCGCGGTCGACAGCTGCAGCCGGCTGGTCCTGGCCGCGATCCAGCCGAGCATGGTGGTCGGCGACGACGGCACGAACGGCGGGTTGTGGTGCTCGCCCAGCGCGAACACGTCCAGCCCGACCTCCTCGGCCTTCAGCGCGATCGTCACCATCGCCTTGACCCGCTCCGCGTCGGTCGGCACCCGGCCGGTCGTCGGGTCCTGAGTGACGTCACCGACGGTGAACACTCCGAACTGCATGTCACACGCTCCAAGCTTCCTCGGTCTGACAGGCACTGGAACATTGCTGCCGAGTCAAACATTCCGCCGGTGAACTATCGCATGGTGCGGACGCCCGCGATGTAACGCGGACCACGCTACGATCCGGCCTCATGGCCTACGACGAGACGCTCGCCGACCGGGTCCGCGACCGCATCGGCCACCGCCTGGGCGTCGCGGAACGCCGGATGTTCGGCGGCCTCGTCTTCCTCACCGAGGGCAACATGACCGTCGGCGTCACCGGCGACGACCTGCTCGTCCGCCTGGACCCCGACGCCGCCGCAACCGCACTGGACCGCCCCGGCGTCCGCCCCTTCGACGGCACGGGCCGCCCGATGCGCGGCTGGCTCGTCGTCTCCGGCGACGTCCTCGACGACCCCGACCTCGACGACTGGATCGACCGGGCCACCGCCTTCGCCCACACCCTGCCCCCGAAGTGACCCGCGGCCGTCACGACCACAACGGCGACGGCTGGACGAGGCCGGGACGCCCAGGTGCGGGACCGGGTAGTACCGCGGGGCCGGCGGAGACAGCGCCGCCACGCCGTCCGCGGAGCACGCGTTGACCAGCAGCGGCAGCGCGTCGGCGCCGACGTACCGCGTGATCCAGACCTGACGCAGCTCGCGGACCGGCCCGTCACAGACGCTGCACGACGTCGCCGGTGCACCCGCACGTCGGCCGGCCCAGGACAGTGGAGCTCATCGGGGCAGCCTGTCGAAGGCGGTCAGGCGGAGGCGCGGAGGATGAGCTCCGGGTTGAAGATGACGGAGCGTGGGGAGCGGCCGGGTTCGCGGATGCGGGTGAGCAGGAGCTGGGCCATCTCGCCGGCCATCTCCTCGACCGGCTGGCGGACGGTGCTCAGCTGGGGGTGGCACTCCAGGGCGGCGGTGCTGTCGTCGAAGCCGATCACGGCCACGTCGCCCGGGACGGTGCGGCCCGCCTCCTGGATGACGCGCAGCGCGCCGTCGGCCATCAGGTCGTTGGCGACGAAGATGCCGTCGACCTCCGGGTGGGAGGCGAGCAGGGCACGGGCCGCGCGTTCGCCGCCGCCGCGGGTGAAGTCGCCCTCGACGTAGGGGGCCTCGGCCTGGCCGTTGGCGGCGACCGCCGCACGGAAGCCGGCGAGGCGGTCCTGGGCGGCGGGCATGTCGAGGGGGCCGGTGATGGTGGCGATGCAGCGGCGGCCGAGGGCGGCGAGACGGTCGACGGCCATGCGGACGCCGGCGCGCTGGTCGACGTCGACGTAGCTGGTGTGCACGGGCTGGCCCGGGCGGCAGGACAGGACGCAGGGGACGCCGAGGTCGACGAGCTGGCCGGGTAACGGGTCGTCGACGTGGCTGGAGATGAGCAGGGCGCCGTCGACGTGGCCCTGGCGCAGGTAGCGCATGACGTGCTCACGCGCGGGCGGGTCGGCCAGGAAGATGACCAGGTGGATGCCGAGCGGGCGGAGAACCTCCTGCGCGCCCGCGGTGACCCGGCCCAGGTACGGGTCGGTGAACGTCCGGGTGAGGAACGGCGTCTCGTAGCCGCGGTTCTCCGGCTCGGACACCACGAGGGCGATCGAGTCGGTGCGCCGGGTCACGAGGGAGCGGGCCGCGAGGTTCGGCACGTAGCCCGTCGCGGCGATCGCCCGCTCGACGGTGCGCCGCAGCTCGGGGTCGACGGTCTGCACCCCGTTGATCACGCGGGAGACCGTGGCGCGGGACACCCCGGCGTAGTTGGCGACCTGCTCGAGGGTCGGTGGTCGCGTCTCGCTGCCCGTCATGAGTCTCACGGTAGATCGTGCCCCCGCGCGGTGAGAAAAGGGAGCCGTGGATGGACGGCAGCACAGGCACGTCCATCCACGGCCGGTTCCTGATTAACTACGCGCGCCCGTCGGCGCCGCACTTGACTTTCAGGCGGATGCAGTACGCGACCCGGCGCTCCATCTCGGCCTGCGGCCAGGCGTTGAAGAAGTCGCCGTGCATGGTGAACCCGGCACCCGAGCTGAGCCGGATGCGCGCCGGGTCACCGTTCACCGGGTACCGCAGGACCTGCCGCAACTTGGGCACCGCCACCGGGTGGGTGGACGGGCAGCCGCCGTTGACGGGGTAGGCCATGTGGCTCTTGTGGTCGGCCGAGTCCAGGTCACGCCCGTTCCAGCACTGCGGGAAGTCGAGGTACGACTCCAGCATCGAGTCGGCCGGGCAGTTGATGAAGTCCTTCCCCGCGCCGGACTCGTTGTGGTGCAGGCAGGACCAGCGGGAGATGGTGGTCGCGTCGGGTGCCGTCGCCTTCGCGTTGCCGGCGACGATCCGCAGCCCGAAGGGCAGCGGCTGGGTCTGCTCCCGCACGGCGTCGCTGACGCCTTCACCGAGGTAGTAGAAGGTGGTGATCACCGGCTCCTTCGCGACCCCGTCCTGGTACAGGGTGGGCACCCAGTACGAGGACTTGTCGACGGCCGGGTTGCAGTTGCTCGGGCCGTTGGCGAGGTCGTTGACCGTCGAGTTGCCGTTGGTGACGGTGCTGCCGAAGAAGCTGTGCATGTGCGACGCGCCGGGCAGGCCGGGGAAGACGATCGGGTCGTCCGGCAGCCGGTGACTGAACGGGCAGTCGGCGAGGAACTCCGCCACCCGGACGGCGCCCGGCGGGATGGTGGTCGGGTTGTTGGTGGGCGTCGACCCACCGGTCCCGAACACCTGGAACTCCCACAGCGACACGCCGTACTGCGTGGCCCGGCGGGTGGTGTTGAGCTTCACGTACCGGCCGGAACCGGACACGTTGAGCGTCTGCACCCCACCGGTGCCGTTGGTCGTGGTGTTGATCGTCGTCCACGAGGTGCCGTTGGCCGACGTCTGGATGGTGAAGTCGCGGGCGTACGCGGCCTCCCAGTTCAGCACCACCTTGGTGATCGTGGCCGGCGCGCCCAGGTCGACCTGCAGCCACTGCGGGTCACTGAACGCGCTCGACCACCGAGTGCCCCCGTTGCCGTCGACCGCGTTGGCCGCGGCCGACCCCCCGTTCTCCGCCGAGGAGGCCGTGACCGGCTTCCCCTGTGAGATCGGCGTCTCGGCGGCATCAGCGATGCCGCGGGTGGCGGCGTACGTACCGACCAGTGCGGTGAGCGCCAGCCCGATCGTCAGGCGACGGATCGAGCGCCTCCCCAGGACCCGGGCGCTCACTTGTAGACCCGCACGTAGTCGACGTACATCCGGGACGGGAACGGCGTGGTCGCGTCGATCGGACCAGGGAAGTCGCCGCCGACCGCCAGGTTGAGGATCAGGTAGAACTGGTGGTCGTAGACCCACGGGCCGCGGGTCGTCTCGACGGTGTCCTTGTTGGCGACCAGGATGACCTGGTTGTCGACGCGGAACGTCATCTTCTTGCTGTCCCACTCGGTCGAGTAGACGTGGTAGTCCAGCGACAGGTCGACCGTGGAGATCTTCTGGCCGTAGCCGCCGCCGCCGTTGTAGGCCGGCGCGTGCAGGGTCGAGTAGATCTCGTTGGTGTTGCGGCCGAGGATCTCCATGATGTCGATCTCGCCGTTGTACGGCCAGGGGCGGCCGGTCAGGAAGTCGGTGCCCATCATCCAGAACGCGGGCCAGAGGCCGTTGCCCTTCGGGACCTTGATCCGGGCCTCGACGCGGCCGTACTGGGTGGAGAACTTGTTGCTGGTGTTGATGCGGCCCGAGGTGTAGTCGCGGCCGCCGAGGGTCTGCTTGCGGGCCTCGATGACCAGCGAGCCGCCCTGGATGGAGGTGTTCTCCAGGTTCGTGTAGTACTGGATCTCACCGTTCTGGCCGGTGCCCGGGTCGATCGTCCACTTGGACGTGTCGACGTTGGTGCCGGTGTTGAACTCGTCCGACCACACCAGGTTGGTCGCCGGGAAGATCGGGTCGGCCGGGTTCGCCGGCGGCTGGACCGGCTGGCCGCCGGTGCCGTAGACCTTGAACTCCCACAGCGAGTAGCCGTAGCCGTTGGAGCGCTGCGTGCCGTACATCCGCACGTAGCGGCCGGAGCCGTTGACCGTGAGCGTCTCGCGGAAGCCCTTGCCGGTCGTGGTGGTGTAGATCGGCGTCCAGTTGACCGCGTCACCAGAGGTCTGGATCTGGTACGACACGGCGTACGCCGGGTCCCACTGCAGCACGACCTGCTTGATCTGCGCGGTCGCGCCGAGGTCGACGTAGATCCAGCCCGGGTCGACCCAGCCGTTCGTCGGGCTGGTCGCCCAGCGGCTCGCCGGGTCGTTGTCGAACGCCTTGTCCGGCGTGCACGGGTTGCAGTTGCTGTCGTTCTGCGAGGTCGACGCGACGGCCGGCTTCTTGTACGACAGCAGCACGTTGTTGCCGGGCTGGCTCGGGCTGTTGCTCGGCTGGCTCGGGCTGTTGCTCGGCTGGCTCGGGCTGTTGCTCGGGCTGCCGGGCACGTCGTTGGACGTCGACGGCACACCGTTGACGCGGACCTGGAACTCCCACAGCGAGTAGCCCCACTGGGTGGCCCGGGCGGTGCCGTTCATCCGCACGTAGCGGCCGGAGCCGCTGAGCACGAGCGTCTGCACGCCGCCGGTCGAGCCGGTCGCGGTGTGGATCGTCGTCCACGTGGTGCCGTTGGTCGAGACCTGGATCGTGTACGCGGTCGCGTACGCGGCCTCCCAGTTCAGGGTCACGCCACAGATCGCCTGCGTGGAGCCGAGGTCGACCTGGACCCACTGCGGGTCGCCGGCGGCGCTGGACCAGCGGGTGCCGAGGTTGCCGTCGAAGGCGGACGACGCGGGGGTGCCGGCGTTCTCCGTCGACGACGCGGTGGCGGGCTTGCCCAGGGCGGCATTGGCGGTGCTGCACTGGCCGGGCGTGGTGGAGCCGCCGTAGACCTGGAACTCCCACAGCGACACGCCGTACTGCGTGGCGCGGGCGGTGGTGTAGACCCGCACGTAGCGGGCGACGCCGCTGACGGGCAGGCTCTGGTTGCCGCCGGTCGAGGTGGTGGTGCTGTAGACGTTCGTCCAGGTCGACCCGTTGGCGGAGGTCTGGATCTGGTACGCCGTCGCGTACGCCGCTTCCCAGTTCAGGGCGACGCGGGTGAGGGTCTGCGTGGCGCCCAGGTCGACCTGGATCCACTGCGGGTCGCTGTAGGCGCTGGACCAGCGGGTGCCACCGTTACCGTCGGTGGCGCTGGTGGCGGGGGTGCCGGCGTTCTCGACGGACGACGCGGTGGTGGGCTTGCCCTGCGACAGCAGGGTCTCGGCGGCGTCGGCCCGGGTGACGACCACGACGATGTAGGTGCACAGCATCGCGGCCACCGCGGTGGCGATGGCGCCGGCGCGCAGGGTGCGCCGGCCGGTCGTAAATCGTGAGAGACGTCGATGGCCGGGGGCGGGTGCCGACCAAGGCATAGGAGCTCCATTCATGTCGCTCGGGTGACCAGTGTGTTGCGGAGGGATGAGAGAGCGCTCTCTCATCCGGTCACTGTGAACCCTCGGTCGAATCGTGTCAATGCTTCCGGCAGAATGGGAGAGCGCTCTCCAAACATCGACTACCAGCAGCTCACGGGCGTTCGACGCTCCGTGGAGCAGTGACGAAGCCTGATATTCGTCGCGCAGGGAGCGCTCTCCCCAGGTCAGCGCAGTGTTACGGGCGACGCATGATCCACACCGGCAGGGTGCCGTCGACGACGAGGTGCTCGACGACGTCGAACCCGGCGCCGCGGTACACCTCGACGTTGCCGGGGTTGGAGGTCTCCAGCACGGCGGGCAGCCCGGCGGAGGCGGCGATCGCCAGGGCGGGCGCCATCGCGGCCCGGCCGAGGCGCCGGCCGCGGTGCGCCGGGTGCGAGGCCAGGACGCCGAGGTACCAGCGGGGATGCTTCGGCATGAGGGCGGCGACGGCGTGCTCGTACACGGCGAACCGCCCGGTCGGCGTGTGCCCGGACGGCGGCGCGTCCGGCCCGTCCCACATGGCGACGGCCGCGCCGCCGTCGGCGACCCAGACGGTGCCGTGACCGACGCGCAGGTCGAAGAGGTCGCCGGCGATCGCCGCCGCCTCCGCGGGGAACGTGGCGTCGTCGGGGCAGAAGAACCGGAACGCGGGGTCGGCGGCGAACGCGGCGACGACGGTGGCGACCACCGCGGCACGGTGCGCGGGGGTCGCCACTTCGATGACGGGCTCGGTCAGGGGTGTGCTCACGCCCAGGTCATACCACGCAGTGCCGCGTCGAACTCCGATTTTCCGATCGAGGCATCGGCGAAGGTGATGACGAACCAGGTCTGGTGGTCGTCGGACCACCACCCGGCCGAGCGCTCGCCGGGCCGGTCGTAGACGGCCGCGGTCCGGCGGCCGAGGGCCAGCGTGCGGTCGGGTTGCGCCAGGTTGGTGCCAGACGTGAGGCGGTAGGCGCTGATCTTCAGGTCCGGGCCGCCGGGCCGGGTGAACGGCCAGACCAGCACCCCGGCGCCGGGATGGACCGCCGGGAGCTCGCTCCAGCCGCCGGCCTGCAGGTCGGGCAGGTCCGCCTCGCGGACGAGCATCCGCCGCTCCCCCGGCTCACGGCCGTCCACGACCCCCCGGCCGCCGAGCGCCTGGGGCAGCACGAACGTCCGGGCCGTGGCCACGCTGTCGTCGCCGCAGCCGGTGTACACCCCGGCGAGGTGCAGCGTGAGCACGTTGGCGGACCATTCGACGCGGTCGTCGGCGGGGTCGCGCTCGACGCACTTGCCGCGCAGCGGCGAGGCGTACACGGTGATCCGGGTGCCGGTCCGGTCGATCCGCGCGACGTCCCAGGGGACCTGCGGCACCCACGTCGGGGTCGGCCGCGCGCCCGGCGTCTCCGCCGGTGCGCCTCCCTGCGGCGCGACCAGCAGCCCGGCGACCAGCACCACGGCGGCCGTCACCCCCCAGCCGGTGGCGCGGCGGCGGCGGACCCGGCGGCGGATCTCGGCGTGCGGCGGTGCCAGCAGCGCCGGTGGTACCTCGGCGACCGCCCGCTCCAGGAGGTCGGCGACCTGCTCGTCGCTCATGCCGCCACCTCCGCTGCGCTCCGGCGTCGGCCTGAGCCCGACCTGTCACATGATGAGCGGCCCGAGCCGCTCCGCTGGACGCTCATGCCGCCACCTCCGCTGCGCTCCGGCGTCGGCCCGAGCCAGAACCGCTACATGATGAGCGGCCCGAGCCGCTCCGCTGGACGCTCATCGGGTCACCCCTTCCCGCAGCAGCGCCAGCAGCTGCGGATCGGTGCGCAGGGCGGCCAGGGCCCGCGACGTGTGGGACTTGACGGTGCCGAGCTTCAGGCCGAGGGCCCGCGCGGTGTCGGCCTCGGTGAAGTCGCCGTGGAAGCGCAGCATCAGCACCGCCCGCTGCTGTCTCGGCAGCCGGGCGAGGGCACCGGCGAGCAGGTGGCGCAGCTCGACCCCCTCGAGCTCACCCCCGCCCGCCGGCCGTTCCGGCAGCGACTCCGTCGGCACCTCACCCCGCCACTTGCGGCGCCACCAGCTCAGGTACGTCGTGGCCAGCATCGCGCGCAGGTACGCGTCCGGCGCACCGTCCCTGATCCGCGGCCAGCGCCCGTACGCCCGGGCGAGGACCGTCTGCACGAGGTCCTCCGCGCGGTGCCAGTCGTGGGTCAGCAGCCACGCCGAGCGCAGCAGCCGGGGCCACGCCGCGCTCACGTACGTCTCGAAGTCCTCCACCAGGTGCCCTCCCGGGCGGTCAACGACGCCGGTCGGCGGAAAGGTTGTCCTCCACCTTCCGCAGGTATGCGGCGATGGCGTCGCGGTTGCGCGCCAGGCACGCGATCCGCGCGTCCATCCGGTCCCGCTCGGCCGCGAGCAGGGCGATGAGCTCCTCGCTGGCGTCGGAGACCGTGATCGTGCACGGGTTGTCGGTGCACGGCAGCACCTCCCGGATCACCCGGGTGGGCAGTCCGGCGTCGAGCAGCCCGCGGATCTGCTGCACCCGGTCGACGAGGTGCTCGGCGTAGTCGCGGTACCCGTTGTCCCGCCGCGCCGGCGTGAGCAGGCCCTGCTCCTCGTAGTAGCGCAGCAGACGGGCGGGGGTACCCGTCCGGCGGGACAACTCACCTATGCGCATGCTCACTCCTCCTTGACCTTCACATCAGTGTGAACCTCAGAGGATCCGGTCATGCCACTGCTCCTGCTGTCGCTCGCCCAGTTCCTCCTCGCGCTGGACTACTCGATCGTCTACGTGGCGATGCCGGGGATCGCCGCCGACCTGGGCCTGTCCCTCGCCGCGGCGCAGTGGGTGGTGAGCGCCTACGCGGTGCCGTTCGCCGGGTTCCTGCTCCTCGGCGGGCGGCTCGCCGACCGGGTCGGCGCCGGGCGGCTCTACGTGGCGGCGACGGTCGCGTTCGGGGTGGCGTCGGTCGCCGGTGGGCTCGCCTCGTCCGGCGAGGTGCTGCTCGCGTCCCGCTTCGCCCAGGGCGCGGCGGCGGCGCTGCTGCAGCCGGCGATCCTGGGCCTGCTCCTGTCCGCCGGGTCGCGGGCCGTGGCCGTCTGGGGCGCCGTCGGCGCGTCCGGGCTCGCCGCCGGAGTCGTCCTTGGCGGCGTCCTGACCCGCTCGTCGTGGCGCTGGACGTTCTACGTCAACGTGCCCGTCACGCTGCTGTGCGCCGTGGGCGGCCTGATCTGGCTGCGGTCGGCGGCGCGGGGCGGCGCCCGGGTCCCGCTGCCGGGCGCGCTGCTCGGCACCGGCGCGGCTCTCGGGGCGGTCCTGGCGCTCACCCTCGCGGGCACGGCCGGCTGGACCGCGCCGGTCACCCTCGCGGTCCTCGGCGCCGCGGTCCTGCTCACGGCCGGTTTCGCCGCTCACGAACGGCTGTCGCGGACACCGCTGGTCGAGCCGTCGCTGCGCGGCATCCGGAGCCTGCGGGTGGGCGCGGCGGCGACCGCGCTGTACATGGCCAGCGTCGGCTCGGAGTTCTACGTGGTGACCCTGCTGCTGCAGTCCTCGCGCGGCTACTCCCCGCTCCTCGCGGGACTGGCGTTCCTGCCCCTGGCGGGCCTGGTCACGGTGGGCAGCGCGGTCACGGACCGGGCGGTGCGCCGCTTCGGCTCCCCCGCGGTGCTGTCCGCCGGCTTCGCCCTGGCGGCACTCGGGCTGGGCTGGCTGGCCCTGGCCGCCGAGGGCTCCTACGCCGCCGGGCTGCTGCCGGGGCTCCTGCTCAGCGGCTTCGCCCACGGCATGATCTACACGGCGATGTTCGTCCTGGGCGGGCGGGACGTGCCGGCGGAGCACCGGTCGGCGGCCGGGTCGGTGCTGACCACGTCGCAGTACCTCGCCGGGGCGGTCACCGTCGCCGTGCTGACGCTGGTCCTGGGCGGCGGCGGGTCGTTCGCGGCCGCGTTCGCGCTGACGGCGGCGGCCGCCCTGGCCGGTGCCGTGGTGGCCGCCGTCCGCTCCCATGATCCGGAAGAGTTTTTGTCGCTGCAGCGGCAATAGGTCTTCCGGATCACGGGAGATCGGGTCAGGCGGTGTGCTCCTTCTTGTCGCCGGCCCACTGGGTGTGGAACGAGCCGTCGCGGTCGGTGCGGCGGTACGTGTGGGCGCCGAAGTTGTCCCGCAGGCCCTGGATGAGCGCGGCCGGCAGGCGTTCGGCGCGCAGGCCGTCGAAGTACGCCAGGGACGAGGAGAACGCCGGGGTCGGGATGCCCGCCTGGGCGGCGGCGACCACGACCCGGCGCCAGGACGGGACGCCGGAGTTGACGGCGTCGGCGAAGTACGGGGCGACCATGAGGCTCTTCAGCGACGGGTTCTCGTCGTAGGCCTCGCGGATGCGGTTGAGGAAGCGGGCGCGGATGATGCAGCCGCCGCGCCAGATCGTGGAGACCGCGCCACGGTCGATGTCCCAGCCGAACTCGGCGCTGCCGGCCTCGATGTGGTCGAAGCCCTGCGCGTAGGCGACGATCTTCGAGGCGTAGAGGGCGAGCCGCACGTCCTCGATGAACTGGTCCCGGTCCTGCACCGTCAGGCCGCCCGAGTCCGAGGGGAACGCCTCACGGGCCGCGGCGCGCTGCTCGGCGTGGCCGGACAGGGAGCGGGCGAAGGTGGCCTCGGCGATACCGGTGATCGGCACGCCCAGGTCCAGCGCGCTCTGCACGGTCCAGCGGCCGGTGCCCTTCTGCTCCGCCTGGTCCAGGACGATGTCGACGAACGCCTTGCCGGTGTCGGCGTCGACGTGGCCGAGGACGTCGGCGGTGATCTCGATGAGGAACGACTCGAGGTCGCCGGTGTTCCAGGTGCGGAAGATGTCGGCGATCTCCGCCGGGGTGGCGCCGATGCCGGCCCGCAGCAGGTCGTACGCCTCGGCGATGAGCTGCATGTCGGCGTACTCGATGCCGTTGTGGACCATCTTCACGAAGTGCCCGGCGCCGTCGGGGCCGATGTGCACGCAGCACGGCGTCCCGTCGACGACGGCGGCGATCTTCTCGAACATCGGGCCGAGCGTCTGGTACGACTCGGGCGAGCCGCCCGGCATGATCGACGGGCCGAGGAGGGCGCCCTCCTCACCACCGGACACGCCGGTGCCGACGAAGTGCAGGTCGTGGGCGCGCAGCGCCTGCTCGCGGCGGCGGGTGTCGGCGAAGTGGGCGTTGCCCGCGTCGACGATCATGTCGCCGGGCTCCAGGAGCGGGATCAGCTCGTCGATGACGGCGTCGGTGGGGCCGCCGGCCTTCACCATGATGATGACGGCGCGGGGACGGGCCAGGGACGCGACGAAGTCGGCCATCGACTCGCTCGGCACGAACGTGCCCTCGTGCCCGAACTCGTCGACGAGCTTGCGGGTGCGCTCGTAGGAACGGTTGTGCACGGCGACGGCGTATCCGTTGCGGGCCAGGTTCCGGGCCAGGTTACGTCCCATCACCGCGAGACCGGTCACGCCGATCTGAGCAAGGTCGGACATCTGAACCTCTCCAGTCAAAGACGATCTCGCGCCGACCGGTGGTCACTACCCCGTGATCACGGTTCGAAGCGCGCGTCGGACCAGGCTACCCGCCGACTGTCGCGCCTCAGCACGGCACGGGCGATGGTTTCCAGGATCCAGGGGCCGCGCACGGTGTCGCGCTCGTACCCGAGCAGCCGTCCCCAGGCGCCGCGCACGACGATCACCGCGACGACCTCGGTGCCCTCGACCTCCAGGTCGGCGACCCGGCCGGGGACGCCGGCGATCCGGCGGCCGATGAGGTCACTCGCCCGCATCGGAGGACCCCGGGATGCGTCCCACCACGTGGTCGCGCAGCCACTGCTCCAGCAACGGCTCGGCGAGCAGCTCGCGGTGGACGGTGAGCTTGACGGCACTGTCGTGGGAGGCGACGAGGTCCCACGGGATCCGCAGCGGGTCGGGGTTCTCCGAGGGGTGCACGCGGCCGGCGACGCCGCTGATCCACCGGCCGAGCCGGCCGCCCAGCCGCCGGCCCAGCGCCTGCGGCCCCGACAGGAGCGCGGCGACGTGCGGTACACCGTCCACCATCGACAGCTCGACGTCGTCGACCTTCCCGACGGGCTCCCCGGCCAGGTCGACGATCTGGCGGTCGAGGAGCTCGAACCCGACCAGCAGCACGGTCAGCCTCCCATTCCGGTCATGATCGTGAGCGGGACCGCGGCGGCGGCGACCCCCAGGATGATCAGCAGATAGAGGACCCCGAGGGTGTTGCCGAGCCTGCCGTTGGCGTGGCCGCCCATGTACTGCCGGTCGTTGGCGACGACGAGGATCGGCAGGTAGGTCAGCGGCAGGACGATCGCGCTGAGCACCAGCGTCGTCTCGGTGAGCAGGACCGGGTCGATCGTGGTGGCCAGCGCGGCGGTGCCGAGCAGGACGCTGACGAGGACCACGACGTGGAAGCGGGCCGCGTCGCGGGGCTTGAGCCGCTTGCCCCACGACCAGCCGAAGTACTGCGCGACGGTGTACCCGGCGGACAGCCCGGTCTCCAGCGCCGCGCCGAACGTGGCGGCGAAGAACCCGAGGATCACCACGGCGAGGCCGAGCTTGCCGAAGGCGAGGACGACGGGCAGCGCGGTCTGCCCGAGATCCTCGATCCGCACGCCGAGGGGGTTGAAGACGACGGCCGCGGTCGCCATCAGCGCGAGGGACAGCAGCCCGCCGAGGGGGAACCCGACGAACACGTTGGCGCGGGAGACGTTGAGGTCCTTGACGCTCCAGCGCTCCTCGACGCCGCCGGAGGAGAAGAAGAACACCTCGTACGGTGTCATCGCGGCGGCGAACAGGGCGACCCCGGCGAACGCGTAGGTGCCCCAGTTCTCCTCGCCGGACGGTGCCGGGGTGCGGGCCTGCTCCCACAGCTGCGCCCAGTCCGTCGGCAGCTTCAGCAGCGCGACGACGAACACCACGAGCGTGAGACCGAGCAGGCCGAACACCCGTTCCATGGTCTCGAACTTGACCCGCCACAGCACGACCCAGCACACGAACGCCGCGACGGGCACGATGAGCAGGTAGTGCACGCTGGTGGCGAGCTCGGCCGCCAGGGCGACGCCGCCGATCTCCGCGCCGAGCGTGAGGACGGTGACGAGGTACGAGCCGGCGAGGTTGAGCAGCCCGACCCGCGGGCCGAGACGCTCCCGGACCAGGTCGAAGACGGGGCGTCCGCTGACCGCCGCGACCCGGCCGGCCATCTCGGCGTACACGCAGATGCCGACGACACCGACGAGCACGACCCAGGCGAGGGACATCCCGAAGCGGGACCCGGCCTGGGAGTTCGCGACCATGTCGCCGATGTCGACGAAACCGCCGATGGCGGTGAGGATGCCCAGCGTGATCGCGAAGAACTTCTTCACGCGTACCGGTCCAGGACGTCCTCCAGGCGGTCGGCGAGCGGTGGCAGCGCGCCGACGTCGGTGGGTTCGGCGGCCGTGTCGCCGAGACGCCGCACGGTCTCGGTGAGCATCGGGGTCAGCTCGTCGCGCAGCTCGCGCATGTCCGCGTCGGGCGGTGACAGCCGGGCGAGCTCGTCGACGAGCGCCGCGGTCCGCTCGATGCCGCTGTCCAGCAGGACACCCACGTAGAGCGTGGTGGACTTCCCCTCGCGCAGGGCGGTGCCGGCGAGGTACGCGGTGCGCAGGGCGTCGTGCGCGGACTGCGCGGCCGCCACGGCGGTGGTGCGGTAGTCGTGCCGGTCCGGCGGCTGGGTGGACGCGTACGAGCCGTAGCCCAGGACCAGCGCGAGGACCACGGCGACGATGACCAGGCCGCGTCGCATGCCGCCGTGGTACCCCTCCTGCCGCGCCGATCAAACACATCGGCCAAAACCGGGCCAACCTGGTCGTAACCAGCTGGATCGGCGAAACGTTGGACGAAGGTGCACACCGACTCACCGCCGCCCACCCGCGTGCTGTACCTCGCCGGGTGGGGGCGCAGCGGCAGCACCCTCGCCGAGGGGATGCTCGACCAGGTGCCGGGCCTCGTCGGCGTCGGCGAGATCAAGTTCCTGTGGGAGCGCGGTCTGCTGCAGAACCGGCGGTGCAGCTGCGGTACGCCGCTGCGCTCCTGCGAGTTCTGGGTCGAGGTGCTGCGCGAGGCGTTCGGCCGCATCCCCGACGACGACGAGCTGCGCGAGCTGGACGAGGCGTCCCGCCGCTTCCGCACCCGGCACCTGCCGGGGTTGCTGCTGCGTCCCACGAACCCGCCGAACGCCGGGAAGCTGCGCTGGTACTACGCGGTCCTGGCCGACCTGTACCGGGCCGTGGCGAAGGTCGGCGGCGCCGACGTCGTCGTGGACTCCTCGAAGTTCCCGTCCTACCTGACCGCGCTGCTGCAGGCGCCCGGCCTGGACGTGCGGGTGGCGCACATCGTGCGGGACCCGCGCGCCGTGGCGTACTCGTGGCAGCGGCACAAGGAGGACCCGGACGCCCCGAACGGCGAGCTGATGCCCCGGATGCACCCGGCGTGCACGGCGGTGTACTGGTCGGCGTGGAACCTCGCGACGGAGCGGATCGCCCGCCGGGCGGGCCTGCCGTACCTGCGGTTCCGCTACGAGGACCTGATCGGCGCGCCGGACGCGACGCTGCGCGCCGTGACCCGGCTCAGCGGCGTCCCGGCGGCCGCGGTCCCCGTCGGCGACCGCGGTGAGCTGTTCGTGCGGCGCACCCACCAGGTGTCCGGCAACCCGGTCCGGTTCCGGTCGGGGCCGGTCCGGCTGCGCCTGGACGACGAGTGGACGACCGGGATGGCGCCGCGCCACCGGCGGCTCACCGGGGCGGTCACGGTGCCGCTGCGGCACCGGTACGGCTACCGCGACTCCTGAGGACGGCTGAGGAGTCCTAATCTGCGCCGCCGCGCGGCCGATCGGGACGGTGTGACGTGGCGTGGGCTCCTGGTCACGGCCGCCACCCTGGTCGTGCTCGGCGGCGGCGGTACCGCCGCGTGGCGGCACTACGAGGGCACCGTCGACCAGATGGAGCTGCTCGGCGACGCGGCGCGGGACCGGCCGCCGCGGGAGATCACCATCGAGTCTGCGCCCCGGATCGGCGGCTCCGCGCGCCCGTCGCCCTTCCCCGCCCACGACCAGCCGGGGCGCAACATCCTGCTGGTCGGGATCGACGCGCGGCCCGGTGAGGACCAGGCCGGCGCGCGGGCCGACTCGATCATCGTCGTGCACGTGTCGGCGGGCGGCGACCGGGCCTGGCTGGTGTCGCTGCCGCGGGACACCCGGGTGGAGATCCCCGGGCACGGCACCGGCAAGCTCAACGCCGCGTTCGCCGAGGGCTCGCGGGACGGCGGGCGGGCCGGCGGGTTCGCGCTGCTCGCCACGACCGTGCGGCGCCTCACCGGCCTCGCGTTCGACGCGGGCGCGATCATCGACTTCGCCGGGCTGCGCCGGGTCGTCGACGCGGTCGGCGGCGTCGACCTGTGCGTCGACGCCCGGACCGTGTCCGTGCACATCGGGTGGGACACCGGCGGCCGGCAGACCGCGCCGTACCGGCTCATCCCCCCGACGTTCCGGCCGGAGCGCATCGCCGGTGTCACGCCGCAGGTGTACGAGGTGGGCTGCCGGCACTTCGCCGGGTGGGAGGCCCTGGACTACGTGCGGCAGCGCGAGCTCCTCCCCGACGGCGACTACGGCCGGCAGCGGCACCAGCAGCAGCTGATCACCGCCCTGGCGCACCGGGTCACCTCGGCCGGCGTGCTGACCAACCCCCTGGCGCTGAACCGGGCGCTGACGGCGGTCGGCGAGTCGCTGACGTTCGACGGCAACGGCCGGTCCGTCGGCGACTGGCTGCTGCAGCTGCGCGGGCTGCGGCCGGACGCGGTGACGATGCTGCGGACCAACGGCGGGAGGTTCAACGCCGCGAACCGCAACGGCACGGCCTACGAACAGCTCGACCCCGTGTCGCTGACGCTGTTCGAGGCGGCGCGCGCCGACCGGCTCGACGCGTTCGCGCAGACGCATCCCGACTGGGTCATCCCGCCGTCCTGATCTCTGCAACATTCCTGCAAACGCAGAGCATTGACTCCGCTCCGCGCCGGGTGGGACGTTGACGCCTTAGGAATGCGCTTTCCTCGTCTCTTTTCCTGGAGTCCGTATGCGCAAGACCACTGTCGTGGCCGCCGCTGTCGCCGGCGCGGCCCTGCTCGCGGGCGCGGCCGTCAACGCGTCCGCGGCCGGCACGCCACCGGCCGCTCTCGCCCTGGCCCGCCAGGCGCTGCCCGCCGGGGACGGCTGGGCCTCGGACACGACCGGCACCACCGGCGGCTCCGCCGCCACCGCGGACAACGTCCTCACCGTCCGGACCCGTGACGAGCTCGCCGCGGCCGTCGCCGGCGACACCCCGAAGATCGTCTTCGTGTCCGGCGGGATCGACGCGAACGCCGGGCGCACCTGCGCCGACTACGCCGACCCCGCGTACAGCCTCGACGCGTTCCTGGCCGCCTACGACCCGGCGGCCTGGGGCCGCGCCACCAAGCCGTCCGGCCCCCTGGAGGACGCCCGGGTCCGCTCGGCGAAGAACCAGGGCGCGCTGGTCAACATCAAGGTCGGCGGCAACACCACGATCATCGGCCTCGGCGGCTCGAAGATCAGCGGCGCCAACCTGCTCATCGACAAGGTCGACAACGTCATCCTGCGCAACCTGCGCCTCGAGGACGCCCACGACTGCTTCCCCGCCTGGGACCCGACCGACGGCGCGCTCGGCAACTGGAACTCCCTCTACGACACGGTGACCGTCACCGGCGCCACCCACGTGTGGGCGGACCACAACACCTTCAGCGACGGCAACAACACCGACGACACGCAGCCGCTGTACTTCGGCCGCCCGTACCAGGTGCACGACGGCGCCCTCGACGTGATCCGCGCCGCGGACCTCGTCACCGTCTCCTGGAACAGCTTCCTCGACCACGACAAGACGATGCTCATCGGCTCGTCGAACACCGTCGGCGCCGACGTCGGCAAGCTGCGCGTCACCATCCACCACAACCGCTTCGCCAACGTGGGCCAGCGGGTGCCGCGGGTCCGCTTCGGCCAGGTCGACGTGTACTCCAACTACTTCTACGCCACCGACGAGGACTCCTACAGCTACTCGTGGGGCGTCGGCGTCTACGCGTCGCTGTACGCGGAGAACAACTTCCTGCTGCGCAGCGCCGACATCCCGCTGTCCTCCGTCGTCTACGACTGGCGCGGCACCGCCCCGGGCGCCATCACCGAGCTCGGCACGGCGACCCGCGTCGGCACGGGCCCGGTGTCGCAGGTGAGCCTGGTCGCGGAGTACAACGCCACGCACGACCCGGACCTGCCGGCCTCGACGTGGGTGCCCACCCTGCGCGCCGCCGCCCCCGACCCGGCCACGGCGGTCCCCGCCCTCGTCACCGCGAAGGCGGGCGCGGGCAAGCTCGGCTTCTGACACACCCCACCCCCGGCACCCCCGGCGCCGTTCGACCAGGCGCCGGGGGTGCCGGCGGCCGTCAGGGCAGGTGCACGGTGCTGTGGCCGTCGTCGGTGGGCAGGTCGCCGGTGGTGACGGCGCGGACCTCGATCGACGTGAGGTCGGCGGCGCCGGTCAGGACGGTGGCGAAGGCGGTCTCCGCGGCGTCGGCGCCGGTGGCGATCCGGATCAGGCTCTGCCGCGGGGCGAGGCCGGTCGCGTCGACGACCCGCCACTCGTCGCCGACGGCGACCTCGGCGACGGCGTGGAAGTCCATCGGGGACAGGCCCGGCGCGTAGACGGCGGCGGTGCGGGCCGGGATGTCCACCGCCCTGGCCAGGGCGGTGACCAGGTGGGCGAAGTCGCGGCAGACACCGGCGCCGGACAGCAGCGTGTCGGCGGCGTCGGTGGTGCCGGTCGACGTGCCCGCCGCGTACCGCGTGTGCCGCCGCACGTGGCCGACGATCTCCGCGACGGCGTCGGCCGGCTCGGCCCCCGCGAACCGCGCGGCGAAGCCGGCGAGCCGGTCGGACGGGCAGTACCGGCTGGGGCGGGTCGCGGCGATGCGCCCGGCGAGGTCGAGCCGCTCCGGGTCGCCGCGGCGCACCGTGACCCCGGCGGTGTAGTCGACGCGCAGCAGGCCGGGGCCCGCGGTCAGGAAGTGCCCGCCGGCGACCTGGCGCAGCGGGACCGGCCCGCCGTCGAGCCGGACGTCGAAGGTCTCGTCGGCCGTCACGCCGGGGCGTGGATGGACGGCGATCATCAGGTGGATGTCGGCGGTCTCCCGGACCTCGAACTCCAGGGTGCAGCCCACGCTCGCGTCAACCATGCCACCGTTCATACCCACCGGGGAAGCCGCGCGCCGCAGTGGATCACGCGACCCACGACACATGTGTTCTGCAACGTTCGACGTAGAAGTCGGCGCGGAACCGTGCGCATGATGGCGGCTCCGTCGATGTCGATGCGGCGGGACGGTCCCATCCTCCAAGACCGAACCGTCCCGCTGCTCCCCGTGAGGAGCCCCTCCATCATGTCCTATGACACGCTGACCCGGTCCGTGGTTTTCGTCGTGGCCCTCGCGGTCCTGCTCGTCGGGCACTCCCTCGGCGATCACGTGGCGCAGACCGACCGGCAGGCGACGCACAAGGCGACGCCCGGCCGGGACGGCTGGCGCGCCCTCGCCGGCCACCTGTTCACCTACCACCTGACGGTCACCGCGGCCCTGCTGCTGACCTGCGCGGCGCTGCGGCTGCCGCTGTCCCCGGCGGGGGTCGCCGCCGGCATCACGTTCTCCGCCGTGACCCACGGCCTGCTCGACCGCCGCTGGCCGGTCCGGGCGGTGCTGCGCGCGACGGGCTCCCCGCGCTTCGCCGACACGACGAGCCCGGTCTGCGGCATGTACGTCGCCGACCAGGCCCTGCACCAGGCGTCCCTGCTGGTCGCGGCCCTGCTCGTCGCCGGGCTGTAGAACGGCTGCAACACTGCGGCGGGCCCAGGCGTGATACCGGCATGCCAGCCCCACCGGACGATTTCGCGGAGCTGTACCGCACCCAGTTCACCAGGGTCGCGGTGCAGCTCTACGCGTACCTCGGCGACCACGCGGAGGCCCAGGACCTGACCCAGGAGGCGTTCTGCCGCGCCCTGGAACGCTGGCCGGCGGTCGCCGGCTACGCCGACCCGGCCGCCTGGGTGCGGCACGTCGCGTGGAACCTCGCGACGAGCAGGCTGCGCCGCCTGCAGAGCGCGCTGCGCTTCCTGCAGCGCCAGCGGACCCCGGAGCCGGTGCAGGGCCCGTCGCCGGACCGGCTGGTCCTGCTCGACGCCCTGGCGAAGCTCCCGGCCGCGCACCGCCGCGCCCTGGTCCTGCGGCACCTGGGCCAGCTGACCGCGGTGGAGATCGCCGAACAGGAGGGCGTCGCCGAGGGCACCGTCCGCTCCTGGCTGAGCCGTGGCCGGATCGCGCTCGCCGCCGATCTCAGAGAGGGGGCCTGGCATGCGTGACATCCGGGTCGAGGACGAGTTCGCCAGGTTCGCGCAGGAGGCGGCCGCCACGTTCCGGCCGCTGCCCGTCGACGCGCTGCCGGTCCGCCGCGGCCGCCGGCCGCGGGTGTGGCTGGCCGGGATCGTCGCCGCGGCCATCGCCACCGCCGGGGGCGTCGCGCTGCGCCCCGCCGGGCCGGCCGGCTTCTCCCTGGAGGAGCGGCCCGTGGTGCTCGCCGGGGCGACCGGCCCGCACCAGGTCCGCTTCGCCGACCGGCGGCACGGCTGGGCGCTGTTCCCCGGCTGCCCGCCGGCCGGCTTCTGCGTCCCGCGGCTGGGCAGCACCGTCGACGGCGGGCGCACCTGGCAGCCGCGCACGGTGCCGGACGTCCGCCTCGACCGGGCCGCCGACTGGCACCTGGAGGCGATCGACGCGCGGCACGTCGCCCTGATGATGCTCGGCGACAAGCCGCAGAACTGGGAGTCCGGCGATTCCGGGGACACCTGGAACCGCAACGACGCCGAGACGTACCCGGACCCGAAACCCCGGTCGATAGGGACGGACCGCTTCGGCACGACCGGCGACCGGCTGACGATCGAGGGCGCCGGAGACGTCGGGGTCGTGCCGGTGCGGGCCGGGATGAGCCTCCGGGACGTCGTGCGCACCCCCACCGGTGCCCTGTGGGCGCTGCTGGACGAGGGCCGGTCCGGCGGGCCGACCCTGCTGGTGTACTCCGCGGACGGCACGACCTGGCAGGACGTGCACGGCGACCCGGCGCGCACGGCGCTGCTGCCGTCACCGGCCCGCGACGACATCTGGTACGTGCGCGACACCGCCGACGGCAGGCGCCTGGAGCTGCTGCCGCCGGTCCCTGGCGGCGAGCCGCCGGCGGTCCGGGCAGGCGAGGACGCCGTCGACGGGGCCGTCATCCCCGTGGGCGGTGGCCGGTTGCTGGGCGCGTCCCCGCGCAAAGGCCTCTACGTCTGGTCCTCCGGCGGGATCCGGCTGATCCCGGTGCCGACGAGCGACGCGCCGGCCCTGCGGCAGCTGCCCGACGGGACGGTGCTCCTGCACTCCTCGCGGGACCTCGATCGCGCGGTGGCGGTCGGGACCGTGGACGGCCCCTGGGTGCTCTACACCTGAGGCGGCTGAGACGGCGCACACAATTGAACATGTTCAACAACGGGTCTACCGTCAGACGTAGTTGAACACGTTCAAGAAGGGCCGGCTCATGGACATCAAGTTCGGCACGTACCTGATCTACCTGGCGGTGAGCATCGTCCTCACGGTCTGGGTGGCGCGGACGCTGCTCAAGAACGGCCAGGTGTTCCTCGACGACGCGTTCGCCGACGAGCGTCTGGCCAAGTCCGTCAACCATCTGCTGGTCGTCGGCTTCTACCTGCTCAACCTCGGCTACGTCGCGGTGGCGCTGAAGATCGGGCAGGCGCTGCCCGACGGCAGCACGGCGATGGAGGCGCTGGCGCTGAAGCTCGGCCTGGTGCTGCTCGTCCTCGGCGGGCTGCACTTCTTCAACCTGTTCGTGCTGAGCCGGTTCCGCCGGCGGCGGACCCTGGAGCAGCTGCCGCCGCCGGTGGCGCCGAACAGGATGATCCCCGTGGGCCACCCGATGCCGCAGTACCCGGCCCCACGGCCGACCGTGCCGCCGCAGGGGTACACCAGACCGGTGCCGCAGCCGGAGCAGCGGCCCGAACCGCGGCCCGAGCCGCCGCAGTGATCACGAGACTCACCGTGCTCTACGACGCGGGTTGCGGGCTGTGCCGGACGGCACGGGCGTGGCTCGCGTCGCGGGCACAGCTGGTGCCGCTGGAGTTCGTGCCGGCGGGTTCGGACGAGGCGCGCCGCCGGTATCCGGCGCTCGATCCGGCGGAGACCCTCGCCGACATCACGGTGGTCGCCGACGACGGCGGCGTCTACACCGGCGACGGCGCGTGGATCATCTGCCTGTGGGCGCTGGACGGCTATCGGGGGCTGGCGGCGCGCCTTTCCCGCCCGGGTCTGCGGCCCGTGGCGCGGCGGACGGTGGCGGCGGCGGCCGCGGTACGCCGGACGGACCGGTCACGGGGATATGGTTCGGACTGTGGCGGCACCTGCGACCTCTGAGCCCGGCGAGTCCACCGCGAAGGGCGACCAGACCCGGCGGCTGATCGTGGACACGGCGGTCAGGCTCTTCGGCGAGCAGGGCTACGACAAGACCACGATGCGCGCGATCGCCGCCGCCGCCGGCGTGTCGGTCGGCAACGCCTACTACTACTTCCCGTCGAAGGACCACCTGGTCCAGGCGTTCTACACCACGGTGCAGGACGCCCACGACGAGGCGTGCCGGCAGGCGCTGGCGGCGCCGGGGCCGTTCGTCGACCGGCTGCGCGCCGCGCTGCTCACCGGCGTGGAGGCGATGGCCCCCTATCACGGGTTCGCCGGGTCGTTCTTCAAGACGGCCGCCGAGCCCGGCTCGCCGCTGAGCCCGTTCAGCGCCGACTCCGCGCCGACCCGGGAGCGGTCGATGCGGATGTTCCGGTCCGTGGTCGACGGCGCCACCACGAAGATCGACCCGGAGCTGCGGGCGGAGCTGCCGGAGCTGCTGTGGCTCGCGCAGATGGGGATCACGCTGTACTGGGTGCACGACACCTCACCCGGTCAGGCGAAAACGCGGCTGCTGGTCGAGCGGTCCACGCCGCTGATCGACCGGCTCGTCGGGATGTCCCGCTTCCGGGTGTTCCAGCCCGTCGTGCGGGAGGCGATCAGCCTGTACCGGCTGCTGCGCTGAGCTGTCGCCGCGCCGGGATCACGGATCGGGAATCGCAGGTGTGGACGTTCACTCGTCCGGGTATTTCGAAGGTCCGTGACCAGCAGGTGTACGCCCAGTTCGAACGGGCGTTCGTAATGGATCGGTAACTGTTTGTTCAACCTGGGCATTCGCCGACGGCCGGATCCTCGGGTAGCGTCGGCTCGCATGGCGACCTTGCGTATCGACCGCACGGCCGCCGACCCCGATGCGGTGATCTGTGCGATTGAGCAGGCCGAGGGCTACATTGCATCGATCTGCTTCAAAACCGGACCACCCGAGACGGTCGGCGTCGAGCTCGAGTACACCGTCCATGCCAGCGCCAGTCCCACGGCCTACGTCGACCCGGATCGGCTGTGTCAGGCGCTCGGCGACCACGCACCACCCACCCTGCGCGCCGGCTCGGCGCACCTGCCGCTGCGGCGGGGGTCGGCCGTCACCCTCGAGCCGGGTGGCCAGGTGGAGCTCTCCACCCTCCCGCAACGGTCCCTGACCGACCTCCACGAGGCCGTCGGCGCGGACCTGGCCGAGCTCACCGGGCGGCTCGCCCGCTTCGGGCTCGAGCTCGGCGGCACCGGCATCGACCCGCACCGCCCGCCACGGCGGATGCTCTCCACTCCCCGGTATGACGCGATGGCGGCCGCCTTCGCCCGGCGCAACGACGCCGGCCGGACCATGATGTGCAGCACCGCCGGCCTGCAGGTCTGCCTGGACGCGGGCCCGCCGTCGCGCTGGGCCGCGGTGCACGACCTGGGGCCGCCGCTGATCGCCCTGTTCGCCAACTCGCGGCGGCACGCCGGGCACGACACCGGGTGGGCGTCCGCCCGGATGCGCACCTGGCTGGCGATGGACCCGTCCAGGACCCGGCAGGTGCCGCCGGGTGACGACCCCGCCTCGCGGTGGGCCCGGTATGCCCTCGAGGCGCAGCTGCTCTGCATCCGCCGCCCGGACGGGCCGTGGACCGTGCCGGCCGGGGTGACGTTCGCGGACTGGATCGCCGGTGCCGTGGACGGCCCGCCGACCTACGCGGACCTCGACTATCACCTGAGCACGCTGTTTCCGCCGGTACGGCCCCGCGGCTACCTCGAGGTGCGCTACCTCGACACCGTCGCGGGCCCCGACTGGTTCGCGCCGGCGGCGATCCTCACCGCGCTGCTCGCCGACGAGCCGACCATCGACCGGGTGCGGGAGCTGTGCGAGCCCGTCGCCGGCCGGTGGGCCGTCGCGGCCCGCCTCGGCATGACCGACCCGGCGCTCGCCCGCGCCGCGACCGCGGTCCGCGACCTGGCGCTGTCGCGGCTCGACCTGCCCGCCGCACTCCTGCGTGACGTCATCGAAGGGAGCACCCGAAATGAGTCTTAGAGAGCAGGTGGCCGCGGAACTGGAGCGGACCCGCCGCCGTTCGGCCGTCCTCACCGACGCCGTCGACGAGACCGACCTGGTGCGGCAGCACTCGCCGCTGATGTCGCCGCTGGTCTGGGACCTGGCGCACATCGGCAACCAGGAGGAGCTGTGGCTGGTCCGGGACGTCGGCGGCCGCGAACCCGTCCGGCAGGACATCGACCACCTCTACGACGCGTTCAAGCACCCCCGCGCGGACCGGCCGCAGCTGCCGCTGCTCAGCCCGGCCGAGGCCCGCTCGTACGTGGCGACCGTGCGCGACAAGGTGCTCGACGTCCTCGACGGGCTGCCGCAGTCCTCGGTGCCGTCCTCGGTGGCGTCCTCGCCGGACGTGCCGCCCGCGGCCGCGCGGCGGCTCCTGCAGGACGGGTTCGCGTTCGGGATGATCGTGCAGCACGAGCAGCAGCACGACGAGACGATGCTGGCCACCCACCAGCTGCGGGCCGGGCCGCCGGTGCTGTCCGCCGACCCGCCGCCCGCCGCGCGGGTCACGGTCGGCGGTGAGGTGCTCGTCCCCGCCGGTGGGTTCGACATGGGCACGTCGACCGAGGCATGGGCGCTGGACAACGAACGGCCCGCGCACCGCGTCGAGCTCCCCGCGTACTGGATCGACGCCGCGCCGGTCACGAACGAGCGGTACGCGGCGTTCATCCTCGACGGCGGCTACGACGACGAACGCTGGTGGACGCCGGTGGGCTGGCGGCACCGCGTCACGGCCGGGCTGTCGGCGCCGCTGCACTGGACCCGCGACGGCGACGGCTTCGCCGCGACCACCTTCGGCCGGACCGCGCCGGTCGTGCCGGACGCCCCGGTCGTGCACGTCTGCTTCCACGAGGCGCAGGCGTACGCGGCGTGGGCCGGGCGCCGGCTGCCGACGGAGGCGGAGTGGGAGAAGGCGGCGCGGCACGATCCCGCGTCGGGCCGTTCCCGCCGGTACCCCTGGGGCGACGAGGATCCGACGTCCCGCCACGCCAACCTGGGCCAGCGGCACCTCGCGCCGGCCGCCGTCGGCGCCTACCCGGACGGCGCGTCACCGCTCGGCGTCCACCAGCTCGTCGGCGACGTGTGGGAGTGGGTCGACAGCGGCTTCCTGCCCTACCCGGGTTTCAGCGCGTTCCCGTACCGCGAGTACTCCGAGGTGTTCTTCGGCGGCGACTACAAGATGCTGCGCGGCGGCTCGTTCGGCACCGACCGGGCCGCGTGCCGGGGCACGTTCCGCAACTGGGACCACCCGATCCGCCGCCAGATCTTCAGCGGCTTCCGCACCGCCCGTTCCTTCCCGGAGTCCGCCTAGTGTGCCGGCACCTGGCGTACGTGGGCCCGCCGGTCCCGCTGTCGCGCCTGCTGTTCGACCCGCCGCACGGCCTGTGCCACCAGTCGTGGGCGCCGCGCGACATGCGCCGTGGCGGCACCATCAACGCGGACGGCTTCGGGCTCGGCTGGTTCCCCGGGCCGGTGGTGTACCGGTCGGCCCGTCCACTGTGGACCGATCCGGCGCTGCCGTCGCTGGCCGCCTCCGTGTCCTCGGGCGCGGTCCTGGCCGCCGTGCGCTCCGCGACGGTCGGGATGCCGGTCAACGAGTCCGCGGCCGCGCCCTTCTCCGACGGTTCCTGGCTGTTCAGCCACAACGGCAAGATCGTCGGCTGGCCCGACGCGGTCACCGACCTCGCATCCCGGCTCCCGGTCCGCGACCTGATGACCCTGGACGCGCCGACGGACGCCGCGCTGCTGTGGGCACTGGTGCGGGAGCACCTTCGTACCGGCGGATCCGCGGCCTCCGCGCTGTCCTCGGTCGTCTCGTCGGTCGCCGCGGCCGCGCCCGGGTCGCGGCTCAACCTGCTGCTCACCGACGGCCGGTCGATCGCCGCCACCACGTACGGCCACGCGCTGTCCGTGTCCACCGCCGGCGGGGCGGCCCTGGTCGCGTCCGAGCCGCTCGACGACGACCCGGCCTGGCGGCCCGTCCCCGACCATTCGCTGCTCGTCGCGGACCCGTCCGCGGTGCGCATATCGGAAGGTGTTTTCTCGTGACCCTGCAGGATCCCGACCTCGACGTGTACCTGCTCGACACCGACCTCACCGCCGCCCTGCGCGCCGACGCCCGGGCGGGACTCACCGCCACCCCGAAGACCCTCCCGCCGAAGTACTTCTACGACGCCCGCGGCAGCGAACTGTTCGAGGAGATCACCCGCCTGCCCGAGTACTACCCGACCCGCGCCGAACGCGAGATCCTCACCGACCGCGCCGCGCAGATCGCCCGCGTCACCGGCGCGAAGACCCTGGTCGAGCTCGGCTCCGGTTCCTCGGAGAAGACCCGCCTGCTGCTGACCGCGCTGCGCGACGCCGGGACGCTCGGCTCGTTCGCCCCGCTCGACGTCTCCGCGTCCGCCCTCCGCGACGCCGTCACCACCCTCCGCGGCGACTACCCGGACCTGCACATCCACGGCATCGTCGCCGACTTCGTCAACCACCTGGAGGCCCTGCCCGACAACGGCGACCGGCTGGTCGCCTTCCTCGGCGGCACGATCGGCAACTTCACCCCCGCCGAACGCGCGCCCTTCCTCGCCGCGCTGCGCGCCCGCCTCTCCCCCGGCGAATGGTTCCTCCTCGGCGCCGACCTCGTGAAATCACCGTCCGTCCTCGTCCCCGCCTACGACGACACCGCCGGCGTCACCGCCGAGTTCAACCGCAACGTCCTGCACGTCCTCAACCGCACCCTCGACGCCGACTTCGACGTCGCCGCCTTCTCCCACGTGGCCCTCTGGGACCCCGCCAACGAATGGATCGAGATGCGCCTGCGCGCCACCGGCGCCCAACGCGTGCACATCGCCGCCCTGGACCTGACGGTCGACTTCACCGACGGCGAGGAACTGCGCACCGAGGTCTCCGCCAAGTTCCACCAGGACGGGCTGACCGCGGAGCTCTCGTCGGCCGGCTTCGCCCTGCGCCACTGGTGGACCGACCGCGAGGGCAGATTCGCGCTGGCCCTGGCCGCCGCTGTCTGACCTTTTGTTCGTCTTCCCCTGAGCCGGGAGACTCCCGGCTCAGGGGCGGGGGCTTCATCGATCGGTGGGCGTCCAGCCGGAGGCGAGCACGTGCGCGAACCTGGGCGACAACCCCGCCGCGCCGGAGTGGCTCTTCAAGAGGGGGACGAGGGTGCCGTACGCGGCGACCCCCAGCACCCGCGACAACATCCTCAGCGTGCGGCGACCCGGATCGGTCACCGCCGTCTGACAGCCGAGGAGCCGGACCGCCACCACGTCGTGCCGCTCCAGCACCCTGTCCGCGGCGAGCCCGGCGAAGAACCGCGCGACGCCACGGTCGAGCATGTCGATCGGCGTACGCCCGAGCCGCAACAACCGATGCCCCCGCGTCGAATGCCCGATCAGGTCCAGGTGCACCGGCCCCTGCGGCCACTCGACCGACGTGAGCACGTCCCGCAGCTCACCGAGCGACGCCGCGTGGTGCAGCACCCCGCACCGCACCACCCGACCGGCGAAGAACGCCTCGGCACAGTCCGGCGAGGCAACATTCAACGACGCGACACCCGCCAACCCCGCGCTCAACGCCTCTCCCTCCTCTCCTCTCCTCTCCACGACGCGATCCTCGACTCTCCTCTCCACGACGCGATCCTCGACAACCCTCCGCCTCGCCGACGAGGCCTCCGACGGGCTCACCGCCGCAATGCCTGCCGCTCCCGGCGCAGCAGCGTCCAGCGGCCCACCATCTCCCGTCAACGACACAACGGCTTCCGTTGCGGGGGGGTATTTCAACGACACAGCGCTCGACAGCTCACCACCGCAGCCTTCAACGGCGCGACGCCCAGCGGCTCGCCGTCTGCAGGCTCGCCCTTCATCGACGCAGCGTTCAACGGCTCGCCCACCGCAAGGTCCGCTCCTGCAAGGGTGCGCGTCCAACGGCACGCCGCTGGAACGCTCGCCTCTTACCGCGTTGCCCGACAGCGCACCGCCGCAACGCACACCCTTGCAACGGCACACGTCCAACGGCACACCACTGAAACGCTCGCCCTTCACCGCGACGTCCGACAACACACCGCCGCAACGCCAGCCGTTCGACGACGTGGCATTCCGGGGCCAGCTGCGCCGCGACGACGCGGTGGGCGGCGATCTCCCATCCACGACGCAACGGTCGACGACCCGCCCCCTGCACGGGCGTCGCTCGACGACGCGGCGGCCGGCGGCTCAGTGGTCGGCAGGTTCGGTGGCCGGTGGATTCGGTGGCCGGTGGACTCGGTGGCCGGCGGACTCGGTGGCCGGCGGACTCGGTGGCCGGCGGACTCGGTGGCCGGCGGACTCGGTGGCCGGCGGACTCGGTGGCCGTGAGCTTGTGGTCAGCGGCTCGGTGTCAGTCGCCCAGCGCGTCGGGCCACTTGATGGGCTGCAGCGCACCGGCGCGGGCAGAGGTCGCCGGCGCGTGGTGGCGGGCGGGGCCGGCCAGCGTGCGGGACCGGGTCGGCGTCGTCAGCGCACGATGCCGGACGGACGTCGTCAGTGTGCCGGTCCCAGGCCCGGCCTGGCCGGCCGGCGATCCGGCGGCGCGCACGTGCGACGCGGCCCGGGTGGGCCCCGCCCACGGCGGGATCTTCGGTCCGATCGCGCCGACGAGCACGGTCGTGCGTAACGGGCGGTGGGTCGTCATTCGATGCTCCTGTCATCTGTCGAAGAGGAATGGACATGGCCGGCGATCAGGAACAGGGCGCCACGCGTGACGTCCCCGCCGACCTCGGTGAGGCTGCCCGGGCCCGCGTCGCAGTGCTCCGGGGAGGCGAGGTCCAGCCACATCGTGACCGGCGACGTCCCCGGATCTGTGGACCGGCCCGGCGGGTACACGGCGACCCGCGCGAGTGTGCCCCGCTGCTCGAGGACGTCCGCGCAGTGTCCCGCATACCGGTTGCCGGCTCTCGGGTCGGCGGTGTCCGGCCAGTACACGACGGACTGGCACTCATACGGCTCACCCGCGAACCCGCCGGCCCCCGGCGACGGCCGCAGCGCGACCGGCAGCCGGTCGACGAAGTCCACGGCCAGGTAGACGACACCGGTCAGCTGCAGCTCGGGCCATGCGGGCCCGAGCGTCGAGCCGCCGGTGTCGCCGTCCGGTCCGCTGAAGCAGTCGTCGACGTCGACGTCCGCCCAGCTGATCTCCTTCGCCGCGGCCGCCGACGGTGTCCTCGCCAGGTCCACGCTGATCAGCCTGGCCGGGTCGAACTCGTGCTCGACGGGCTCGCCGGTCCAGAACGCGCAGCGGGTCACGCCGTCGATCCGTCCGAGGAACGCCGGCGTGCCGACGAAGACGGTCCGCGCCTGCGGTGATGAGCTCATGCCGGAAAGGATGCGTCGGCACCCTGAAACGCCGCTGACGTCGCGCTGACTTGACCGCACCCGCAGCTCACCCGGCCGGCTGTCCCACCGGCGGCGCCGTGTAGACCAGCCTGATCTCGCTGACCCGATACCCTCCCCGCCGGAACGCCGCGGCCATCGGCGCGTTGCCCGTGTCCGTCGTCGCCGTGATCACCCGTGCCCCGTCCGCCGCGTGGACTCGCGTGATCTCGGCGAGGATGTCGCCGACATACCCGTGGCCGCGCATCTCGGGCACGACACCGAGATAGCCCACATTGCGGTGGTACGGCGTAGCCGACGGCACCGCCAGCCCCACCACCTCCCCACCCGGCGTCTCGGCGACCCGCCACCACGCACGCTCCCCCGGGCATCCGAGATAGAACTCCAGGTCGGCTCGTGCCGTGGCGTCCGCCCCGTCCGCGGCCACGCTCCGCCGGGTCTGCGCGTCGAGGCTGCCGGCCGCGACCCTGCGGAACAGGTCGAGAAACTCGTCGTCGCGCCCTTCTCTGAACACCAGACGCCCGCCCGTCCCGCCGTCGCCTGCCGCCGTGCCGTCGCTCCCCGGTCCGCCGGTGGCGGGGTCGGGTGGGACGGCCGAACCACGTGGAGCGGACGACTCGGGCGTCCACTCGAACCGCAGCCGCTCGACCTCGTCGGTCAGCCCCACGGCGAGCACCGCCTCCCGCCGCCACGCGACGGCTGCCACGGTCGCGGGGTGGTCTCGCCAGCCCTCGGCGAGCGACACGTTGAACTGCGGGGGCACCGCTGCGCCGAACGTCGACATGCCCGCCCGGAGCAGCTGCGCCGCGAGCCCCACACGGTCGGGCACCGACGGGTCGGTGCTCAGGCAGTCGAGGGCGGCCGGATGGGCGCTGCCGGACAGTCCCCACCAGAGCGCCCGGGCGACGATCCGCCCGTCACGCTCGGCGATCCAGGTCCATTCCGGCCGATACATCCGTGCGGCGAGGTCGGCGTGGAAGCGCTCGGCGCCGATCCAGCCGATCGGCTCGTCGACGGCGACGGCCGCGACCCGGTCGATGTCGTCGGACGTCGCGGCCCGGATCATGCCGGCACCGCCCGCTCGAACGTCAGGATCGAAACCCCGGTGTCGAACGCGCGCACGCCCGTCCGCCGGAACGGCATCGGTTTGAACGGGGCGGCGAAGAGCGGCACACCGGAGCCCACCGCGACCGGATTGACCTTGAGGATCAGCTCGTCGATCTCGTCGACCAGCTGCGCGGCGAGCCTGCCGCCGCCGCACAGCCAGATGTCGAGGCCGTCGCGGCGCTTGAGGTCGCGCACGAACGCGGCGGGGTCGGTGTCCCCGCCCACGAACGTGACGGTCGGGTCGACGTCGGTGAGCGTTCTGGAGAAGACGAACTGCTCCAGGTGCTGATATGGGCTCGTCACGCCGATGGCGAGGCCGGGCTCGTAGGTGCCGCGGCCCATGACGACGGTGCCGAACCGCCGGTTGGCGACGCCTTCGAGGCCCAGTGGCCCCCGGGCGTGCGTGGGCATGGTCTCGGGCCAGTCGGCGAGGATCGCCGCCGCGGAGTCGCCCTCGAAGCCGAGGAAGTCGAACTGCCCGTCGGGTCCCGCGATGAAGCCATCGAGCGTGACGGCCACGAGGTAGGTCAGCTTTCGCATGTCTGCCACTCATTTCGATATTGAAGTACTATGGATGAAGTGGTTTGAATGTAGTACTGTGATTGCAGTGGTGTCAACCAGATCGGTGAGAAGGGACCAGCGATGCGTCAGAACCCCACGAGACGGACCGCACTGCTCGACGCCGCCATCGAGGTCCTGGCAGACGAGGGGTCGCGGGGGCTGACACTGCGCGCGGTGGACCAGCGGGCGGAGGTGCCGACGGGCACCACGTCCAACTACTTCGACAACCGCGCCGACCTGCTGGAGCAGCTCATGCTCCGGGTCCGGGAGCGACTCACCCCCGACCCGCGGGAGCTGGCGGAGACGATGCGGGCGGCACCGTCCCGCGACCTTGTGAAGATGCTCATGCACCAGCTCCTCGACCGGACCCGCCAGGAGCGCAGCAGCCATCTGGCCCTACTGGAGCTGCGGCTGGAGGCGACCCGCCGGCCTGAGCTCGACATCACGCTGACCAGGTTCTTCACCGCGGACCTGGAGGCGAATGTGGCGTTCCACGTCGACGCGGGCCTGCCCGGTGACAGCGGTTCGGTGCTGCTGCTCTATCTGGGCATGCTCGGCCTGATCGTCGACGACCTCACCATGCCCGAGGTGCTGCGGCCGCACGGGGTGGAGACGCTCGTCGACAACCTGGTCGACCGGCTGTTCCCGCCGCCCGCCGGGGAGAAGGTGGTCGACCAGGAGTGACGTGTCACGGAAGGGGAGCCGGGTCGGGCCGAGGTGACTGAGCGCGCAGGAGCCGCCGCCGGTCGTCGCGGCGTGGAGGACGTCAGGGGAGGTGATCGGCCTGCGGTGACGCGGTCAGGGGGTGGATCCGGGTCAGGCGGACGTTCCGGCGGCGCGGTGCCGGGCGCGGACGGCGGACGGCTGCAACGGCGAAGGGTCGGTCACCAGGGCGAGTGCCATCCGCTGCGGCGGCACGGAGGCCTGCGCTGACATCGGCGTCGCGTCGGGCTGCGACGGTACGGCACGCCGTGGCCCCACGACCGGTTCCGGTGACCACGACGAGTGCCGCGACCGGGTGTGGTCCTGCACGGGCGGCCAGTTGCGCACGGGCGGCAGGTCGTGCGCGCTCGGCTGGCCGTGCACGGATTGGAGGTCGTGCGCGGGCGACAGGTCGTGCGCGGGCGACAGGTCGTGCGCGGGTGGCAGCTCCTGCACGCCTGTCCAGACCTGCGTGCGTGCCCACTCCGGCGCGCGCAAGGGCTGCACGGGCATCGGCTGGGCAGGGAAGGGCTGCACGGGCAACGGGTCGAGCTGCGACAGCTGCGCGGGCATCGGCTGCGCGGGGAACGGCTGCGCGGGCAACGGGCCGGGCTGCGACAGCTGCGCGGGCATCGGCTGCGCGGGGAACGGCTGCGCGGGCAACGGGCCGGGCTGCGACAGCTGCGCGGGCGACGGGTTGGGCTGCGAGAAGTGCGCGGGAGTTGACCTGGTGGGAAGCGAGTGGGACGGAAGGGGGGATGACGGCGTCCGGAGGTGGTTCGCTGAGTGGTCCGCGTGCACGGCGATGTGGTTGTCCGCGGCGCGGCGACGGGACGTTGTGCAGTGGCTGTGGTGCGAACCGCGGCGGTGTCGGGAACTTGGCAGGCGGGGCGATCGCGTGCCCGTGGAACCTCGGCTGTGCGGCGGCCCGCATGTGGAGCGGCCGCCGATCGGCGCCGGCGGTGGACGCCGGACCTGCTGCGGCAAAGGCGGGAGCCGGAGCAGCGAACACCGGGTCCGACGCCGTGAACACCGGGTCCGGCGCTGCGAACACGGCACCCGCAGCCGTCAGCTGCTCCGGGGAGCCCGTGAACGCCTGGACCGGAGCAGCGGCCACCACACCCCGAGCCCCAGACATCGGAGCCGGAGCCACAGACCCCGAAGCCGGAGCGGCGGCGAACGCCGCCGGTGCGACGTACGTCGGGGGCAGTGGCGCCGGCTCGGTGTACGTCCGGGCGGCCACCGGGTGCGGGCGGGACGGGTGGGCCGAGGTGGTCCGGCGGCGGCTGTACGCGCGGAACGTCCCCGCGACCGCGGCCACCGTCAGCGTCACGGGCACCACCAGGACGACGCGCCCGACGAGGATGACGCCGCCGAGGACGAGGACCTTCGCGGCCCAGCCGGACAGGGCGAGGCCGACCGTCAGGCACAGGAGGCGGAGCTTCGGCGGGTTGCCGGGCAGGACGCCGGCCGCGGCGGTGACGAGGCCGCCGATCACGTAGCAGGTGAGGAGCAGTGTCCCCGCCGTGCTGCCGAGGTCGAGAACGTTCTGGTGCACAAATGCCTCCGAGCCGCGCAAACCCGCCGTCCCATGACGGTAGGTGATCGGGTGCAGTCCGGTTGTCAACAGATCGGGTGAGGTTGCACGGGTGGACGTGTCGTGATCCTCGCGACGGTAGGGGTGCCGTGCGGTGTGCCGATTGCGTGCTTGGGTGATCGATCGGGTACACCTTTGTGCATGACCGCCGCGCCCGCCCTCGTCGCCGACCGATATCGCCTTTTTGAACCACTCGGGGCGGGCGGGATGGGCAGGGTGTGGCGTGCCCGGGACGAGACGCTCGGGCGGGACGTCGCCGTGAAGCAGATCATCCTGCCGCCGGAGCTGCTCGACAGCGCGCGCGACGTCGCGATGGAGCGGACGCTGCGGGAGGCACGCGCGGCGGCGAGGCTGACCCATCCGAATGTGGTCCGCGTGTACGACGTGCTCGCCTTCGACGGGCAGCCGTGGCTCGTCATGGAGTACGTGCCGTCGCGGTCGCTGGACCAGACGCTGCGCGCCGACGGGCCGCTCCCCCCGCGCAGGGTCGCGGAGATCGGGCTCGCGGTCCTCGCCGCGCTGCAGGCGGCGCACCGCGTCGGTGTCCACCACCGCGACATCAAGCCCGGCAACGTGCTGCTCGGCGACGACGGCCGGGTCGTCCTCACCGACTTCGGCATCGCCCGCATCGAGGGCGACGGTCACGTCACGCGCACCGGCCTGGTCCTCGGCTCGCCCGAGTACATCGCCCCCGAGCGGGCCCGGGACGGCACCGCCGGCGCCGCCGGTGACCTGTGGTCGCTGGGCGCGACGCTGTACGCGGCGGTGGAGGGCCGGTCACCGTACGGGCGCGGCTCCGCCATGGAAACCCTCATGGCTCTCGCGTCGGACGAGCTCGACCCGCCACAGCGCGCCGGTGCGCTCGCCCCCGCGCTGCGGGGCCTGCTGCGCAAGGACCCGCGGGCCAGGTCGGGGTTCGCCGAGACCGAGGAACGTCTCCGCGCCGCCCTCGTCGCCCCCACCGAGCGTCGCCGCCGGTCATGGCTGAGCGGCTGGGGCCGTTCGGCTCCGGCACAGACCCCGGCTCCGACGCCGCCCGCGCCGCCCGTCCCCGCGCAGCGCCCCGCACCGGCCGACCCGCCGACCGTCGTCCAGCCCCGCACCCGCCAGGACCCGCCGACGGTCGTCCAGCCTCTTCCTGTGGTTGCGGCCGCCGCGACGGTACGTCCAGCTCCCGCCGATCCCACCGCCAGCGAACCTCCCGCCTTCGAGCAGGCCGCTCCGCCCGCGCAGCGGGCACCGGAAGCCGCGACCGCCCAGGAGGAGACCCCGGAGGCAGCGCCGGCGCTCCAGGCCGAAGCAGAAGCCGCGGCACAGGCCGAAGCCGACCGGCAGGCGGCAGCTGAGGCACCGGCCGAGGCCGACCGGCAGGCAGCGGCCGAAGCAGAGGCGCAGGCGGAGGCAGAAGCCCGGGCCGAAGCCGCCAGGCAGGCCGAGGCCGCAGCGCTGGCCGAAGCTGAGGCACAGGCGGAGGCCGACCGGCAGGCAGCGGCCGAGGCACAGGCGCAGGCCGAGGCCGCTGCGCTGGCCGAAGCCGAGGCACAGGCGGAGGCCGCGAGGCAGGCAGCGGCCGAAGCGCAGGCCGAGGCCGACCGGCAGGCAGCGGCCGAAGCAGAGGCGCAGGCGGAGGCAGAAGCCCGGGCCGAAGCCGCGAGGCAGGCCGAGGCCGCGGCGCTGGCCGAAGCCGCGGCACTTGCCGAAGCGGAAGCGCAAGCGCGGGCGGAGGCCGCGAGGCAGGCGGAGGAGGACGCGCGGGCCGAGGCTGCGGCACGCGCGGAGGCCGAGGCCCTCGCGGAAGCCAAGCGACGTGCGGAGGCCGAGGCACAAGCGGCAGCCGAAGCGCAGGCGGCAGCAGAAGCACAGGCCGAAGCCGCGAGGCAGGCGGCGCAGGACGCGCGGTCCGAAGCCGAGGCGCGCGCAGAAGCCGAACGCCGGGCGACAGCCGAAGCACAGGCGGCGGCCGAGGCACAGGCGGCGGCCGAGGCGCGGGCGGCAGCAGAAGCACGGACCGCAGCCGAAGCGCAGGCGGCCGCTGAAGCACAGGTCGCAGCCGATGCACAGGCCGCAGCAGAGCAGCGGGCCGATGCCGAGGCGCCCGTCGCCGGGGGCGGTGTCGCGGCGGCCGGGGTTGCGGGTGCTGAGACCGAGATGGCCGGGAGCGGTGGCGGTGCCGGTGGTGGGCGGGGTGTGGACAGCACTGTGCCCGTAGCACCGGGTGGAGTGTCCGGGACGACCGGCGGTCCGGCATCCGTCTCGGACGGGTCGGCTTCGCCGCTGGTCGGGGACGGTGGTCGTACACGCGGAAAACCCCCTGCGAAGGTGCTCGCCGCTGTCGGTGGGGCCCTTGTCGTCGTCGTGCTGCTCGCGTGGGTGCTGGTGCGGCAGGGTGGGGACGACAGCAACAAGACCGCGGCGCCGGCCAGTTCGGCGGGGTCGACGGCGGCGGCCACGAGTGCGGCGGCCGGGTCGCCGAGCGCGGCGGCGTCCAGCGAGCCCGCCGGGACCGGGTCGTCGGCGCCGCCTTCTTCGGAGCCGTCGCAGGAGCCGGGTGGGACGGGGCAGCTGCCGCCGTTGCCGGCCGGGTGGATCGACTACCGCGACCCGTCGGGGTTCTCGGTGTACGTGCCGGCCGGCTGGCGGCGGTCGAAGGAGGGGTCGATCGTGTACTTCCGCGGTGACGGGCGGGTCCTGGGCATCGACCAGACGGACCGGCCGAAGTCGGACCCGGTGAAGGACTGGACGGCGCAGCGGGACGCGCGGCTGGCCGGGGGCGACTTCCCCGGGTACGCGGAGATCCACATCCAGCCGGTGCCGTACTTCGTGACCGCGGCGGACTGGGAGTTCACGTTCGTGCGGGGGGCGCGGCAGCACGTCAACAACCGTGGGGTGGTCACGTCGCCGAAGCAGGCGTACGGGTTCTACTGGCAGACCACCGACGCCGACTGGGCCGCGGCCAGGCCGTCGCTGGACCTGGTGTTCGCCAGCTTCCGGCCGAAGCCGTGACCGCGCTCTGGCCGGAGGACACGCCGGGGCTGCTGCGGCTGCCGTCGGGGTTGACGGTACGGGGGCGGGCGTTGTCGAAGCCTGTCCCCGACGGCCCGGTGCCGACGCTCGGCGTCTACGCCCTCGGGCGGGAGCCGGCGGCGACGGCGTGGCCGCGGCGGTGGGTGCGGTGGCCGGACTTCGGGCTGCCGCGGGACCGTGACGCGCTCCGGGCGGCGCTCGAGGAGGCGCTCGAGGAGGCGCGGACGGGCCGGGTCGAGTTCGGCTGCGCCGGCGGGCGCGGCAGGACCGGGACAGCGCTCGCCTGCCTGGCGGTCCTCGACGGCGTACCGGCCGGTGAGGCCGTCGCGTACGTGCGGCAGCACTACTCCCGGCACGCCGTCGAGACACCTTGGCAGCGTGGGTTCGTCAAGCGGTTCTAAGGCGTGTTTGGTAAGTGGATGCCGGGCTGCGGCGGGCCCAGACGCCGCCTGGACCTCGCCTCGCTCCGACCCCACCTACCAAACACGCCTTAGTTCACGGACGCGGCCAGCTTCTCGATCGCGGCCGGGCTGAACGCCTCACCGGCGAAGACCGCGAGCCGGGCCAGGGGCAGGCTGCCCATCAGCGTCAGCATCTCCGGGTCGGCGACGGTGTGCGCCATGACGCCCGACTCGCCGCCGCCGGCGAGGGACGCGAACACCTCGCCGAGCGCCTGGGCGCCCTTCGGGTCGCTGAGCCATTCCGCGATCGTCGACTCGCCGGTCAGCGGGACCCGGACCTCGTCGCCCCCGACGGCGGCGGTGGCGGTGACCCGCAGGTCGCGGGAGGAGGCGCCGATCTCGACCTGGTACTCGCCGCCCTCGACGACCCAGCGGGACACGCGGGTGTCCCAGTAGGCGAGGTCGTCACGGGCGATCGTCAGCTCCACCGCGACGGTCTCGCCGGCGGGGATCGCGACACTGGCGAACGCCTTGAGCTCCCGGGGTGCGCGGCGGACGGCGGAGCCGGGCAGGGAGACGTATGCCTGCACGACCTCGCGGCCGTCACGGTCGCCGGTGTTGGTGACGTCGAGCCGCACCGTCAGGCCCGCCGCGGTGGCCTCGGCGGACGCCGGGCCGTAGGCGAAGGTGGTGTAGGAGAGGCCGTGGCCGAACGGGTACGCGACCTGCTGCCCGCGGGCGTCGAAGCCGCGGTACCCGACGTGGATGCCCTCGCCGTAGCGGACGTGCCCGTGCTCGCCGGGGAAGTCCAGGTGCGACGGGTGGTCGGCGAGGTGCAGCGGGATCGTCTCGGTGAGCCGGCCCGACGGGTTGACCCGGCCGAACAGGACGTCGGCGAGCGCGCCGCCGCCGGCCTGGCCGAGCAGCCAGCCCTCGACGATCGCGGGCACGGCCGCGTCCCACGGGCCGGTGCGCAGGACCGCGCCGTTGGACAGCACGACGACGGTGCGCGGGTTGGCGGCGGCGACCCGTTCGATGAGCTCGACGTGCGCCGCGGGGAGGTCGAGCGACTCGCGGTCGGCGCCCTCCGTCTCCCGGTCCGTGCCGGCGAACACGATCGCGACGGCCGCCTCCCCTGCCAGTGCGACGGCGGCGTCGACGTCGTCGTAGCCGGGGGCGAAGGTGACGTCGCCGCCGGCGAGCTCGGTGATCGCGTCGAGCGCGTAGTCGAGCCGGGTCGGGTTGATCTGTGAGCTGCCGCCGCCCTGGAAGCGCGGCGTCCCCGCGTACTCGCCCAGGACCGCGACCGTGCTGCCGCCCGTGGCGAGCGGCAGGACGTCTCCTTCGTTCTTGAGCAGCACGACGGCGCGGCCGGCCACCTCACGGGCCAACGCGTGGTGCTCCGCCTGGTCGTATGCGGCGCCGGTACGGCCCGCGAGCCCCTTCTCGACGAGCGCGGCGACGCGCCGGACCGCGGTGTCCAATGTGGACTCGGGGAGGTCGCCGCCGCGGACGGCCTCGACGAGGCGGCGGTCGCCTTCCGGGTCGGGGCCGGGCATGGTGAGGTCGAGTCCGGCGCGGACCGCCTCGACCCGGTCGGCGACGGCGCCCCAGTCGGACACGACGAGACCCTCGTAGCCCCACTCGCCGCGCAGCACCTCCGTGAGCAGCCAGTGGTGCTGGGAGGCGAGGACCCCGTTGACGCGGTTGTACGAGCACATGACCGTCCACGGCTTCGCCTGCGTGACGACCCGCTGGAACGCGCGCAGGTAGATCTCGCGCAGCGTGCGCTCGTCGACGTCGGCGGAGACCCGCATCCGGTCGGTCTCCTGGCTGTTGACGGCGAAGTGCTTCAGCGACGCGCCGACGCCGCGGCTCTGCAGGCCTTTGACCCATTCGGTGGCGAGGATGCCGGTGAGCAGCGGGTCCTCGGCGAAGTACTCGAAGTTGCGGCCGCCGAGCGGGCTGCGCTTGAGGTTGATGCCGGGGCCGAGAAGCACCTGGACGTCCATGGCCCGCGCCTCGTCGCCGAGCGCCTCACCGACCCTCCTCGCCAGCTGCGGGTCCCAGGTCGAGCCGAGGGCGACGGCGGGCGGGAAGCAGGTGGCGGGCTCACTGTCGAGGATGCCGCCGCCGGGCGCCGCCTTCCTGACGCCGTGCGGGCCGTCGGTCAGCATGATGTCGGGCACGCCGGTGACGGCGGTGCTGCGCCAGAAGCTGCTGCCGCTGGTGACGGCGGCCTTCTCCTCGAGGTCCATGGCTGCTCGCCCTTCACTACTGAGTACTTGTAAAGTATTAGGTACCAGGTAAGGTAGCGTCACTGACCTCGATGCGACAAGAGGGGCGGCCCGGATGGCACGGCACGGCCGGACCCGCCTGCCCGCGGCCGAACGCCGCCAGCAGATCATCACCGTCGCGACGCGGCTCGTGGCGGAGCGGGGGTTCTGGGGCCTGTCGATGCAGGACGTCGCGGCCGACTGCGGCCTCACGGTGCCGGGGCTGCTGCATCACGTGGGGTCCAAGGACGGCCTGCTGATCGCGATCCTCGAACACCGGGACGCCGAGGACGCCCGCGCCTTGCCATCGTGGCCTTCTGCGCCTTCCTTACGGGAGGTTTGTGCGGCGGTGGTGCGGCGGAACGCTTCGCAGCCGGAGATCGTGCGGTTGTTCGCGGTGCTGCAGGCGGAGTCGCTCACGCCCGACCACCCCGCGCACGCGTACTTCGTCGCCCGGCAGCAGCGGATACTCGACGAGATCACCGCCCTGGCGAAGGCCGCCGGCGGGCCGGTCCCACCCGAGACGACGGCGCGAAGGGTCATGGCGCTCATGGACGGCGTACAGCTGCAGTGGCTGCGCTCCCCCGGCGCCGACCTGATTCAGCTGTGGGCTGACACGGCCGGCGACCTGCCCTAGCGCTCCCGCAAGGTCAGCGTCTCGACCAGCGCGGCGATGTCGTGCCGCGGCAGGTCGAGCAGCCTGGCATCGGCCCACGACGGCCGGAGCAGCTCGGCGACCTTGGCTCTGGCCTCGTTCTTCGTCATCCCGTCCTGCCTGACGAGCCCCTCGCGCAGGACGTTGCCGAGCTTCCCGTGCGCGTGCCGCAGCAGCCACCCGACCGCGGTCCGTGACCCGTCCGGCACGGCGGTCGCCTCCACGATCGCCAGCTTCGGCGAGGGGGTGCTGCGCCGGTAACGTAACGTGTACTTCGAGGCGACAACGGTGCGTAGCGCCGCCTGACTCTTCGCATCGATGAGGTCGGGCGATTTGTTGGGCAGTTGTAAGCTCAGGGAAGAAGCATTGAGCGCCAGCAGCACCCGCAACAGCCATGGCCCGGGATCGCCGGTGAGGTCGATCAGGTCCGGCACCGACCGCAACGGCGCCGCCAGCAGCTCCGCAGGCCCGCGCCCGACGGCCTCGCCCTCCAGCGAATGCTCACCGTGGGTGTACATGTTGACCGCCGCCCCGCTCAGCCGCTTCTCCAGCACCTGCCACGTGCGCGCCGTCGGCCGGCAGACATAGAGGTCGCTCGCCGACCCGACCGCTTGCGCGCCGTGGTAGCGGTTGAAGGACGGCAGGATGGCTTCGACGGCGAGGTCGAGGTCGAGGACCGCCCGCTGCACCTTCACCCCGAGCGCGGGCGTGAGCGGGCTGAAGCCGTAGGCCATGACGAGCCGCCCGTTGACCCGGTCCCGCAGCGCCTGCGCCCCGCGGCCGAGGAAGAGCTGGACACCCTCCGGCGTGTAGGGCGGGTCGGTGAAGACGAGGTCCGCGGACTCGGCGACCACCGGCGGCAGGCCGAACCGCAGGTCCGCGTGCCAGCACTCGACCGCGTGCCCGCGCTCCGCCGCCCGGGCCGCGATGAACTCGAGCAGCCGCTCGTCGACGTCCACGACCGTGACCCGCACGTCGGACCGGACGGCGAGGACGGCGAGCGAGGTCAGGTCATGATCGCCGACGCAGACGAGGTGGGCGCCGGCCAGGTCGTACGTCTCGTCGAGCCACCTTGCCCGGTTCGCGGCGGTCTGGGCGGTGGCGGAGACGTGGTCGAGGGCGCGGTCGGTGGGGACGTCCGCGATGAGGCGGGTCAGGTCGGCGATCAGGTCCGCGTCCGAGATGCCGGATGGGCCCGCCCGGCGCGGCTCGCTTGCCGAGGTCGCCGCGCCCGAGCCGGCCACGCCTGTCCCACCCATGCCCGCGCCACCCACACCCGAGCCGGCCACGCTCGACCCACCCATGCCCGCGCCACCCACGCCCGCGCCACCCACGCCCAACTCACCCACGCCCGAGCCGGCCACGCCCGAGCCACCCACGCCCGACTCACCCACGCCCGAGCCGGCCACGCCCGAGCCACCCACGCCCGAGCCGGCCACGCCCGAGCCACCCACGCCCGAGCCGGCCACGCCCGAGCCACCCACGCCCGAGCCGGCCACGCCCGAGCCGGCCGCGCCCGACCTGGCCGAGCCGGCCCCGGCCACGCCCGAGCCGGCCTCGCCCGACCCAGTCGCGCCAGAGTCGGCCGCGCTGCCGGTCGAGGTTGCCGGGCTCGTTGAGCCTGTTGAGGCCGCCGGGGCAAGGTCGTCGGAGTGTTCAGACGCGCCGGGCGGGTTGGTCGCCATCGGTTTGGCCGGATATTTCGGATTCGTCTGGCCCGCGATGGTTGATGGTGAGGGCGAGGTCGGATCCGCCGGGCCGGAAACCGGGGTGGTGAAGCGGGTGCGGTACGCGCCGGGCAGGCGGAGCGCGCCGTTGCGTGCGGTGTGCAGGTCGGGGCCTGCGGCGCGGAGCAGGTGCTCGGCGGTCCGGCGAGGGAGGGCGTGCTCGCGGATCAGGTCGTCGAGCGTGGTCGGGGTTGTCGCCAGCTGGACCAGGGCGAGTCGCAGGCGGCGGCCGCCGATCCCGGCATCCGCCACGATCCGGGCCACCATCTCGATCGGCGTCTCCGCGGCCGACCCGGTCGCCTCGCCAGAAGTGCCGGCGCCCGGTTCGGCCGAAGGCGTTTCACCGCCGTCGGCGGCATCAGCGGAGGATGGCGGAACGGATGATGCCGGGGCTGCGCGGCCTGTGATCTTGTTGGGCGGCTGCCCGGCGGACGGTGAGGGTTGGTCCGAGGGGGCAGGGCCGGCTGCTGGCGTCATCGCCCCTCACCTTACGGGGCGCGGCGATCCGACCAAGACCGGCAAAGGTCATCGATGAGTTAAAAGTTAATGACCTGCAGTTATTCAACGACGGGGGCGTGAATTCAGTTAAACCGTTTCGGTGGTGTTTCACGGGTTGAGAGGCATTGAAGTACAGGGTGGCGGCAAGGGTGCCCAGAGGGTATGAAGTCTTGTCCCGACGATTCCGGCTGTGTGATCGTCCTGAAATCGCCATGAGTCGATGAAGCTTGCGGTTGGCCGTTCGGCGCGCGCACGCCGGCCGTTGCACCAGAGTCGACGCTGGCGTGTCTCGATTGGTTCCGGCGCACCCCCCGAAGAGCTGTACCCCCGGTTCCGTGCGCCGCCCTGGAAAGAAGGCACCCTTGAAGCTGTCCCCACGGTTCGCTACAGCGGCCGGAGTGCTCGCGGTCGGGCTGGTAACAGCCGGCACCGCCGCAGCCGTGCAAGCCTCGCCCCCGCTGCCGGCGCCCACAGGCGTCGAGGCAGCCAACGCGGTCGCGGCCAAGTCGGCCGCGACGTTCGTGTCCCAGCGTCCGAGCGTGCTGCAGCCCAGCACCGACGACGCGTACGTGCAGAAGTCGTTCGTCGCTTCGGGCAACGCGAAGTACGTCGGCTACGAGCGGACCTACAAGGGTCTGCCCGTCGTCGGTGGTGACTTCGTGGTCGTCACGGACGCGGCCGGCACGGCGAAGTACACGTCGGTGTCGCAGACGAAGGCGATCGGCAGCCTGTCGACGTCGGCGAAGATCAGCTCCGCCGACGCCGAGGCGGCGGCCCGCAAGCTGATGACGAGCGTCAACGCGGTCGAGGGCACCCGGCTGGTCGTCTACACCTTGGACGGCAACGCCAAGCTCGCGTACGAGACGACGCTCAACGGCACCGGCGCGGAGGGCGCGAGCCGCCTCACCGTGCAGGTCGACGCCCTCACCGGCGCCGTGCTCGACAAGACCGAGCGGGTCATGCACGGCACCGGCACCGGTTGGATCGTCGGTAACGTCACGATCAACACGACGCTGTCGGGCAGCACGTACAGCATGAAGGACCCGAACTACACGAACATCAGCTGCCAGAACGCCACCGGCAACGCGACGTTCACGGGTTCTGACGACGTCTGGGGCACCGGTGTCGGCACCGACCGGGAGACCGGCTGCGTCGACGCGCTGTACGCGGCCCAGAAGGAGGCCGCGATGCTCTCGTCGTGGCTGGGCCGCAACGGGTTCAACGGCAGCGGCGGCGGCTGGCCGATCCGCGTCGGCCTGAACGACCAGAACGCCTACTACGACGGCACCCAGATCCAGATCGGCAAGAACACCGCCGGCAAGTGGATCAGCTCGCTGGACGTCGTGGGTCACGAGGTCGGTCACGGCATCGACGACACCACCCCCGGTGGTATCTCGAAGGCGGGCACCCAGGAGTTCGTGGGTGACGTGTTCGGCGCGGCGACCGAGGCGTTCGCCGCCAACGCGAACGACCCGGCCGACTACCAGGTCGGCGAGGAGGTCAACCTCGTCGGCAGCGGCCCGATCCGCTACATGTACAACCCGTCGCTCGCCGGTGACGACAACTGCTACTCCAGCAGCACGCCGACGCAGGAGGTCCACGCGGCCGCCGGCCCCGGCAACCACTGGTTCTACCTGCTCGCCGAGGGCACCAACCCGACCAATGGGCAGCCGACCAGCACCACGTGCAACGGCTCGACCGGTCTCGTCGGCATCGGCATCCAGAAGGCGACGAAGATCTTCTACAACGCGATGCTGATGAAGACCTCGTCGTCGTCGTACCTGAAGTACCGCACCTGGACGCTGACTGCGGCCAAGAACCTGTACCCGAGCAGCTGCGCGGAGTTCAACGCGGTCAAGAACGCGTGGAACGCCGTCAACGTGCCGGCGCAGTCCGGGGACCCGACGTGCACCGGTGGCACCACCCCGCCGCCCACCACGTCGAACCCGCCGACCTCGAACCCGCCGACCGGCTCGTGCTCCGGCCAGAAGCTGCTCAACCCGGGCTTCGAGTCGGGCGCCTCGTCGTGGACCGGCACCACCGGCTCCATCGGCCAGTGGGCCAGCCAGGGCCAGGCCGCTCACGGCGGCACGTTCAGCTCGTGGCTGGACGGGTACGGCTCGACGCACACCGAGGCGATCCAGCAGTCGGTGACCATCCCGGCCGGGTGCAAGGCCACGCTGACGGCCTACATCCACATCGACTCGGCCGAGACGACCACCACCGTGCAGTACGACAAGCTGACCATCACGGCCGGCTCGTCCACCCTGGGCACCCTGTCGAACCTGAACAAGGCGTCCGGGTACGTGCTGCGCACGTACAGCCTGAACTCGTTCGCCGGTCAGACGGTGACGATCAAGTTCAGCGGCAGTGAGGACTCGTCCCTGCAGACGTCGTTCGTCCTCGACGATCTCGCGGTGACCCTCAGCAACTAGCACCGTCCAGGAGGGGCCCGGGTCGCGCGCCGACCCGGGCCTTTCCCATGTGCGATTCCAACCCGGTCTCCACCCGTGGGTGGCGGCGCTCCACCCGGTGCGGAATCTAGCGTCACCGTCATGAATCTCACGACGATCCTGCTGGTCACCGCCGCCGTCCTGTACCTGCTGGTGCGCCGGTTCACGGGCGAGCCGCTGGAAGCGCGCCGGCTGGTCCTGCCGCCGGTGCTGCTGGTCGCCTGGGGCGGCTACACGGTCTCGCAGACGTTCACCGGCGGGACCGTCCCGCACGCGGTCCTCGACGGGGCGGTCCTCGGCGCCGGCGCGGTCCTGTCCGTCTTCGGCGGGCTCGTCCGGGGTCTCACGGTGCGGGTGTTCGTGCGGGACGGGCATCTGTGGTACCGGTACACCGCGATGACCGTCGTCGTGTGGGTCGTGCTGATCGCCGTCCGGTTCGGTGAGGACCTCGCGGGCCGGGCGCTGGGTGCCGACGCCGCGGTCATGGCCGCCGCGCTGCCGTTCGTGCTCGGGCTGAGCCTCCTCGGTGAGGCCGCCGTCGTCGGCCGGCGCGGCATCGCCACCGGTGTCCCGTTCGCCCCCGGCGGGAACCGGGGCGGCCGCCGGCTCGTGAACCGGTAAGACTGGGACGGTGTTCACCGATACCGCGGTCGCCAGGTGGCGGCAGGCGCGCAGCGTGGTGTTCCTGGTCCTGCTGAGCGCCGCCATGGTGCACCTCGAGCCGCGGCCGGGCGCGGTGGTCCTGACCCTGGTCGCGGCCGCCGCCGTCGCGTGGACGGCGATGACGGTGCTGGACGGCGCCGCGAAGGCGGCAGCGGTCGCGGGGTGCGCCGCCGCCGGGCTGACGCTGACCGCGCTGGACGGCCGCGGGTACGCGCCCTGCTATCTGATCGCCGCCGCCACCGTCGCGGTCAACGCGCTGCCCCTCGTCGCGGCGGCCGCCGGCACCGCCGTCACCACCTGCGGTCTCGTGCTGATCCTGTGGGCGCGGGGCGCCGGCGTCGCGGAGGTGCTCGTCTGGGCCGGGTCGGTGTGCCTGACGGTGCTGCTCGGCGTCGTACGCCGGCAGCGGGACGAGCAGGCCCGGCAGGCGAGGACCGTCGCGGCCCTCGACGAACGGGCCAGGGTCGCCCGGGAGATCCACGACGTCCTGGCGCACTCGCTGTCGGCGCTGTCCGTCCAGCTGGAGACGGCGGCGGCGCTGCTGGAGAAGGACCGGGCCGCGGACGCCGCCGTGCTCGTCGGGCGTGCCGGGCAGCTGGCCCGTGACGGGCTCACCGAGACCCGCCGGGCGGTCGGCGCGCTGCGCGGCGACCCGGTGCCGCTGGCGGAGCTCGTCGGGGCGCTCGCCGACGGGTACCGCACCGACCTGCGGGCACCCGCGAACGTCACCGTGTCCGGCAGCCCGCGGCCCGTCGCCGCCGAGCCGGGCCTCGCCCTGTTCCGCACCGCGCAGGAGGCCCTCACCAACGTCCGCAAGCACGCGCCGGGCAGCGCCGTCGCCATCGGCCTCGCCTACGGGGCGGGCGAGGTGCGGCTCACGGTCCGCAACGACGCGGGCGCGGCACGGCACGCACCGCCGACGGGCGGGCACGGGCTGCGGGGCATCCGGGAGCGGGTCGGGCTCGCCGGGGGGACCGTGACCGCCGCACCGGACGGCGGCGGCTGGCTCGTCGATGCGAGGATCCCGGGATGATCACGGTGGTGGTGGCCGACGACCAGACGGTGGTCAGGGAAGGTCTCGAGGTGCTGCTCGGTCTCCTCGACGACGTCCGCGTCGTCGGCACCGCCGGCGACGGCGACGGGGCGTGTGACCTGGTCGCCGCGCACGACCCCGACGTGGTGCTGATGGATCTGCGGATGCCCGGCTGTGACGGGGTCACCGCCACGGCCCGGATCCGCGCCGAGCACCCCCGCACGCGGGTGGTGGTCCTGACGACGTACGCCGACGACGCCGACATCCTCGCCGCCATGCGCGCCGGCGCGCTCGGGTACCTGACGAAGGACGCGGGACGGGCGCAGATCGAGCAGGCGGTCCGGGCGGCCGCCGCCGGCCAGTCCGTCCTCGACCCGGTCGTCCAGCAGCGTCTCGTCGCCGCCGCGACCGGGGAGCGGGCGCGGCCGGTACAGGCGCCGCAGCCGCCGCCTGACGGGCTGACGGCGCGGGAGGCGGAGGTGCTCGGGCTGATCGCGGCCGGCCTGTCGAACCGGGAGATCGCGAAACGGCTGTTCGTGACCGAGGTGACGGTCAAGTCGCACGTGAACCGGCTGTTCGCGAAGACCGGGGTGCGGGACCGGGCGCAGGCGGTGCGGTACGCGTACGAGCACGGCCTGACCGGGTGACGGACACCACGGCGGTGGCGCGCAAGAGATAGACTGGCGTCAACCGCCAGGGGGTGCGCCGCCCGCATGACCGACGATGGGGACAACGACGGCCGTCGTTCGGCGCGTCCGGTCGTGTCGCTGCTCGTCGTCGTCTCCGGCGGGCTCGGGATCTCCCTGCAGCAGCTGTCGATGGGCACACCCGAGTCGCCCGGGCGCTGGGTGATGCTGGTCGTCGGGGCGTTCATCGGCGGCGCCGCCGGCATCCTCGCCACCGGCCTGTTCGAGCAGCTGCTGACGTGGGCCGGGTTCGGCTGGACGTTCCTGCGCACCCGCACCCGGCTGCGGACGGTCGTCACCGCCGCGACCGCCTGCGTCCTCGCCGTCGCCGCCGGGCTCGTCATCCCGGTGGCCTACGAGTGGCTGCACCGCCGCCTGTACGGGTGCCCGCAGCCGGCCGCGGTGCGGGTCATGACGTCCACCGAGCAGGTCGGTGCGGCGCGGCGGATCGCGGCCGCCTACGAGACCGCGACCGCCGAACACCATCACGGCTGCCCGACCGCCGACCTGTACGTGTATGGCGCCGCCCCGGCGGGTGCCCGGGCGGCGGTCGGCAGCGGCTGGCTCAACGACGCCCTGCAACGTGTCGGGCCCCGCGCCGACGTGTGGCTGCCGGACTCGACCCTCGACGTCGCGGCGGCCGTCGCCGCGTCCGCCCGCTTCGGGATCACCGTCCCGATCGCGGAGCAGCGCAGCATCGGCACGTCCCCCGTCGTCCTCGCCGCGCCCGGCCCGCTGCCGGGCGAGCTGACCTGGCGGCAGCTGTGGACGGAGGCGGGGCGGCTCGGCTGGGACGTCGTGCGCCCCGACCCGGAGGTGTCCTCGGCCGGGGTGCTCGCCACGGCGGCGCTGTACACGAGTCTCGGCGCGACCCCGGCGGCCGCCCGCGGTGTCGAGCAGCGGCTCGAGACGGCGCTCGACCGGGGCGGCTACCCGCTCGGCACCGCCCAGGACCTGCTGTGCCACGACGGCCCGGCGCGGGCGACGGTCGCGGTCGTCACCACCGAACAGGCCGCCGTCCGCTACAACCAGGGCCTCGACTGCCCCGGCGGGGGGCGGCCGGAGCGGCCGCTGCTCGTGCAGTACCCGGCCGACACGATCAGCGAGGACCACCCGTTCGTCCGGCTCGCCTGGGACGGGGCCGCCGCCGGCACCGCGGCCGCGGCCGCCGGGTTCGGCGCGTGGCTCGACGGCGAGGACGGCCGCCGCGCCCTCGTGCGGGCCGGGCTGCGGCCGCCGGGGCTGTCCCCGGTCGGTGACCCGCTCACCGAACAGTTCGGCGCGCACCCGGGCGCGGTGTTCGACCGGCGGGCACCGTCGAGCACCGCCGTCGGTGACGCGTTGCGCCTATACGCCGCCGCGCACCGCCCCGGCCGGGTGCTGCTCGCGCTGGACGCGTCCGGTTCGATGGCGGCGACCGTCGACCGGGCCGGCACGACCCGGCTGCAGCTGGCCGCGCGGGGCGTGACCGGTGCGCTGAACCTGATGAGCGACCGCGACGAGTTCGGGCTCCGGGTGTTCCCCGGCGACGGGCGCGGCGCCGGCACCCGGCAGCTGCTGCCGATCGGGCGGGCCGCGGGCCGCGGTCAGGCGGCGGCGGACGCGCTCGCCGGGGTACGGCCCGCGGGGAACACGCCGCTGCTGCAGACGATCGCGGACGGGGTCCGGGACGTCGCCGCCGACCCCGGTGAGGCGATCACGAGTCTCGTCGTGCTCACCGACGGCAACGACACCAGCGGGCTCACACCGTCCGAAGTGGACGCCCAGGTACGGGGGAAGGGCGTGCGGGTGTTCGTCATCGCGATCGGTGAGGCGAGCTGCGGCACGCTGCCGTTGCGGGACGTCATCGCGCGGACCGGCGGCGCCTGCCACGACGCGGCCCCCGACACCCTCGACGACGTGCTGGTCACCCTGTTCGGCCTGCTCTGGGGAGGCGACACCGCACCATGACGACCCCGCCCGCGGACGAGGACCCGCCACGCCCCGGACCGCCACCCGCCGGCGACCCGCCGCCCCCACCCGCCGACGACCCGCCGCCCCCACCCGCCGACGACCCGCCGCCCCCACCCGCCGACGACCCGCCGCCCCCACCGGGCGACGACCCGCCGCCTGGACCGCCGCCCGCGGACGACGACCCGCCGCCGCCCGCGGACGACGACCCGCCGCCGCCTGGGAATGACGACCCGCCACCGCCGCCCGGGGACGACGACCCGCCGCCGCCCGGGTTCGTGCGGCGGATCAGGAACGGCGTCCGGCGGATGCGGGGACGGGCCGGGCTCCTCGCCGGGTTCCTCGCCGGGCTCGTCGTTGCCGCGCTCGCCGCCCAGCACGTCGTGCCGCTCCTCGAGCACGAGCCCGGCCTCGAACGCGGCGACCTCGTCATCCTCAGCGGCCGCGACGACGGCGACGGCAACCAGCGGCAGGCGCTGGTCGACCAGTGGAACGCGCTGCACCCCGACAACCCGGCGAGGATCGAGGAGATCGCCGCCGACGCCGACGCGCAGCACAGCGAGATGACCGCCCGCGCCCAGGGCGGCGGCGCCGGGCAGAGCGGCGGCGTCGACATCTTCAACCTCGACGTCACGTGGACCGCCGAGTTCGCGTCCAGCGGCTACATCCGGGCATTCCCCGACGGGCACGACGTCGCGGGGTTCCTCGCCGCGCCGCTCGCCACGTGCACGTACGACGGGAAGCTGTGGGGGCTGCCGTTCAACACCGACGCCGGGCTGCTCTACTACCGCACGGACCTCGTCACCGCCGCCCCCACCACCTGGACGCAGCTCGTCACCACCGTCCAGGACGTCCTCGCCCGGCCCGCGGCGCAGCCCGCACCGGCGCGGCCCGCCGCCGGGTGGGCCGGGCAGCTGCGCGACTACGAAGGGCTCACCGTCAACGCCCTCGAAGCGATCTGGGGCGCCGGTGGTGAGGTCGTCGACGGGCACGGCGACGTCGTCATCGACTCCCCCGAGGCGCAGACGGGCCTCACCCGGCTCGCGGCCGGGCTGCGGCCCGGCGCGCCGCAGGTGGTCCTGCCGGACTCGGTGCGCTTCGACGAGGCCGCGACGACGCAGGCGTTCGCCGGTGGCCGGCTCGTCTTCATGCGCAACTGGCCCGTCGCGCACCGCGCCCTGATCCCGAAGGCGCCCGCCGCCGGCGCCGACGCCGCCGCGGCCGTCGAGTTCGGGGTCGCGGAACTGCCCGGGCCGAGCGTCCTCGGCGGGCAGAACCTCGCCGTGGCGAAGCAGAGCCGGCACCCGCGGGCGGCGCGGGCGCTCATCGAGTTCCTCACCGGGGAACGCAGCCAGCAGCTGCTGTTCGAACGTGGCGGGTTCGCGGCGACCCGGGAGATCGTGTACCGCGACGCGACGGTCGTGAAGCTGTACCGGTACGCGCCGACGCTGCTGGAGGCGATCCGGTCCGCGCACAGCCGCCCGGTGACGGCGCACTACGCGCAGTTCTCCGAGACGTTCCGCCAGGTGGTGCTCGAAGCCCTCGACGACGGCGGCCGCCTCCCGCCGGACGCGAAGGCACGGCTGCAGCGGGCGTTGCAGGGCTACAGGTAGGCGAACAGCATCGGGTTGCCGGACGCGGCGGCGTGCACGGGTGCGGCGAGCCGCAGCTTCAGTTTCAGGCCGACGAGCCGGTCGTGGGTGTCGGGGTCGGCGGCCGGTGACGCGGTCAGGTGGGCGATGCCGTGCCGGCGGAGCCAGCCGAGGACGACCGCGCCCTCGCTGACCGGCCACGGGCGGCGGCCGTGGAACACGTCGTGGACGGCGACGGCGGCGCCCGGGCGGAGCCGGTCGAACAGCGCCGTGGTGTACCAGCGGGCGAACCGCGCCGTGTGGGCGGCGTCGACGAGGACGAACCCGGGGTCGTCGGGGAGCGGGCCGTCGCGGACGTCGCCGCGGGTGAAGCGCCACCGGTCGGCGGCGAGGGCCGGCGGGACGGTCCGGGTCGCGTCGCCGGTCAGGTCGAACGTGTGCAGCACCCCGTGACCGTCGCGGCCGGCGGCGTTGTCGTGCAGGGCGCGCAGCAGCCACGTCGTCGACCAGCCGCGCGCCGACCCGATCTCCAGCACCGTGCGGGGGCGCAGCGCCCGGACCGTCAGGTAGGCGATCTCCGCCTCGACGTCGTCGAGCCTGGGCCGCATCGGGCGCTGCGCGAGGAGCTCCCGCTGCTCGTCGCGGGCGGTGCGCAGGTCGTCGGCGTACGTGCGGTACCAGCTAATGACCGTGTCGAGCGGCGGCATCGAGGTCTCCGTTCGCGATGGCGGCGAGGGCGTCCAGGGCGGCGGTGCCGGGCACGAAGTAGCCGTCGTGGCCGGTGACCCCGCCGACGGGCAGCGGCAGCGCCCCGAACGCCGGGTCGGCGGGGTGGGTGCCGTGGCCGGCGCCGAGGATGCGCAGGCCCGGCAGGCGGCGGGTCCAGTCGCCGGCGGCGGTCCCGGCCCACACGCGGGCGGTGGTGCGCAGGTCCGCGGCGCGGTCCACGCCCATCCCGGGGCTGCCGAGGGCGACGATGTCGGTGACGCGGCCGCCGGTACCGGCGTCGAGGCGCGCGGCGGCACGGCCGATGACGGTGGAGCCGTAGCTGTGCCCGACGAGCACGATCCGCGGTGCGGGCACGTTCCGCAGGAACCGCAGCAGCGCGGCGGCCCCGGTCGCGGCGACGTCCTCGCGGACCGCGTCGAGCCGGATCCCCTTCGGCGGGTGGTAGCCGAGCCACGCGATCACCGCGACGTCCGGGCCGGCGGCGTCGGCGAGCCGGGCGGCCTGCCAGGCGGGGGCGCGGCGCTGGACGCCGCCGAGGCCCCGGTCGAAGTTGGCGGCGGTGGTGCCGGCGCCGGGCACGAGGACGACGACGGTCGCCGCCGCCGACGGGTCGCCGGTGACCTCGACCGCGAGACCGTCGGCGGACCGTACGTCGTGGACGGGCAGGACCGGTGGGACGGCGGACACCTGCGCCGGGCCGAACACCGACCAGAGGACCGCGATCAGCGGCAGCACGAACACCCTGCGGAACATGTGGCCGAAGGTAGGCGCGCGGCGGTGCCCGGATCGTCACTCCGGGGGACCATCTGCGGCGTACCTCCGGGGTACTACGGGTCCTCCCGGATCAGGCTCCGGCGCTGACGACCCCGGTCTCGTAGGCGAAGACGACGGCCTGGGCCCGGTCACGCAGGTCGAGTTTCGTCAGCACGCGGCTCACGTGGGTCTTCACGGTCTGCTCGGCGACGACGAGGTCCTCGGCGATCTCCGCGTTGGACCGGCCGCGGGCGATGAGCCGCAGCACCTCCGTCTCCCGTGGGGTGAGGGCGGCGAGCCGGGCCGGCTGGTGCCCGGCGGCGGCCTTCGGGCGGGCCGCGAACTGCTCGATGAGCCGCCGCGTCACCGACGGGGCGAGCAGCCCGTCGCCGGCGGCGACGACCCGGACGGCGTTGACGAGCTCGGCGGCCGGGGCGTCCTTGAGCAGGAACCCGGACGCGCCGGCGCGTAACGCCTCGAAGACGTAGTCGTCGAGGTCGAACGTGGTGAGGATGACGACCCTCGGCCGGTGCAGGCCCGGGTCGGTGTCCAGGATGCGGCGGGTCGCCTGGATGCCGTCGAGGACCGGCATGCGCACGTCCATGAGCACGACGTCCGGCGAGTGCTCGCGGGCCATCGTGACCGCGTGCGCGCCGTCGGGGGCGTCGCCGACGACGACGATGTCGGGCTGGGCGGCGAGCAGGGCGGCGAAGCCCTGCCGGACCATCGCCTGGTCGTCGACGATGAGGACCCGGATCACGAGTCGACCTCCAGCGGGAGTGTGGCGTGCACGACGTAGTCGCCGGCGTCGGGTCCGGCGGTGAACGTGCCGCCGATGCCGGTGGCCCGCTCCCGCATGCCGAGCAGGCCGTGCCGCTCACCGGCAGGGTCACCCGCCGCGTCACCGGCGGCGCCGGTCAGGGTGTTGCGCACGGACAGCTCCAGCGCCGACGGGCTCAGGGCGAGGCTGATCCGGACGGGGGCGCCGGCGGCGTGCCGGCGGGCGTTGCTCAGCGCCTCCTGCACGATGCGGAACGCGGCGAGCCCGACGGCGGGCGGGACGGTGGCGCCGGGCAGCGGCTCGAACGTGACGTCGACCCCGGCCCGGCGGGCGTCGGCGACGAGGCCGGCGAGGTCGTCGAGGGCCGGTTGCGGCTCGACGGCCGGGGTCTCGGTGCTGCGCAGCACGCCGAGGAGCCGGCGCATCTCCACCAGCGCCTCCCGGGAGGTGCCGGCGATCGCGGCGAGCTCCTCGGCGACCGCGGGCGGGACGTCGTCGATGCGGTAGACGGCGGTCTCGGCGCGGACCGCGATCAGTGACATGTGGTGGGCGACGACGTCGTGCATCTCGCGGGCGATCCGGTTGCGTTCCTCGGCGACGGCGCGGCGGGCCTGGGCGAGCTCGGTGCGCTCCTCCTCCTCGGCGAGGGCGACCTGGACCTCGCGGCGGCGGCGGACCTGGTCACCGACGACGAGGATGGCGAACACCGCGAGGAGCAGCCCGGCGATGTTGGCGGGCTCGACGAACAGCACGACGAGCAGCGCCGCGGACAGCCCGGTCCAGACGAGGACGCCGCGGCGGTGCCGGACGGCGACGACGGCGAGGACCACGGGGATGCTCAGCATCTGCGTCGGCGTCCACGGCCACGGGGTGCGTTGCACGATCGGGATGGTGAGCCCGGCGAACCCGGCGACGAGGAACGCGATCCGCCACGCGAGCAGCGGCCGGGTCGCGACGAGCCCGATCGGGGCGGCGATGAGACCGGCGTCGAGGACGAGGAAGAACGAGCCGACCCTGGGGCCGTTGCCGAGGAGGTACTCGTAGGTGATGAGCCCGGCGACGATCGCGACGACAACCCCGATCGTGGGCAGGGCCCGGCCGAGGCGGGTGCGGGGGCGGACCGGCGGGTCGGGGCCGACGAGGAACCCGCGCAGGTCCCGCCGCACGGCCTTGAACACACTGCCCACCCCGGAACCGTAGCAGCGGCCCTGTCAACAGCCCTGTCAGCGGGGGTCGTGGCCGCCGAGCAGCTGGATGAGTTCGCGGCGGGAGCGGATGCCGAGCTTCCGGTACACGTTGCCGAGGTGGTAGTCGACGGTGCGGACCGACAGGACGATCCGGTCGGCGATCTCCCGGCTGGTGCGGCCCTCCGCGGCGGCGTAGGCGATGCGCCACTCGTGCGGGGTGAGCCCGTCCAGCGCCGTCGCGGGGGCCGGCGCCCCGGCGGGGGTGCTGCGCCCGCTGGACGGGGTGAGCTCGGCGTGTGCCTGCTCGGCGAACGCGTCGGCGCCCGCGGCGGTGAACAGGTCCAGGGCGGCGGTCAGGTGCTCGCGGGCCGGTCCGCGGCGGCGGGCCCGGCGCAGCCACTGCCCGTGGGCGAGATGGGTGCGGCCGAGCTCCACCGGCAGCGGCACCCCGTCGAACGCGGCGAGGGCGGGACCGAAGCCGGTGCCGTCGTCGCCGAGGACCGCGCGGACCCGGGCGGCGACGGCGGCCATGCCGGCGCGGCCGGTCGCGGCGACGGCGGCGTCGAGCCGGTCGGCGACGGCGTGCGCGGCGCGGGCCTGCCCGGTCTTGACCAGCGCCTCGGCGAGGTCGGCGGCGACCGGCAGGAACCCCGGCTCGACGACACCACCGGCGCGCAGGATGTCGTCGGCGCGGCCGAGCTCGGCGACGGCGGCGTCGTGGCGGCCGGCGGCGAGGGCGGCGACGCCGAGCGCGGACCGTGCGTGCACCTCGACGCCGAGGTTGCCGGGGGTGAGCGCGAGCGCGGCGGCGGCGTGCCCGGCGCAGTCGTCGGCGCGGCCCAGGACGGCCTCGACCTGGGCGAGGACGGTGAGCGCGTCGGCGGTGTTGACGGGCAGGCCCATCGCCTCGGCGAGCTCGACACCTTCGAGCGCGTCGGCGTAGGCGGCGGTGACGGCGCCGGTGCGCAGCCGCAGCCTGGCCCGCAGCGGCAGCGTGTACGCGAGCAGGGAGATGTCGTCGAGGCGGCGGCCGCCGTCGACGTCGTGGTCGAACAGCCGCGCGGCGGTGGCGTGGTCCTCCAGCCAGGTGAGGACGTCGCCGAGCTCCGCGGCGGACCCGTCGGCCTCCCGGGGACTGCCCGGCTCGCCGAGGCAGGCGGTGACGCAGCGGCGGGCGAGCAGCGGCCCCTCCGGGTCGCCGGCGAGGGTGAGGGAGTGCGCGAGCCGGATCGCGATCTTCGGCAGGTCCGGGTCGGGCAGGGCGGTGCCGGCGACCTCGGCGGCGCGGACGCTGACCCGGACCATGCCGGCGACGTCGAGGTGGCGCATCGGGCCGTTCATCGCCAGGCTCAGCGTCCGGGCGGCCTTCTCGGGCACGTCGGCGCCGTTGCGGTCGACCTCGGCGACGATCGCGGCGAACGCGGCGTCGGCGTCGCCGCGCAGCATCGCCAGGTAGGCCCGCTCGCCCAGCACCCACAGCCGGCCGGCGGTGCTGGTGACCAGGGGCAGCGCGTCGTCGAGGAGGGTCACGGCGTGCTCGACGGCGCCGGCGCTGACCCAGGCGCGGGCGGCCATGGCGAGCCGCTGCCCGCGCGGCTCCGGCGCGGCGGTGAACGCGGCGGCCCGTTCCAGGGCGGTGGCCTCGGCGACGAGCCCGCCGCGGCGGCGGGCCCGGCCGGCGGTCTCGTCGAGGGCGTCGGCGACGGCGTCGTCGGGGCCGACGAGCGACAGCGACAGGTGCCAGGCGCGCCGGTCGGCGTCGTCGGCGGTGACGCACGCGTCGGCGAGCGCGGCGTGGACCTCGCGGCGCTGCCCGGGCAGCGCCCGGTGGTAGACGGCGGAACGGACCAGCGGATGCCGGAACCGGACCGTGCCGCCGGTGTCCACGAGCAGCCCGGCGCGGGTCGCGGCGTCCAGCGCCGACGGCCACAGGCCGAGCCCGGCGAACGCCCGCGCGAGCAGCGCCGGAGTGCCGGTGCCGGCGGCGGCGCAGACGAGCAGCGCGACCTGCTCGCCGTCGGCGAGGGCGGCGACCCGGTCGGTGAACGCGCGCTCGATCCGCTCCGTCGTCGGCAGCGGCTCCGTGACGGGGCTGCGGCCGGCGCGCTGCTCGTCGGTGAGGGCGCCGGCGAGCTCCCGCAGGGCGAGGGGGTTGCCTTCGGTGGCGGTGAGGAGCCGGTCGGCGACGGCGCCGGAGCCGATCCCGCACCGGCGCAGCAGCGCGGCGCCGGCCTCGCCGTCGAGGCCGCCGAGGTCGACGGTCGCGGCGCCGGGGGCGGTGAAGGCGGTGCCGCTGCGGGTCGCGAACACGACGAGGACCCGCTCGGCGAGGAGCCTGCGGGTGGCGAAGAGCAGCGCACCGGCGGAGGAGTGGTCGAGCCAGTGGGCGTCGTCGACGAGGCACAGCAGGGGCCGCTCGTCGGCGGCCGCGGCGAGCAGCGACAGGGTCGCGGCGCCGACCGCGAACCGCTCCACGGCGGCGCCGCCGTCCGGGCCGCCGTCAGATCCGGTGTCCGATCCGGCGTCCAGCCCGAACGCCGCCCGCAACGCGGCCGCCTGCCCGCCGGGCAGGCGGTCCAGCAGCGGCAGCAGGGGCCGGGTCAGCGCGGCGAGCGCCGCGAACGGCAGGTCGGCCTCGAACTCGACGCCCGCGGCCCGCACGACGTGGAAGCCGTGCGCGGAGACGGCGAGGTCGTCCAGGAGGGTGGTCTTGCCGATGCCGGGCGCGCCCCGCACGACGACGCCGCGGCTGTGCCCGTCGCGGGCCTCCGCGGCGAGCTGCAGCAGCCGCGCCCGCTCCGCGTCCCGGCCGAGGATCTCCTCCCCGCCGGGCGCGACGTCGAGGTCGGCGGCCTCGGCGGCGGCCGTCTCCAGGTCCCGGGCCGCGGCGTCGGCGTCGCCGGGCAGGCCGCGGCGCTGCAGTGCCTCCGCGAGCCGGCGCAGGGAGTACAGGGCGGCGGGCCGGTGCCCGAGCGTCCGGTTGTCGCGCAGCGCCGCCCGGAAGTGGGCGACGGCGGCGTCCAGGTCGCCGGTGGTGAGCGCGGCGACGCCGAGAGCGTGCTCGACCGAGCCGAAACAGGCGACGGCGAGGCTCGCCGTCATCGGCAGCCGGGCGTGCGGGGCGAGCAGCGCGGCGGCCTCCGCGGCGAGGGCGGCGTCGCCGAGCAGGTGCGCGGCCTCGACGACGCCGTAGAGGGTGACCAGCCAGCTGCTGCCGCGGGGCAGCGTCGCCAGGCCGTCGCCGCGGAGGCGGGCGAGGACGGCGGCGGCGCGGGCCCGGTCACCGGCGGCGGCCGCCGCGACGGCGAGCCCGGCGAGCGGCGACCGGTCGATGGCGCTGAGCGTCGCGGCGTGCGCGAGGTCGCCGAACATCGGCAGCAGCTCCGTGATCCGGCCCTGGAACCAGCGGATCGCCATGAGCTGCCCGCCGTGCCAGCCGTCGGTGTCCTCGTCGCCGGCGTCGCGGCCCCGGTCGGCGCAGGACGCGGCGAGCCACTCGGCGTGCTCGAGCCGGCCGGCCCGGATGCTGAGCATCACCCGCATCGCGGCGGCGACATACCCGACGGCGAGATGGTCACGCTCGGCGAGCGCGTCGGCGAGCGCGCTCAGGCGCCGCTCGGCGAGGAGGTCACCGGCGAGGAACAGGTCCGCGGTGTGCCACAGCATGCCCATGATCAGGTCGCCGCGGCGGCCGGTGCCGGCGGCGACACCGAGCAGCTCCCGGGCGAGGCGGTGCCGGGTCCCGGCGTGGGCGGGGGCGAGGAGGCAGTGGTGGGCGAGGCTGAGCGTCTCGGCGAGCGCGACCGGGTCCCCGGCGGCGCGGGCCTCGTCGAGGACGGCGAGGATCCTGGCGGGGTCGCCGGCGGCGTAGCCGGCCTCCGCGGCGAGCCGCGCCCGCAACCGGATCGCCGCCGGGCCCGTCGCGGTCGTCAGCGCCCGGGTGACGCGCTGCTCGACGAGGGCGGCGGCGGCCGCGTCGCGGTGCTCGTGCACCCACAGCCCGGCCAGGCCGAGCGCCGCCTCCGGGTCGCCGGGCGACTCCTGCCACGCCTGCTCGAACAGGGTGCGGGCGGTGCGCAGGTCGCCGTCGTCGTGCAGGGCCGCGACGGCCCGCGCCAGCACCGAGTCCACGGCGGATGCTATCGCGGGCGGGCGGATTCCCGACACTCGGTTACCGGCGCCCGCCGGTAGTTCTACGGATCCGGGTCACCGGTGCCCGCGCCGATGCTCGACGTATGCAAGAGGTGATGTCCCGCCCCGACGCGCGGCGGTTACGTGTCAGGCCCCTCGCCCGTGGCGAGGTCGACGTGCTGCAGGACGTCTTCGACGGCCTGTCCGTCCGGTCCCGGTACCTGCGCTACCACACGGCGATGCACCGGCTGAGCCCGGCGAACCGGGCGGCACTGTCCGCTGTGGACGGACGCCGCCGGATCGTCCTCGTCGCCGAGCGGATCGGTCCGGGCGGCTGGGTCGCCGAGGGTATCGGCCACCTCGTCGCGACCGGGTCCGGGCGGGCCGAGGTCGCGGTCGAGGTCGTCGACGCCGCGCAGGGCCGCGGGGTCGGCCGGACCCTGCTGCGGCACCTGGTGACGGTCGCGGAGGCCCTCGACTACCAGATCGTGGAGGCCGCCGTCCTCACCGACAACACGCCGATGCTGCGCCTGCTGGGCCGCCTGTTCCCGGACGCCCGCACCACCGTGGACGGCCCGACGGTCGCCGTGGAGGTCCGTCTCGGCTGAGCCCGCCGCCGGTGCACGCCGAACGGCGCACACCCCGGGACGGCGGACCGATCGTCCTGGACCGCGGGCCGGTCGTCCCGGATGGTGGACGGATCGACGAGCCGCCGGACCCGGGCGGGCGACCCCGGTCGCGGTCGGCGCACCGGCCGCCGGCCTGGGTCCGGGCGGGCGACCCGGGCCGTGGTCCGTCACCCGGACGATCGGCGTGGGGGCGCCGCGCCGCTAGCGTGACCCGCGTCATGGACCTCTTGAAGCGGCGCCCCCGCGCCTGGCTGCGGGTCACCTGCCGGGCGCTCGTGCTCCTCGTCCTCGTCACGATCGCCGGCGACGCCGCCCTCGAGGGCTGGATCGCCTCCGTGGACCTGCCGGCCACCCCGGTCGGCCCGCAGGCGTCGGTGCTGTACTACCGCGACGGGCACACCGTCCTGGCCCGGGTCGGCGTCACCGACCACACCGACGTGCCGCTCGCCGCGGTCCCCGAGCCGGTCCGCCGGGCGTTCGTCGCCGCCGAGGACCGCGACTTCCCCGACCACTGGGGCATCTCCGTGCGGGGCGTGTTCCGCGCCGTCGTCGCCGACGCCGGCGGCGCCCGGCAGGGCGCGTCGACGATCACGCAGCAGTACGTGCGCAACGCCTACCTGACGCAGCAGGTGACGGCCGGGCGGAAGGCGCGGGAGTTCGCGCTGGCCGTCAAGCTCGAACGCGCCGTGTCCAAGGACGAGATCCTCGCCCGCTACCTGAACACCATCTACTACGGGCGCGGCGCCTACGGGATCGCCGCCGCCGCGCACGCGTACTTCGGGATGCCGCCGGAGGACCTCGACGGCGCGCAGGGCGCGGTGCTCGCCGCCGTCGTCAAGGACCCGTCGTACTTCGACCCGGCGGTCAACCCCGGCGAGGCCCTCGACCGGTGGCGGTGGGTCGTCGCCGGGATGGGCGCCGGGCAGCCGGCCTACCCGCCGGTGCTGCCGGTGGCGCGGCGGGCGGGCGGGAACGGGCTCGTCGTCGACCGGGTCGAGCGGGAGCTCGCCGCGCACGGCGTCACGGCGCAGCAGCTGCACACCGGCGGGCTCACCGTCGTCACCACCCTCGACGCGGCCGCGCAGGGCGCCGCCCTCGACCTCGTCGGCGCGGCGCTGCGCGGCCAGCCGGACGGGCTGCGGGCCGCGCTCGTCGCCGTCGACCCGGGCAGCGGCGCCGTCCGCGCGTACTACGGCGGCGACCAGGGCCGCGGGTACTACGACGACGCGGCCGCGCCGCACCCGCCGGCGGCGACGTTCCGGGCGGTCGCGCTCGCCGCCGGGCTCCGCGAGGGCATCGGCTACCTGTCGCGGTGGGACGGCCGATCGCCGCGGCTGTTCGCCGACCGGGGCGGCGTGCCGCTGACCAACCGCGGCGGCGCGCAATGCCCCTCCTGCACCCTCGAGGAGGCGATGGTCCGGTCGCTGAACACCCCGATCTACGCGCTGTCGCGGCGGATCGGCGGCGACAAGGTGCGGGCCGTGGCACTCGACCTCGGTGTCGCACCCGCGTACGGCGGCAACCCGTCGCTCGTCGACGTCCAGGGCGACCCGCGTCCCGGCCGCACCCGCGCCGACATCGCCCTCGGCCGCTATCCCGTGTCCGTCGCCGACGTCGCCACGGTCTACGCGACGTTCGCCGCCGCCGGTACCCGCAGCGAACGCCACTTCGTCGGGTCCGTGACGACCGCAGGCGGGGCGGTCGCGTGGCGGGCCGCGCCGTCCCGCGCGCGGGTGCTCGACCCGCGGGTCGCCGCCGACGTCACCGCCGTCCTCCGGGCCGTCGTCGACGGCCGCGGCCTCACCCCCGGGCGGCCCGCCGCCGGCGCCACCGGCAGCCAGCAGTGGGGCGACACCGGCGACAACCAGGACGCGTGGATGAGCGGCTACACCCCGCAGCTCGCCGCCGCCGTCTGGATGGGCAGGCTGGTGCCCGGCCCGATCCGCGACGACGGCGGCGCGCCCATCGAGGGCGAGACCCTCCCGGCGCGACTGTGGCGGGACTTCGTGCGGGCCGCGCTGCACGGCACCGCCGAGGCCGCGTTCCCCGCACCGGCGCACGTCGGGCGCGCCGACACCGGCGACGCCGGCAGGACCGGCAGCCCCGACGACCTCGACGGCCGCGCCCCGGCCGCCGCCGTCGGCGCCCGGCCCGTCCTGCGCACCGCCCACCCGGGCAGGACCCTCGCGCTGACGTTCGACGACGGCCCGTCGCAATACACCACCGCCGTGCTGGACCTGCTGCGCCAGTACGGCATCCGCGGCACCTTCTGCGTCGTCGGCGAGGCCGTCGCGGACCACCCCGCGCAGGTCCGCCGGATCGTCGCCGACGGCCACGCCCTGTGCAACCACTCCACCCACCACGACGAGCTCGGGCACGCCACCGCCGAGCGGGTCCACGACGACATCGCGACCACCGACGCCGCGATCGCCGCCGCCGCGCCCGGCTCGACCGTCACGTACTTCCGGGCGCCGTACGGCGACTGGGGCGTGTCGGCGAAGGTCGCCCACGACATGCGGCACACGCCGATCGGCTGGACCGTCGACCCCGACGACTGGACGATGCCCGGCGCGGCGGAGATCGTGTCGCGGATCGAGCGGCAGCTGACGCCGGGCGCGATCGTGCTCGTCCACGACGGCGGCGGCGACCGCGGCCAGACCGTGGAGGCGATGCGGATCCTGATCCCGCGGCTGCTGGCCGCCGGGTGGACGTTCGACCTGCCGGAGGTGACGGTGGAGGCGGTGCCGGCGGTGCCGACCGTGGACCCGTCGGCGGCGGAGGCCTCGCCGACGCCCGCGCCCGAGTCCACCGAACTGCCGTCGCCGTCGCCGTCGCCGTCGCCGTCCGGGTCGGCGGCGCCTTCGCCCGGCGGCTAAACCGGTGGAGCGCCTGTGGCGTGGCGGCCTACGATCCGGGCATGGCGAAAGGGACCGGGAGTCTGCGTCCCGTGCAGGACGTCGTGTCCCGGATCCGGTTCGACGCGGCCCTCGACGCCGCCCGGTTCGCCGTCGGCTACGAGGAGCGGGGCACCGGGATCCGGGAGACGCCGCTGCCGCTGTTCGTCGCCGGTGGGGACGTGCCGTGGCATCGGGTGCGGTACGTGAAGGCCGGCGACCTCGTCGTCTGGGACCGGCACGCGCGGGTCGACCTCGTGTTCGGCACCGGTGACACGCCCGCCGCGGACCTCACGGCGCTGCGGGACGCGCCGGCAGCGGCCCCTGCCGTCGCCCCGGCCGTCGCCCCTGCCGTCGCCGCGCCGGGGCGGGGGGTGGCGTTCGACGCCGCCGGGTGCCTGCGTTTCGACGCGGCCACCGGCGGGTGGGTGCCCGCGCCGCCGGCCGCGGACGTGCGGGCCGACGCCGTGCAGGTCGCCACGTTCAACGTGCTGTCCGACGCGTACGACCGGGACCTCACCTACCCCGAGCTGCGCGTCCCCGCGTGCGTCGAGCTCCTGCGCGGGCTCGGCGCCGACGTCGTCGCGCTGCACGAGGTGACGGTCGCGCTGTGGGACGCGCTGCTCGCCGCGCCGTGGGTCCGGGACGGCTACCACGTGTCGGCGGGTCCCGACGCGGACTACGGCACCGTGCTGCTGTCCCGGTGGCCGCTGTCGCTCGAGGTGCACCGGCTCAGCACGTACAAGCGGACCATCCTCGGCACGGCCCGCCTCAACGGGCGGCGGGTCGGGTTCGTCGCGGCGCACCTGACCAGCGACCACACCGCGGGCGCCGAGCAGCGCCGCGAACACCAGCTGCGGATCATCGACGAACGGCTCGGCCGCGGCGACCTCGACGGCGCCGTCGTCCTCGCCGACGTCAACTTCGGCGACGACACCCGCCCCGACGTCGCCGGCTACACCGACGCGTGGCGGGCGCTGCACCCGCACGACGCCGGGTTCACGTTCGACCCCGCGGTCAACCCGCTCGCGGCGGTCGCGTCCCGGACCGGGCTGCCGCGGCGCCTCGACCGGATCCTCATCCGGTCCGGCGCGCCCGGCGGGCTCGTGCCGCTCGCCGTGGAGCGCTTCGGCGACCGGCCGTTCGACGGGTCCCGGTTCGTGTCCGACCACTTCGGCGTCACCGCCCTCCTGCAGGACGCGGCACCGTCCACTGTGGTCGGTGCGGCGTCCGTGCACACGTCGGCGCTCGTCCTGCGCCCGCCGGTGGCGGCGTGGCCGGCGGTCCAGGCGATCCGGTCCGCGCACGACCCGTCGTTCCGGCGCTGGATGCCGCACATCAACCTGGTGTACGGGTTCGTCCCCGAGGACGCGTTCCCGCGGGCGGCGGCCGCGGTCCGGGAGGCCGTCGCCGAGCTCGGGCCGGTGCGGATCCGGTTGTCGGAGTTCCGCACGTTCAAGCACCGCGGCAGCACCACCGTGTGGCTGGAGCCGTCACCGCCGGAGCCGCTGCGGGAGCTGCGGGCGGCCCTCGCCGCGCGTTTCCCCGGCTGCGTCGAGCAGGACAGCCGCGGCGGGTTCACCCCGCACCTGACGGTCGCGAAGCTGACCGGGCCGGACGTCGACGCGCGGGTCCGGCAGTGGCAGGCGGACTGGGAGCCGGTCGAGTTCACCGTCTCGGCCGTGGACCTCATCAGCCGCCGGGACGACGAGCCGTTCGCCGTCCGCGACAGCGTGCCGCTCGGCCCGGTCGCGCCGCACCCAGCCGTCGCGGACCTGCCCGCGTGGAGCGGCCTGCCGTCACCGTCGCACCAGGCCGCGCTGCACACCGTCGCCGCCACCTGCGCCGCGGTCGACCCGGCCGGGGTGCTGCACGTGGCCGGCTCGGTGCGGCTCGGGGTCGCCGGGCCGTCCACCGACCTGGACCTGGTGTGGGCGACGCCGGCGCCGGACGCCCTGGAGCACCTCGCGGGGCTGCTGGACGGCGCGCGGCTCGCCGGGAGCGTCGTGCCCGTGGTGCGGGCCGTCGTCAGCGGCGTCGGGGTGGACGTGCAGCGGGTGAGCGTCGACCCGGCCGCGGACCTGGACCTGGCCGCCCTGCACGACGCCGACCTGCGGGCGGTCCTCGCCGTCCGGGACGCCGACGCGCTGCCCGCGGCCGACCCCGTGTTCCGGGCGCTGCTCGGCGACGTGCGGGCCTGGTCCCGCGCCCACCAGCTCGACGGCGCCGCGTGGGGGCTCGCCGGCGGGTTCACGTGGGCGGTGCTCGCCGCCGAGGCCCGCGCCCACCACGTCACCGACCTCGCCGGGTTCCTGCGGCACTGCGCCGGCCATCCCCGCCGGCCGCGCCGCGGCGAACGGCACGCGTACTGGCCCGTCTACTCCCCCACCCCGCCCGGCGTGAACACCACCCGCTCGATGACCCGCTCCACCGCCGCCGTGCTCCAGGAGGCGTTCGACGGCGGCGGCTCCCAGCGGCACGAGCACCGGGTGCTGCTCACCGGCGACGTCGAGGGCCGGGTGCTCGGCCTGATCCTCGCCCTGGAGGACGCGGGCGCGCGGGTCCGCCCCTACCCGCGGGCCGCCGCCCTCGGCCTCGACGGCGGCGACCCGGACGCGCTGCGGTCGGTCGTCGCCGCCACGGACCTGACCGCGCGCCTGGTCCGCCCCGCGTAGCCGGCCCGGGCCCCGGGCGCCGTCACAGCGCGGCGGTCAGGGCGGCGACGACCGCGGCGGCCGGGCCGGTGGCGGCGTGCCGGTGGCCGGTGCCCGCCCACAGGTGGACCCGGTCGAGGTCACCGGCGGCCGCGGCGGCCCTGCGCAGCGGCGCCGTCAGGTGGTGGATCCGTGGGTACCCGAGCGGCGCGGTCGCGTCGTGGCGGTCGATGAACCCGTTGCGCAACGCCCGCGCGGGCCGTCCCGTGAAGGCTCTGGTCACCACGGTGCCGGCGCCGGCCGGGGCGGCGAGGGCGGCCCGGTGCGGGGCCGAGGTGCCGGCCTCGTCGGTGCGCAGCAGGGCGGTGCCGGCCATGGTGGCGGCGGCGCCCGCGTGCAGGGCGGCGGCGACGTCCGCCGAAGTGGCGATCCCGCCCGCGGCGACGACCGGCAGCGACACCGCGCCCCGCACCGCCGCGACCAGCTCGGGCAGGCACAACGGCGGCACCGGGGACGGCGCGGCGGCGGGGGTCAGGGTGGCCGAGTGGCCGCCCGCGGAGGACGACTGCACGACCAGGGCGTCGACGCCGGCACCCGCCGCGAGGAGCGCCTCGGCCGGGGTGGTGACGGTCTGCAGGACGAGGGTGCCGACCCGGCGCAGCGCGGTGACCGTCGCCGCCGGCGGGATGCCGAACGTGAAGCTCACCGCCGGCACCGGGTCCTCGAGCAGCAGGTCGAGCTTCGCCGCCCAGTGGTCGTCGTCGTCCGCCGGTGGCGGCGAGGGGGTCAGGTCGTACACGGCGAACTCCGGCCGGAGCTCGTCCGCGTAGCGCGCCAGGGCGGCGGGCGGGACCGGGACGGCGGGCGGAGCGAAGAGGTTCACGCCGAACCACGTGCCGCCCGCCCTGGTCTGCGCGATCCGCGACGCCAGCGCGCCGGGGGTGAGATAGCCGGCGGCGAGGAAGCCGCCGCCGCACGCGGCGAGGAGGGCCGGGGTGCCGGCGCCGCCGGCCATGGGCGCGGCGAGCACGGGGCCGGGAAAGGTCACGATCCAATGTAACAACTTTCGTGACTACCCTCAGTTATGCAAATCGTTGCACGACCGGATGGTGTTTTTGCATGACCGATGGTTAGACTGCTGGCGTGGTCACGAGACTGTCGAAGGTCGCCAAATACGCCGGCGTGAGCGAGGCGACGGTCAGCCGGGTGCTGCACGACCGGCCCGGCATCGCCGCCGCGACCAGGGACTCCGTGCTCACCGCGCTGGACGTGATGGGCTATCAGCGGCCGTTCCGGCACCGCAGCGAGATGGCCCGGCTGGTCGGCATGGTGCTGCCCGACTTGCACAACCCGATCTTCCCGGCCTATGCGGAGGCGATGGCGGGCGCGCTGTTTCGGCAGGGTCTCGTGCCGGTGCTGTGCACGCGCACGTCCGACGGCGTGTCCGAGGCGCACTACATCGAGATGCTCCTGGCCAGGCAGGTCGCGGGCATCGTGTTCGTCGCGGCCAGCTATGCCGACGCGGGCCCGGAGCAGGCCGACGCGCTGCGCCGGCGGAAGCTGCCGATCATCCTGATCAACCCCGCGGACGAGAACCGGGACGTCCCGCGGGTCGGCGTCGACGACGCGATGGCCGTCGACCTGGCGCTGAGCCACCTGCAGAGCCTCGGCCACCAGCGCATCGGCGTCGTCGTCGGACCCGCCGGGCACGTCCCGTCGGACCGGAAGGTCGAGGAGTTCCTGGCCCGGGCCAAGGGGCCGGCGCGCAAGCTGGTCACCCGCACGATGTTCTCGATGGAGGGCGGCCAGGCGGCGACGAACGGGCTGCTCGCGCAGGGCGCGACGGCCGTCGTGTGCGCCAGCGACGCCCTCGCGCTCGGCGCCATCCGGGCGGCCCGCAAGCAGGGCCTCGACGTGCCCGGCGACCTGTCCGTGATCGGCTTCGACGACTCGGCGTACATGGCCTACACCGACCCGCCGCTGACCACGCTGCGGCAGCCGATCGAGACCATCGGCGCGGCCGCCGTCGCGTCGCTCGTGGCGCAGATCGACGGGCGCAAGGTCGCCCTCGACGAGCAGCTCTACGACCCGGAGCTCATCGTCCGGGACTCCACGGGACCGGTGAAGCACCGCTCCTGAGCTGGGAAAACAACTACATTTGCAAGGCTACGCAAGCGGAGTAGCGGGTTCTTGCATTGGATTGCAAGAAGCTATGGACTTTCTGATGTCCATGGCCCTACTCTCGTCTCCACGCGCCGGGAACAACGGCGCGGCCCTCACACGTCGTGAGCAAGAAGCCACACCCCTCGGGCCCGCCGCCCGATTCTTTGGCTCGTGGAGAGAGAGGCACCATGAAGCATTTCCGCGCCGCCGCGGCAGTGACCCTCGCAGCGTCACTGTTCTTGGCCGCATGCGGCGATACAGGGGACGAGCCGGAGGCCGCCGACGGACCGGTGACGCTGGTCGTCAACGGCATGCCCGCCGCCACCGACGAGTACAACCGCGCGAACTTCGAGAAGGACGTCAAGGACTTCGAGGCGAAGTACCCCAACATCAAGATCGACGCCAAAGAGGGTCAGATGGACCCGAAGACGTTCAGCGCCAAACTGGCCGGCGGCCAGCTGGAGGACGTCTTCTACGTCTACTTCACCGACCCGCAGAACCTGATCGCGAAGAAGCAGGTCTCCGACATCACGCCGTATCTCGGCGAGGTCCCGGCGCTCAAGGACGTCCGCCCCGTCCTGATGCAGGTCTTCAGCGACGGCAAGGGCAAGACCTATGGCCTGCCGTCGGCCAACTACTCCCTCGGCCTGATCTACAACCGGACGCTGTTCCAGCAGGCCGGACTCGACCCCGACAAGCCGCCGGCGACGTGGGCCGAGGTCCGCGAGGCCGCCAAGAAGATCACCGCACTGGGCAACGGCATCACCGGCTACGGCGACTTCAGCAAGAACAACACCGGCGGCTGGCACTTCACCGCGGAGCTGTACTCCGTCGGTGGCGAGATGGCGGTCAAGGACGGCGAGACCTGGAAGGCCGGCTTCAACAACGCCCAGGGCAAGCAGGTCCTGCAGCAGCTCAAGGACATGCGCTTCACCGACAGGTCGATGGCCGAGAAGCAGGCCCTGGAGTACGCGGACCTGCTGACCCACATGGCGTCGGGCAAGCTCGGCATGATGGTCGGCGGCACCGGCGACCTGCCCAACATCGTCAACCAGTACAAGGGCAAGTACGAGGACTACGGCCTCGGTGTCATCCCCGACGGCAAGGCGACCCTCGGCGGCGGCGACGGCTACATGTTCAAGGCCGGCCTGTCCCCCGCGAAGATCAAGGCGGGCCTGCAGTGGCTCGCGTTCCGCAAGCTCAACCCGGACCGCGTCGACGCCGACAAGGCCCTCGACAAGGAGAAGAACCAGCCGGTCGGCATCCCGGAGCCCAACATCTGGACGGGCGGGTCGGAGCAGAAGCTGATCGCCGCGAACACCAAGTACGCCAACGTGCCGGCCGCCAACTACGCGCCGTTCAACAAGGCCAGCGCCGGCGTCCCGCTGAAGATCGAGCCGCCGAACGCGCAGCAGCTCTACGCCGTGCTGGACACCGCGATGCTGAAGGTCCTCACCGACCCGAACGCCAACGTCGACCAGCTGCTCAAGGACGCCGAGACCCAGGTCAACCAGATCCTGGCGACAGTCAAGTAACGATGGCGACGATCACCCCGACCCGTCCCGCGCGGCCTGTCACCACCGAGGCCGCGCGGGGCGGAGCGACCAGGCGCCGGATCGCCGACAACGCCACCGCCTACGCGTTCCTGGCGGCGGGTCTGCTCTGCTTCGGGCTGTTCAGCTGGTGGCCGCTCGTCAAGGGCATCATCCTGGCGTTCCAGCAGGACAACTTCGTCACCGAGCCGGAGTGGGTCGGGCTGGCCAACTTCCAGGCGGTGCTCGACGACCCGCTGTTCTGGACGGCGTGGAAGAACACGCTGTACTTCACCGGCCTCGCCCTGGTGTTCGGCTACCTCGTCCCGTTCGGGGTGGCGATCGTCCTGCACGAGCTGCGGCACCTGAAGGGGTTCTTCCGGTTCGCGGTGTACCTGCCGGTGATGCTGCCGCCGATCGTCACGGTCATCCTCTGGCAGTACTTCTACGACCCGGGCAACGGCCTGTTCAACGCGGTCCTGTCGGCGCTGCACCTGCCCGAGTCGGGCTGGACGCAGTCGCCGCGGATGGTGATGGTGTCGCTGGTGCTGGTGAGCACGTGGGCCAACATGGGCGGCGCGACCATCATGTACCTGGCGGGCCTGGCCAGCATCCCCGGTGAGCTCTACGAGGCCGCGGAGCTCGACGGCGCCGGCGTCTGGAAGCGGATCCGGCACGTGACGCTGCCGCAGATGCGCTTCATCCTGCTGGTGCTGCTCCTGCTGCAGATCGTGGCGACGATGCAGGTGTTCATCGAGCCGTACCAGCTGACCGGCACCACCAACCCGGACTCGATCACGGTGATGGTGCTCATCTACCGCTACGCGTTCACCGTCAACAACGACTTCGGGATGGCCGCCGCGATGAGCGTGCTGCTGTTCGTCGTCCTGGGCGCGTTCTCCGCCGTGTACCTGCGACTCACCCGGAAGTCATGATGCGATCCCTCATCTCCGACAGCGAGCTGCAGCGCCACCGGGTGCTCTACCGGGTCGTGCTGTGGGGCCTCGCGGTGCTGTTCGTCGCGCTGTTCGTGTTCCCGCTGTACTGGATGGTCACCGGCGCGGTGAAGACCCCGGTCGAGCTCGCCCAGCCGGTGCCGACCCTCGTCCCGCAGAGCTGGCACCCGGAGACGTACCTCGACGCGTGGCGGAAGCTCAACATCGGCCGGTACCTGCTGAATACGGCGTTCTACGCGATCGGCGGCTGGCTGTTCCAGCTCGTCGTCGACGTCGCCGCGGCGTATGCGCTGTCGAAGCTGCGGCCCCGCTTCGGCAAGCTGATCCTCGGCGGGATGCTGGCCAGCCTGATGCTGCCCGCGGCGGCGCTGCTGGTGCCCAGCTACCTCACGGTCGCCGACGTGCCGCTGCTGCACGTGAACCTGCTCAACACGCCGTGGGCGCTGTGGCTGCCGGGCGCGGCGAACGCGTTCAACATCTACGTCCTCAAGCGGTTCTTCGACCAGATCCCCGACGAGCTGCTGGACTCCGCCGGCATCGACGGCGCCGGGCGGCTGCGCATGCTCTGGCACATCGTGCTGCCGCTGTCCCGACCGGTCCTCGCCGTGGTGTCGATCTTCGCGATCATCGGCGCCTGGAAGGACTTCCTGTGGCCGCTGCTCGTGCTGCCCGACCCTGACCACCAGACGATCAGCGTCGCGCTGAGCCGCCTGGCGTTCAACGGCTACGTGACCCCCAACGAGATGTTCGCGGGGCTCGCCATCACCAGCATCCCGATGGTGGTCGTGTTCGCCGTCTTCCAACGCAGCATCTTGAGCGGCCTGTCCGCGGGCGCGCTCAAAGGCTGATACAACACCCGTTTTTCTTCACACCACTAAGGAGATCGGTTCGATGCTCCGACGATCCCGCCTGCTCGCGATCGGGGCCGCCACCCTGATCGCGGCGGCGTCCATCACCCTCGCCGCGACGATGCGCGCCGAGGCCGCCACCACCACCTACCAGGCCGAGTCCGCCGCGCTCGCCGGTGGCGCCGCCACGGCCACAGACCACACCGGCTACACCGGCTCGGGTTTCGTCGGCGGCTACGTCGACGGCAACAAGGGCAACGCCAGGACCACGTTCAGCGTCGGCGTCTCCGGTACGGCGCAGCGCACGCTCACCCTCCGCTACGCCAACGGCACGGGCTCCGCCAAGACCCTGTCGTTGTACGTCAACGGGACCCGCGTCTCGCAGGTGTCGCTGAACGCGACCGCGAACTGGGACTCGTGGGGCACCCGCGTCGACACCGTCACGCTCAACAACGGGACCAACAGCGTCGCGTACCGCTTCGACAGCACCGACTCCGGCAACGTCAACCTCGACAACCTCGTCGTCGCCGACGTCGCCGCGCCGCCCGCCGGCACCCTCGAGGCGGAGTCCGCGGCGCTGTCCGGCGGTACGGCCGTCGCCACCGACCACAGTGGATTCACCGGCTCCGGGTTCGTCGGCGGCTACACCGACGGCAATAAGGGCAACGCCGCGACCACGTTCACCGTCAACCGGTCCGGTGCGGGCTCGTCGTCGCTGACCCTGCGCTACGCCAACGGCACAGGGTCGGCGATGACGCTCTCCTTGTACGTCAACGGCACCCGCGTCACGCAGGTGTCGCTGCCGGCGACCGCCAACTGGGACTCCTGGGGCACGCGGGCCGACACGGTCGCGCTGAACAACGGCGCGAACAGCGTCGCCTACCGCTTCGACAGCACCGACTCCGGCAACGTCAACCTCGACAACCTGGTCGTGGCGTCCGTCAGCACGTCGCCGACCCCGTCGCAGCCGCCCGCTTCCGGCGGTGCCGAGCTGGAGACCGCGTTCCTGTCCGGCGGGCCGACCGTCGCGACCTCGACCAGCGGCTACACCGGCACCGGCTACGCGACCGGCTTCACCGCCGTCGGCGCCCGCGCCATCCGTACCGTCAACGTCACCACCGCCGGGAACGCGGCCACGACGCTGCGGTACAGCAACACCACCGGCGGCACGAAGACGCTGTCGACCTACGCGAACGGCGTGAAGGTCGGCCAGATCTCCCTCGCCGCCGGCAGCGGCTGGCTCACCGCGGCGCAGACCCTGCCGCTGCGGGCCGGGCTCAACCTGATCGGCTACCAGTACGACAGCGGCGACTCCGGCAACGTGTCCCTCGACAACGTCGCCGTCGCCGGCTCCACCGCTCTCGCCGCGCGCGGCGCGACCGTCGCCTACACCGAGTACGAGGCGGAGAACGGCAGCACCAACGCCACCACGATCGGCCCGGACCGCGCCTACCTGAGCGTCGCCGCGGAGGCGTCCGGCCGGCGCGCGGTGCGCCTGGACAACGCCGGCAAGTACGTCCAGTTCACCCTCACCAAGCCGACCAACTCCCTGGTCGTGCGGGCGTCCGTGCCCGACAACGCGGCCGGCACCGGCACCAGCGCCAACCTCGCCGTCTACGCCGGCGGCGCGAAGGTCAAGGACCTGCCGGTCTCCTCCACCTACAGCTGGGTGTACGGCGCGTACCCGTACAACAACAACCCGGCCGGCGGTGAGCCGCACCGGTTCTTCGACGAGTTCCGCACCACGCTGCCCAGCTACCCGGCGGGCACGGTGCTGAAGCTGCAGAACGACGGCGGCACCCCGATCACCGTCGACCTCGTCGACACCGAGGTCGTCGCGGCGCCGTTCACCGCACCGGCGAACTCGCTGTCCATCACCGACTACGGCGCGGTCGCAGGCGGCGGCGACGACACCGGCGCGTTCAACTCGGCCGTCGCCGCGGCGAGGTCGCAGGGCCGGACGCTGTGGCTGCCGGCCGGCACGTGGGACATCACGTCCCGGATCAACGTCGACAACGTCACGATCCGCGGCGCAGGCATGTGGCACACCACGGTCCGCGGCAGCAACGGCAAGGGCGGCTTCTTCGCCACCGGCTCGAAGGTGCAGATCGCCGACCTCACCATCGCCGGGGACGTCCGGTACCGCGACGACACCAACTTCGACGCGGCCCTGGAAGGCAACTTCGGCACCGGCTCGCTGCTGCACAACCTGTGGGTCGAGCACACCAAGGTCGGCCTGTGGGCGTCCAGCGGCACCGACGGCCTGTACATGGTGGGCGTCCGCATCCGGGACACCTTCGCCGACGGCGTCAACCTCAACGGCGACCTGCGCAACACCCGCGTCGACCAGAGCGTCCTGCGCAACACCGGCGACGACGCCCTGGCCATGTGGTCCAACAGCGCGCCGGTGACGAACTCCGCGTTCACGTTCAACACCGCCGCCCTGCCGATGCTGGCCAACACGGCGGCGATCTACGGCGGGAACGGCAACCGGATCGAGGACAACCTGTTCTCCGACACGGTCTACGCCGCGTCCGGCATCGCGATCAGCACCTGGCACGGCGCGCAGCCGTTCTCCGGGACGACGAGCGTGCAGCGCAACACGCTGACCCGCACCGGTGGGTACGAGCGCAACTGGGGCTCCTCGATCGGCGCCCTGTGGTTGTACGCCGAGGCCCGCGACATCACCTCGACGGTGCTGGTCAAGGACGTCGACATCCTCGACAGCTCGTACCAGGGCCTGCTGATGACGTGGCAGCGGACCATCTCGGGCGTCACCTTCGACCACGTGAAGATCGCCGGTGCCGGCACCTACGGCATCGAGATCTCCGCCGCCGGCTCCGCCACCTTCAACTACGTCACCGTCAGCGGCGCCGCGTCCGGCGGGCTGCTCAACAACACCGGCTACACGCTCGTGCGTGGCCCGGGCAACAGCGGCTTCTAACCCCTTCACAACCAGCAGAAAGCGGGGACCTCCAGTGTCCACAGCAGATACCCGATGGTGGCGCGACGCGGCCATCTACCAGATCTATCCGCGGTCCTTCGCCGACGACAACGGCGACGGCGTGGGCGACCTGGCCGGGGTCCGGGCCCGCCTCGGGTATCTGCGGGACCTGGGGGTCGACGCGATCTGGTTCAGCCCGTGGTTCCCGTCGCCGATGGCCGACGCCGGCTACGACGTCGCCGACTACCGCGACATCGACCCGGCGTTCGGCACCCTGGCGGAGGCCGAGGCGCTGATCGACGAGGCGCACGCCCGGGGCATCCGGATCATCATCGACATCGTGCCGAACCACACGTCGACCGCGCACGCCTGGTTCCAGCGGGCGCTGGTGGATCCGTCGTTCCGGGACCGCTTCTGGTTCCGCGACGGCCGCGGTGACCTGCCCCCGAACGACTGGGGCTCGATCTTCGGCGGGCCGGCCTGGACCCAGGTCGCCGACGGGCAGTGGTACCTGCACATGTTCGACGCCGGCCAGCCCGACTTCAACTGGGACAACCCCGTCGTCCGCGAGGAGTTCGAGGACGTCCTGCGGTTCTGGTTCGACCGGGGCGTCGACGGCATCCGCATCGACTCCGCGGCGATGGTCGCCAAGGACCCCGCGCTGCCCGACTTCGACCCCGCGTCGCCGCCGGACCCGCACCCGTGGAACGACCGCGACGAGATCCACGACATCTACCGCGCCTGGCGCCGCGTCGCCGACAGCTACCCCGGCGGCCGCGCCCTCATCGGCGAGGTCTGGCTCGCCGACCAGCAGCGCTTCGCCCAGTACCTGCGCCCCGACGAGCTGCACGCGGCGTTCAACTTCGACTTCCTCGGCTGCCCGTGGGACGCCAAGGCGCTGCGCCGGTGCGTCGACGAGACCCTCGAGGCGCACGCCGCGGTCGGCGCCCCCGCCACCTGGGTGCTGTCCAACCACGACGTCACGCGGCACGTCACCCGCTACGGTCGGACCGAGACCGGCTTCGAGCACCACCTGCGCCAGACCCGGCACCTCGCCCCCACCGACCTGGCGCTCGGCACCCGCCGGGCCCGCGCCGCCGCGCTGCTCACCATGGCGCTGCCCGGCTCCGTCTACGTCTACCAGGGCGAGGAGCTCGGCCTGCCCGAGGTCGAGGACCTCCCCGCCGGGGCGCGGCAGGACCCGATCTTCGCCCGCACCGGCGGCGCCGACCCCGGCCGTGACGGCTGCCGCGTCCCGCTGCCCTGGACCGCCGCCGAGGTCGGGACGTCCGGCTGGCTCCCGCAGCCCGCCGACTGGACACAGTGGACCGTCGAGTCGGAGAGCGCCGACCCGTCGTCGATGCTCAGCCTGTACCGGCGGGCCCTCGCCATGCGCCGCGACCTGGCGGGACTCGGCGACGGCCCGATGGCGTGGCTGGACGCGCCCGCCGACGTCCTCGCGTTCACCCGCGGCGACGGCCGCTTCGCCTGCGTCGTCAACCTGTCCGGCGCCCCGGTCGACCTGCCCGCCGGCGAGGTCCTGCTCACCAGCGGCGACCTGCCCGGCGGCCGCCTGCCGGTCGACACGTCAGCCTGGCTGCGCCTCGCCTGACCGCGGCGCTTCCTGATCACCGGCGGGACGGGTCGCCGCACCCGTCCCGCCGGCACGCGTCGCGGACGCACCAGAGGCAGGCTGCGGTCGGGTCGGCGACTGTCGAGGGCATCGGGACACCGGAGAGATCCGCGGGTGTCCCGTGTCTTCCCTGTTCGGGCGGTCCCCGGCGGTCTGATACGGCTCGGTCGGCGACCTGACAGTCCCGTTGGAGACGGCGTGGGGCAGACCCGGTGGCTACGGTTTGCGCACAGCCAGCCACTTCAAACGGAGGATTCCCTTGTCACCCGAGGAAAAATCCGGTCATGCCGTCGTGCTCGGTGCCAGTATGGCCGGGCTGCTCGCCGCGCGTGTCCTCAGCGAGTCATTTGCGAATGTCACCATATTCGACCGTGACACCCTTCCCGCCGGCGCCGCCAACCGTAAGGGCGTGCCGCAGGGCGAGCACTCCCACGGGCTCCTCGCCCGTGGCCGCCAGGTCCTCGAGGAGCTCTTCCCCGGCATCGCCGGCGAGCTGACCGCCGCCGGTGCGATCCCCGTCGACATCATGCGCGACTGCGTGTGGGTCACCGGCGACCGGCCGATGCCGCGGGTCGCGTCCGGCCTCGCCGGGTTGTGCGTGAGCCGCCCGACGCTCGAGGCGGCCGTCCGCCGGCACGTCCTCGCCCTGCCCGGGGTCGTCGTCCTGGACGGTCATGAGGCGACCGGCCTGCTGTTCGACGGGGTCCGGGTCACCGGCGCGAAGGTCCGGCCCGTCGCCGGCGGCGAGCACGACGTGGCCGCGGACCTCGTCGTCGACGCGACCGGCCGCGGCAACCGCGGCCCGACGTGGCTCGCCGCACTCGGCTTCGACCGGCCGGTCGAGGAGCGCGTCGACCCGCTGACCGTCTACGTGTCCCGCGACTACCGCCGGGTCCCGGGCGCGCAGGACTACGCCGCGGTCATCAACTCCCCCAACGCTGGCCGCCCGTTCGGCGCCGTCGCGATCGCCGCCGACGGCGACCGGTGGATGGTGACGCTGCTCGGTGTCGGCGCGGGCCAGGCACCGCCCACCGACGCCTTCGCGGACTTCGCCGCGAAGCTGCCCGACCCGCGGTTGCGTGAGCTGCTCAGCACGGCCGAGCCGCTGGGCCCGCCGCTGCGGATGCGGCTGCCGGCGAGCGTGCGCCGCCGGTACGAGCGGATGAGCCGGCTCCCGGACGGCCTGGTGTCGATCGGGGACGCCGTCTGCGCCTTCAACCCCGCCTACGGCCAGGGCATGACGGTCGCGGCGGCGGAGGCGATCGAGCTGCGGGACGCGCTGCGGGCCGGCCGGGCGGGGCTGCCGCGCCGGTTCTACGCCCGCGCGGCGAAGGTCGTCGACGTGCCGTGGGACATCGCGGTCGGCGCCGACCTCGCCAACCCCGAGATCCAGGGTGAGCGCACGGGCAAGACCCGCTTCCTCAACGCCTACGTGGCGAGGATCCAGGCCGCGTCGGGCCGCAGCGCCGCGGTCGGCCGCCGGTTCCTGGAGGTCGCGAACCTGATGAAGGCGCCGCCGGCGCTGTTCGCCCCGTCGGTCGTGGCCCGGGCGCTGTGGTTCGGCCGCAAGCGGCCGGCCCCGGCACCGGCGGCGCGGCGGGAGACGATCGCCGCCTGAACCGCGGAGGGGCCCGGTGAAGGGCCCCTCCGCCGGCCGTCAGGCCCAGATCACGTCGGTGTTCGGGTTGTAGAAGCAGTTGGTGCTGTCGGGGCCGGAGCCGATGTGGGTCGGCTCGCTGCCCTTCGGGACACCCTTGTACTTGTCGCAGATGATCGTGTTGTGCGAGCTGTCGCCGATGACGGTGACGCGGGTGAAGCGGGCGGTGTCGCCCCAGTTGGTGTTGATGCCGGCGACGACCTTCAGCGACTTCACGCGGATGTTGTCGACGACGACGTTGCGCTGGTAGGAGTTCGTGCAGTTGCCGCAGGCCCGGTACAGCTTCCCGGCGTTCTCGACGTAGAAGCCGGAGATGTTGACGGT